>NZ_JAFSNZ010000038.1 GCF_017447225.1 Methanobrevibacter sp. | reverse complement strand
TTGAAGATGTTGAATATTATGCAAAACTCTCAGAAATCCCTTGTCACATTTATGATGGAACAAGTGTCGACTTAGGTTCTGTTTGTGGTAAACCTTTTACCGTTGCTACATTAATCGTTAACGATCCAGGAGATTCTACTATATTAGACGATTTGAGGTAGATTTACGTGTCTATTAAATTCGGTGCAAGTGAAATACGATTCATTGCTCTTTTTGAAAATATGACTGGAGCAATGGTTAAGGATTGCATTATCGATGATGATAACAATAAGGTTACTTTCGTTGTTAAACAAGGCAATATGGGACTAGCTATCGGTAAACGTGGAAGTACAGTATCAAAAGTTCAAAAAGCAGTAGATCGTGGGGTTGAAGTCATTGAATTGAATGAAGACCCTGTTCAGTTTATTAGAAACATTTTATCTCCTGCTGAACTGCAGTCAGTTAAAATTTCCACCAGAAAAAATGGGGAAAAGATAGCTACTGTTGCAACAGACAACACCAATAAGCGTATTGCTATTGGTAAGAATGGTGTTAACATTGAAAGGGCTAAATTATTAGCTAATAGGTTACATAATATTGATAACATAATTTTAAAATAGCTTTATAGCTATTTTATTTTTTTTATTTAATTTTTTTTCATTGACTTTTTTTATTTTACATTAAAAAAACCATACCTTTATAAAGGTTAAAAAAGATATTTAAATGTAAGATATCTATACTTATTCGAACATGACTATGTGTGCTTTTTGTCATTGTTTTATAATTTATTTCAGGATATCTTTGTTTTAGATAAAAACGTTTGTTATTTATCTAAATTAATTATTATTACTAATTATATCTTAGAATTTAGATTGTACTAATAGTGTATAGTATAAATCGCAGCGGTGGATTCTTAGATATGTTTTTTGACAAAATGTTTAGAGGAAAAATTATGCCAGGACTTTTTGCTGCAAAAAAACTTAAAAAGAATAGACAAAATTTTAAGTGGAAAGATGTAGATTACAAAAGGAGAGCTTTAAGGTTAGACGTTAAAGCAGACCCTCTCGAAGGAGCTCCTCAAGCTAGAGGAATTGTAATCGAAAAAGTAGGGATAGAAGCAAAACAACCTAACTCTGCTATTCGTAAATGTGTACGTGTTCAATTGATTAAAAACGGTAAACAATTAACTGCTTTCGCACCAGGTGACGGAGCTATCGGTTTTATCGATGAGCACGATGAAGTTATGATTGAAGGAATTGGTGGACCATCCGGAAGATCCATGGGAGATATTCCTGGAGTTCGTTGGAAAGTGTCCAAAGTTAACAATGTAGCTTTATCTGAAATGGTAAGTGGAAAAATAGAAAAACCTGTAAGATAAGGAAGGTAATTTTTATGAGTAAATTATTTGATAAATGGGATCTCGATGAAGTAAAAGTTGAGGACTTAGGTTTAGTTAAATACATCTGTTTGGATGAAACTCTCGTACCTCACACTTCAGGTAGACACGTAAAAAGACAATTCGCAAAATCAAAAGTATCTATTGTTGAAAGATTAATGAACAAAGTTATGAGAACCCACCTCAACTCAGGTAAGAAAAATAAAGCTTATAACATTGTAAAAGAAGCATTAGAAATTATCAACAAAAGAACTAAAAAGAACCCTGTTCAAGTTTTAGTTACTGCAGTTGAAAACACTGCACCTCGTGAAGAAACTACCCGTATCAAATACGGTGGTATTGGATACCAAGTAGCAGTTGATATTTCTCCTCAAAGAAGAGTTGATCTTTCACTCGGATTCTTAACCAGAGGTACTTTACAATCTTCATTCAAAAACAAAAGATCTGTTGCTGAATGTTTAGCTGATGAATTAATCCTTGCTTCTGAAGAAGATTCAAGAAGCTTTGCTTTACAAAAAGCTGAAGAGAAAGAAAGAGTTGCTAAAGCAGCACACTAATCATATTCATATTTAGGTGATTTTCTTGAGTAGACGAGACAAAATGATTGCAAAAATTAAAGAATTGATGTTCCAACCGGAATCTATCAGAAACATCGGTATCTGTGCTCACATTGACCACGGTAAAACCACTTTATCTGATAACCTCTTAGCAGGTGCAGGTATGATTTCTGAAGAGCTTGCTGGTGACCAAAGATTCTTGGATTTTGATGAACAAGAACAAGCACGTGGTATTACTATCGACGCTGCAAACGTTTCCATGGTACACGATTACAAAGATGATGAATACTTAATCAACTTAATAGATACTCCTGGTCACGTTGACTTCGGTGGAGACGTAACTCGTGCAATGAGAGCTGTAGACGGTGCAGTAGTTGTTGTTTGTGCTGTAGAAGGTATCATGCCTCAAACTGAAACTGTATTCAGACAAGCTTTAAAAGAAAACGTTAAACCGGTTTTATTCATTAACAAAGTTGACAGATTAATCAACGAGTTAAAATTACAACCTGAAGAATTACAAAACAGATTCTTGAAAATCTTCATGGAAGCTAACAAATTAATCAAAAACATGGCTCCTGAAGATAAAAAAGAAGAATGGGCATTAGACTTCACTGACGGTAGTGTAGCTTTCGGTTCAGCATACCACAACTGGGCTATTAATGTTCCAACCATGCAAGAAACTGGAATCAACTTTAAAGATATTATCGAATACTGTAATGCTGATAACGAAAAAGAATTAGCACAAAAAGTACCTTTATCCGATGTATTATTAGGTATGGTAGTTGAACACTTGCCTTCCCCTAAAGAAGCTCAAGTTTACAGAGTACCTAACATCTGGGATGGAGACATCGAATCTCCTGCAGGTAAAGGTATGATTGAAACTTCCCCTGACGGACCTTTAGCAGTAATGGTTACCAACGTATCTGTAGATAAACACGCTGGTGAAATTGCAACCGGTAGGGTATATGGTGGAGCTATTGAAAAAGGTACAGAAGTATATCTCGTTGGTTCTCACGGTAAATCCAGAGTACAACAAGTAGGTGTTTACTTCGGTCCTGAAAGAGTTAACACAGATAAAGTTCCTGCAGGTAACATTGTATATGTTGCTGGTGCAAAAGGAGCTATCGCTGGGGAAACTCTCTGTTCACCTGAAGACAAAATTAAAGAGTTCGAAGGTTTAGAACACATTTCCGAACCTGTAGTTACTGTAGCAGTGGAAGCTAAAAATACCAAAGACTTACCAAAACTCATTGAAGTGTTAAGACAAGTCGGTAAAGAAGATCCTACTGTAAAAATCGATATTAACGAAGAAACCGGTGAACACTTAGTATCCGGTATGGGTGAACTTCACTTAGAAGTTATCGGTTACAGAATCGGAGAAAAAGGTGTAGATATCCAAACTTCAGAACCTATTGTTGTATACAGAGAAACTGTAAGACAATTATCTCCACAAGTTGAAGGTAAATCTCCTAACAAGCATAACAGATTCTACTTAACTGTTGAACCTTTAGAACCTGAAATATATGATGCTATCCAAGAAGGAGACATCAAAGAAGGCAGAGTTAAAGGTAAAGAATCTGCTAATGACTTCATGGAATATGGTTTAGATAAAGAAGAAGCTAGAAGAGTATGGGCTGTTCACAACAGAAGTTTATTCATTAACATGACTCGTGGTATTCAATACTTAGACGAAGTTAAAGAATTATTACTTGAAGGATTTGAATCAACTCTCGAAAGCGGACCTTTAGGTGAAGAAATTTCCATGGGATTAAAATTCAAACTCCATGATGCAAAACTTCACGAAGACGCAGTTCACAGAGGACCTGCTCAAGTTTTACCAGCTATCAGAAACGCAATCTTAGGTGCTATGACTCTTGCAGAACCTGCATTATTAGAACCTATGCAAAAAGTAGTTATTGACACTCCTAACGATTACATGGGTGCATGTACCCGTGAAGTCCAAAACAGAAGAGGTCAAATTGTTGACATGGGTCAGGAAGGAGACATGGCAAGAATCGAATCCAAAGTTCCTGTAGCTGAAATGTTCGGTTTCGCTGGTGACATCAGATCCGCTGCAGAAGGTAGATGTTTATGGTCTACTGAAATCGCAGGATTTGAACCACTTCCACGTGAGATGCAAAGCCAAATTGTCAGAGAAATCAGACAAAGAAAAGGTTTATCTCCAGAACCGTTCCCTACAAGTCACTACTTAGGAGACGTATAAATTTAAAAATTAAAATTTAATTTTTTCATTTTTTTATATTTTTATTAAAAATTCATGAAAAAAACATTATCTATTTATATGTTAAAATATAAATTAAATTTAAGCTAACATTTAAGCTTACTAATGTTTGTTAATATATAATTTAAAATGAGGTATTATAATGGCAAAAGAAAAAGAACATCTTAACTTAGCATTTATTGGACACGTTGACCACGGAAAATCCACTTTAGTTGGACACTTATTATTAAAAGCTGGTGCAATCGCTGAACAACAATTAGATGACGGTGAAAACAAATTCAGATTTGTTATGGACAAATTAGGTGAAGAAAGAGAAAGAGGAGTAACTATCGATTTAGCTCACCAAAAATTCTCCACCAAAAAATACGACTACACTGTAGTAGACTGCCCAGGACACAGAGACTTCGTTAAAAACATGATCACTGGTGCTTCCCAAGCAGACGCTGGTGTATTAGTTGTTGCAGCTGACGACGGTGTCATGCCACAAACTAAAGAACACGTGTTCTTATCCAGAACTTTAGGTATCGGTCAATTAATCGTTGCAATTAACAAAATTGACTTAGTAGATTACTCTGAAGACAAATACAACGAATTAAAAGAAGAAGTTACTAACTTAATTAAAACCGTAGGTTTCAACCCTGATCAAGTACCTTTCATCCCATTATCTGCATTTGAAGGGGACAACATCAAAGAAGCAAGTGAAAACACTTCCTGGTACAAAGGTGACACTTTAATGGACGCATTAGACAAATTAACTCCACCTGAAAAACCTACTGACTTACCTTTAAGAATTCCTATTCAAGACGTCTACTCCATTACTGGTGTAGGTACTGTACCTGTAGGAAGAGTTGAAACCGGTATCATGAAAAAAGGTGAAAACGTTATCTTCCAACCTGCTGGAGCTTCCGGAGAAGTTAAATCTATCGAAATGCACCACGAAGTATTCGAAACCGCTGAACCTGGTGACAACATCGGATTCAACGTAAGAGGCGTAGGTAAAAACGATATCAGAAGAGGAGACGTTGCAGGACACACTGATTCCGCTCCTACTGTAGCAAGAGAATTCAAAGCACAAGTTGTTGTTTTACAACACCCTGGTGTAATCACCGTTGGATACACTCCTGTATTCCACTGTCACACCTCTCAAGTAGCATGTACTTTCTTAGAATTAATGCAAAAATTAAACCCTGCTACCGGTGCTGTTGACCAAGAAAACCCTGATTTCATCAAAACTGGTGATGCAGCTATTGTTAAAATCAAACCAACTAAACCAATGTGTCTCGAAAACGCAAAAGAAATCCCACAAATGGGTAGATTTGCTATCAGAGATATGGGTCAAACTGTTGCAGCTGGTTTATGTCTTGAAATTACTGAAAAACAATAATTGTGTAGAAAATTCTGTTTAAGTTTTTAACTTAAACTTTCTTTTCTTTTTTTGTACTTTGGAGGATAATTAATGAATCAAGCAAGAATTAAGCTTACAGGAACCGATCCAGAAAAATTAGCTTATGTTTGTGATCAACTCAAAAACATTGCTGAAAGAACTGGTGTCGATTTATCTGGTCCTATTCCTTTACCTACTAAAAAATTAGTAGTTCCAACAAGAAAATCACCAGATGGTGAAGGTAAAGCTTCTTGGGAAAAATGGGAACTTAGGATTCACAAACGTTTAGTCGGTATTGGAGCTGACGAACGTGCAATGAGACAAGTAATGAAAGTTAATGTTCCTGATAATGTAAGTATTGAAATAGAACTTAAAGGATAAATATTTAGATTTCTCTAAATATTTCCTTGTTATAATCATAAAGCCGAGATAGTCTAGCCTGGTAAGGCGCGGGACTTGAAATCCCGTGGAGTTTCTCCGCCTGGGTTCAAATCCCAGTCTCGGCGTTATTTAATAATTTTTTTAGATTTTTTTTAAAATAAGATAATTTGTATGTTTTTTGTGGATTGCCGAGGTAGTCTAGTCTGGTAAGGCGCGGGACTTGAAATCCCGTGGAGTTTCTCCTCCTGAGTTCAAATCTCAGTCTCGGCGCTATTTATCTTTAAAATAATTTCTTAATTTTTTTATCAAACTCTTCAAGTGTTGATACAATATCTTCTTTTTCCAGTTCCTTGATAACCGGTCTTTTTATCATAAGCAAATCTATATCCTTTCGATTTGCCGCTTCAATTTTTTCAATAACTCCTCCTATTTCACCGCTTTCCTTTGTTATCATGACACTCGCATCATACTTTTCAATTAAATCAATGTTTTCTTTTAAGCTGGCGGCACCTTTCATTTCTATGATGTGGTCCTCTCTGATACCTAATTTTTCGCATTTTTCAATTGACTTTGGAACTTTAAGAATGCGGGGATAAAATCTGTCTGCTGAAACATTTTTCAGGACATCTTCCATAGTATTGGCTCCTGCAAAATGAAGAATGTTTCCCTGGGGATATTGCTGTGATATAATCTCTCCTGCATTTTCAAATGATTTTGCATAAACGATATATGATTCATCTATGTCATCGAAAATCAAAGGTGGTCTTTCAAATCTGATATAGTTGATATCACAGATTTTTGAAACGCTTTTGCTTGTCTGGGTAATGTGTTCGGCAAATGGGTGTGTTGCATCTATCAACAAATCAAAATCTGAATTATTTATGATTTCAATAATCTCGTCTTTAAGAAGAGGCCTTGCAATCGTATCATCACTTCCCGCTTCAACAGCAAGTTTTGATCCGTATTCTGTTGTTGTGGTAGTTAATATGTGTGTGTCATAATTGTTTTTCAAGTGTTTTATCAGCTCTGTTGAGTCCTTTGTTCCGCCTAAAAGCATAATATTCAATTTCTTCATTGTATCACTTTGTTCATAATCTTTTCAGCAACTATTATGGTAAATGCAACGATTATAATCATTGCCCAGTCAATTATTCCTATGCTTGTCGTTTTGAATATTATCTGCAATTGAGGTATGTAAATTATCAGAACCTGTAATATGAATGATATTATTATTCCGATATACAGGTATTTGCTTGATGAATTTGAGTTTGCCTTGCAGTTATATGCATTGAACAGCTGGTAAAGTACGAATAAGGTGAATGCCACGGTCATAGCTTTTGTCTGCGTTGATGTTGCCAACTGATAATCAAATACGCATATCGTTCCGATTGCCATCACGATACCTGAAATGACGATTCTGATTATTGTTTTTCTATTCAGGATATCTCCTGATTGAGGCTTTCGCTCCATTATGTCCTTTTCAGCACCTTCCATTCCCAGAGTTTGGGCTGGAGGTCCGTCCATCACAATGTTTATCCATAATAACTGTACTGGTGAAAACGGAAGCGGTAAATTCAGCATGCTTGTTCCGATTATGGTTATTATCGCTCCGATATTGGTTGATACCTGGAATTTCACGAATCTTTTGATGTTGTCATAAATTTTCCGCCCTTCTCGGATGGCTTTCACTATGGTTGCAAAATTGTTGTCCTGTATAATCATGTCGGCAGCTTCACGGGCAACTTCCGTTCCGTTACCCATTGCAACGCCGATTGATGCCTTTTTAAGTGCTGGAGCATCATTCACGCCATCACCTGTCATTGAAACAGTGTTTCCTTTTTTCTTCAATGTTTCAACAATTCTCATCTTTTGGGTGGGTCTGACTCTCGCATATACTTCAATATCATCCACGATGTCATTATACTCTTCATCACTCATCTTTTCCAGCTGGGAACCGGTGATTACTTTGCCTTCATTAAGAATATCCAATTCCTTAGCTATTGCTTTTGCAGTTTTTTCATGATCTCCTGTAATCATGATTACTTTAATTCCTGCCTTTTTACAGTCTGCCACTGCTTTTTTAGCGCTTTCTTTAGGGGGATCCATTATTCCGACAAGGCCCGTGAATATCAAATCTTCCTCATCGTCAATATCATCTTTTGATTTGTATGCAAAGCCGATTGTTCTCAGCGCATTATCTGCCATTTCATTAATTTTTTTCAATAGTGTTTTCTTGATTTCATCAGTGATTATTTCAATACTTCCATCATTATCTATGTATTTGCTTTTGCGTAGAATTATTTCTGGAGCACCTTTTGATAATATCATATTATTTTTATCACTGCAGCTATATTCGCAGCTCATCATTTTACGATTACTGTCAAGTGGGATTTCATTAACTCTTTCAAATTCCCCATAGCTATTTGAATTATCTTTGAAATATTTGTAAATTGCAGCGTCTGTCGGGTCCCCTATAATTTCGTCGCCGCTTTCGATAGCATTATTGCACAGAATACCAATCTGGGAAGTTTTTTCTTCATTGTAAAAGAATGTCTCTCTGACAGTCATTTTATTTTCAGTCAATGTACCTGTTTTATCACTGCAGATAACGTCACATGACCCTAGAGTTTCAACGGAAAGCAGTCTTTTCACTATGGCATTGGATTTTGCCATTTCCTGCATTCCCAAAGCCAAGGTCAATGTCAATACAGCAGGCAATCCTTCAGGTATTGCTGCAACGGCAAGTGAAACAGCAGTCATGAACGTTTCGACAAGGGGAATTCCTTTCATGAACTCCAGAATGAAAACAAATATACACACTATGATTGAGATTACGGATAAGATCTTTCCGAGTTTTGAAACCTTGATTTGAAGTGGAGTATCGCCTTCATCTTCCTGAACCATTTCGGCAATCTGGCCGATTTCAGTTTTCATTCCGATTTTTTCCACGACCGCAACAGCATTTCCGGAAATAATATTTGAATCCATATAAACAGAATCGTTAACTTTTTTGGAGATTGCTTCGGATTCTCCGGTAAGATATGATTCATCAACACGCAAATCATTTGACTCAACTAGAATAAGGTCTGCCGGAACTTTGTTACCTTCCTCCAGAAGCACAATATCGCCTATTGTCAGCTCTTTTGAATCTATCTTTTGAACTGCAGAACTTCTCCTGACAACAGCTTCTTTGGTTATTAGGCTTTTAAGCATTTCAGAAGCTCTTTGAGAACGGTATTCCTGAATAAATCCAATGATTCCATTGAATAAAATAGCTATTAAAATTACCACTGCATCAATCACATCACCCACGAAATATGCCGCAACTGCCGCAACGAATAACAGCCCGAGCAGTATGTCAATGAACTGTTCTAGGAATAGTCTTAAAGGTCTTTTAGGCTTTTTTTCTTCTAATTCGTTAAAACCATATTTGGTTTGCCTTTTAATCACTTCACTATTGTCCAAACCAGCTAGGGATGTGTTATATTTAGATAAAATACTGTCTTTCATTTATTCACCTAATATGTAGAAGCTTGCTTTTTTGTAATTTTTTAATTTTAATTGTACTCTTTTAGTATTTATATCTTCATTAAAAAGTGGTTTGATGATTAATTTCGCACCTGTTTTTAAAGCCAAATCGACGATATATGGCTGAAGTTCGCTGGGTGGTCTGATTGAATAGATAATGTCCAAATCTTCGTATAATTTCAAATTCGGATTTGTAACATCATCCTTTATGACGCTGGAATCCTTTGGGGAAATGTCAGTCTTGAATATTTCAACATTTTCCTGTTCGGATAAAAAGTCAAAGACCTGCGTAAACTTCCCAACTCCGATTTCACAAATTCTTGTTGGATTTTTCTCACATTGCGATAGTATATATTCGGCGAAATTATTCCACATATCATCAGCTCTAAGTTAATATTTATTAAAAATATTTAAATAACTTTTTTGTTATATTATTGATATGATGATTATTCGTGAGTTCACTCCAGCCGATTTAAAAAGAGTTTTTGAAATCGAAAACATGTCCTTTGACCAGTCCTATGGAATCGACATGTTCAAAAGCTTATATGATATGGGAACCGGCTTTTTGGTAGCTGAAATTGACGGCTATGTTATAGGTTATATTATTTTTTGGATCAAGTATGAAAACCAGGGTCATATCATTTCCCTTGCTGTCGATAAAAATTACAGGAGATTAAAGGCAGGAACTCGCTTATTGTCAAAAGCCATTCAGGTATTGATGCTGTTTGACATAGCAAATATCTATCTGGAAGTCAATGAAAACAATACTGGAGCTTACGAATTCTATAAAGGCTTTAATTTCAGGGTTGACAGATTAGTTCCGAACTATTATCAAAATCATGACGGAGCTATTGTGATGTATCTGCCTATTATAAGGTCAGGTTAGTTATATTGTTTAAACTGGTCATTTGACTGTATTGCATCAGTGTTTCGGACGTTATTGTTCCGGTCAAAATCAGTATCAGCAATAAGACCAGGTAAAAAATGAATATTCCAAGTTGGATGCGCCCATGTCTTTTAGCTACAGGGTCTTTTCTTGTGGTAAGATAAATTGCAATTATAAGTCCGATAAGTCCACCTAAAATGGAAAATATATAGCCTAAAGCTATTAAAACTCTGCTTGTATGGGGAACATCGTTTATTCTTTGAGCATCCTCGGATACTTTTCTTTTAATGACAATAGGATTTAGTGAAGACTGTGTGTTATCGAACTGGTTTTTAAAAATCAATGGAGTGCCGCATTTTACACAGTAGTCTGCCTCATCAGGATTCGGATAATTGCATAATGGACATACATTTGCGCTTTCATCAATTTTTGGAAATTCATATCCGCATTTTATACAGAATCCATACTGATCATCGCTTGTTGAGTGGCATTGTGGACATCTTCTTATAACCATATTATCACTTTATTTAAAATTAGTCAATCAATTTATTTAAAAGTTATTGTAAATATTATTATAGGTGTGTTGATAATGCTTGAAAAAATAGAAATAACTCAAAGGTTCAACTTTAAAAAATTAAACAAGCATTATGAATGTTTCATCATTGATTTTGTTTCAAAAAAAGCTTATTTCAACATTAATGAAATGATTTATCCGGACCAGTTTCATGAGGGCACTTTACTTGAAAATCCCTGTGATATTATTTTAAACGATTTGAAATCAAGGGTTTTAAGTAAAATTCATGATTTGGATGAAAATGAATGTGAAGTGTTTGAAAAGGAATTTGAAAAGTTGAATCTCTTTGAAGGATTCAAATCAGGGGGCTTTCAGTTTTTTGAAAAATTGGAAAATGTCTATTCATGCAATATTATATTATATTATTCGGATGATTATAAGGAATTTTCAATAAAGAATGATTTTCCGGATAACTGGCTGGATTTCAATGAACTATTAATTAAACTGGTTGATTTTGATGTTTTAAACATTTCGAATCTTGAAAAGATAGTTACCAACTTATTTTATAATGTGAAACAGGACGGCGTTTATGATAGTGAAAATTCTAGATTGGGATTAACCTCTCTTGAATTCGGCCATTATGAAGCCTTTCATCAGAATGCACCACATCCTAGTGTAATCATCGATTTTGAAAATAAGGAAATCAAAGGGTATTTCGAAAAGGAAAATGCTGATTTAACTGTTCTTTTTGACCTTTTTGAAAAATATGGTGTTTATCAATGGATTTTTGATTCATACCACAACAAATCCAAGAATTTTGACTCTGCAGAACTGGACGGTTATGACTGGTATCTGGAAATTGTTTTCGACAATTCCATAATCTGGAATATAATGGGGCATAATGAATACCCTGACACTTATATTGGTCTGGCCCGTGAAATCAAAGACTTAACTGGCCTTGATTTACTTGAAATGGAAACGATTCCTGAAGAGGAAATAGAATTATTTGATTATTATGGAAAAATGAAATTATCCTAAAAATTGACCATATTTTCATTAATTATTTATATCTGTAATTAGATAATTTTATATATTATATTAATTTTATCATAGGGGATTATTATGTCAGAAGTCTCATCAAAAGAATTATATGAATTTAAAAAAACTTTAAAAGAGTTATCACAAAAAAGAGGAAGAGGTACAGAACTTGTTTCAGTCTACATCCCGCCGGACAAGCAGCTAAGTGATGTCGGTAAGCATATGAGGGATGAGCTTGGACAGAGTGCTAACATCAAGAGTAAACAGACCAAAAAGAATGTTCAGTCAGCTATTGAGGTTATTTTACAGAGCATCCGTTTGTATAAACAGCCTCCTGAAAACGGTCTTGTATTATTCGTAGGTATGATTCCTAAAGGCGGTCCGGGTACTGAAAAAATGGAAAAATACATTTTGGAACCTCCTGAACCTGTTGTAACTTACTGGTACAAATGTAACAATGAATTCTTCCTTGAACCATTGGAATACATGATTGAAGAAAGGGATACCTACGGTTTGGCTGTAGTTGACAGAAAAGAAGCTACAATCGCTACTTTAAAAGGTAAAAAAATCAATATCATAGGTCATTTAACCAGTGGGGTTCCTGGTAAGCATAAGGCAGGGGGACAATCACAGAGAAGGTTTGACCGTGTAATTGAAGATGAAGCCCGTGAATTCTTAAAACGTATTGCCAGACGTATCAACGACGAGTTCCTTCCTTTAAAAGATGATTTGAAAGCTGTCGTTATCGGAGGGCCAGGTTTTACCAAAAACGATCTGGTTGATGCAGATTACATTCAGTATGAAATCAAGGACAAGATTATCGCTACAGTGGACACATCATACACCGGTGAGTTCGGTATCCGTGAAGTCATCAACAAATCAACTGATCTTTTAAACGAACTGGATGTCATTCACGAAAAAGAAATTATCCAAAAGTTTTTAGGCGAACTCAGAAAAGACGATGGCCTGTATTCATACGGTGAAGAGGAAGTCAGAAATAATCTGATTATCGGTGCTGTTGACACACTGCTTTTGTCTGAAGATTTGGATTCAATGCGTAAAACTTTCAAGTGTGGAAACTGCGGTTTTGAAAAAGGAATTACAGTAAAAACCCAATCTGAAGCGGATTCTCTTGAAGAACGTTGTCCTGAATGTAACGAAGTTCTGAAAGAAGAATCTTCTGAACTTTTAGTGGATGATTTTGTCGAATTGGCTGAGGATATGAACACCAGTGTCGAGTTCATTTCCACTGAAACTGAAGAGGGTATGCAGCTTTACCGTGCATTCGGTGGTATCGGCGCAATCCTAAGATATTACGTAGGACACTAAGGATTTTAACCAATCCTTACTTTTTTTTATTATTTTTCATTAATTTTTCTTGGATATATTTTTTAAATAATTTCTGGTCGGACATATACTTCCACCCATTTTTTGTCAATTATTTAGTCGGACATATACTTCCACCCATTTTTGTTTAATATATTTTCTTTATTTTTAAACAATTTATTATTTTTTTATTATTTTTCTGTATATTTATAAAATTTATTTCATTTTTTATGATTTTGTCTACAAAATATTGGTTTTTATTGGACTTTGTAAATTAATATAATAAAACTTCTGTAAAAAAATACATAATTTTATAATTATTTTATTAAATTGTCCAATAAATTTATCGATATTGCTAATTATATTCGGATTTTTTAAAAAAAAGTGAAAACTATTAAATATGAGAAGGTACATAAAATTAACTATCATGTCAAATATAAAAATTTGGCAATGAAAATTGGAGGAATAATTTTGTCATACGTAGACGATGTAATAGAAACTATTATTGAACAAAACCCTTCAGAACCAGAATTCCATCAAGCTGTACGCGAAGTATTGGAATCCTTAAGGGTTGTTATTGAAGAAAACGAAGAAGAATACAAAAAAAATGCACTTCTTGAAAGATTAACTAATCCAGAAAGACAAATTAAATTCCGTGTCCCATGGGTAGACGACAACGGACAAGTACAAGTAAATACTGGATACCGTGTCCAATTCAATTCAGCTATTGGACCTTACAAAGGAGGATTACGTTTCCACCCTTCCGTAAATGTAGGTATCATCAAATTTTTAGGATTTGAACAAATTTTCAAAAACTCCTTAACCGGACTTCCAATTGGTGGAGGAAAAGGAGGATCAGACTTTGATCCTAAAGGAAAATCAGACAGAGAAATTATGGCATTCTGTCAAAGTTTCATGACCGAATTATGCAAATACATCGGAGCAGATACTGATGTGCCTGCTGGAGATATCGGTGTAGGTGGTCGTGAGATCGGATTCTTATTTGGTCAATACAAAAGAATCAGAGGTTTATACGAAGGTGTATTAACCGGAAAAGGATTAACCTTCGGTGGATCCCTTGCAAGAACTGAAGCTACAGGTTACGGATTATTATACTTCACCAATGCAATGTTAAAAGCAAACGATATTGACATCGCAGGTAAAACCATTGCAGTATCAGGTGCAGGTAACGTAGCAATCTACGCAATCGAAAAAGCACAACAATTAGGCGGTAAACCTGTAACATGTTCCGATTCAACCGGTTGGATTTACGATCCGGAAGGAATCGATGTTGAACTGTTAAAAGAAGTTAAAGAAGTAAGACGTGAAAGATTAACCGCTTACGCAGAAGCAAGAGAAAGTGCTGAGTACCACGAAGGTAAAGGTGTATGGACCATTAAATGTGACATCGCTCTTCCATGTGCAACCCAAAACGAATTGCAATTAGAAGACGCTAAAACCTTAGTTGAAAACGGTGTTTTAGCTGTTGCTGAAGGAGCAAACATGCCAACCACTATTGAAGCAACCGAATACTTACAGGAAAACGATGTATTATTCGCACCAGGTAAAGCTTCAAACGCTGGTGGAGTAGCAACTTCCGCTTTAGAAATGTCACAAAACTCAGAAAGATTATCTTGGACATTCGAAGAAGTCGACGGCAGACTTCAAACTATTATGGAAACTATTTTCGCAAATGCTGCAGCTGCTGCTGAAGAATACGGAATGGATAAAAACTACGTGGCAGGAGCAAACATTGCAGGATTCAAAAAAGTAGTTGACGCAATGAACGCACAAGGAATCGTATAGATTTCCTTGTTTATTTTTTCTTTTTTTAGCTATTTTTTATTTATTAAATTATTTTGTCTTTTTTTCTATATTTTGTTAATTTTCTTATTTGTTAAGTTCGATATTTTTTTTAAAATGTATATCTAATATATTTGTTTACAATAGATATAAATAATATATTTAATATAATAATTGTAGATGATTTATTAGTTGGGGATTCACAATGGGTATGAAAACAATTAGAGTAACTGAAGAAGTTCACACAAAACTAGCTCATTTAGGTTTAAAATCTGAAACATATAATGATATTATAGCTAGATTAATTGAGGTGTATGAAAAAATGTATTTTGAGGAATTAACTGATGAAGAAGCAAATTATTATAATGAAAGGATTAGGCATTTTGAAAACGGAGACTATTCTGGCACTAGAAAAGTTGATTTAAATGCCATCAGAAAATAGCTCCAAAATTTGTTATGAACTTTTTGAGGATAAAAAAGCAATAAAATTCATGGATAAACATTTTGATGATGAACGATTAATTAATAGGATATATGACAAATATCATAGATTAGCTGTTGATCCATATAATGAAGCTGAAAGTTCATTTAAAAGTATGAAATGTCCAAAATGTATGAAAACTCGTGTTGGTTCATATAGGATCATATACTTTGTCAATGAATTAACTAAAGAAGTTGAAATTATTGACATAGGTTCTAGAAAAAGCATTTACAAAAAATGGGATTAACTGAAAGTAGGGTGGTTTCACCTTTTTCCCGCACAAGGGACTGTATAGATTTCCTTATTTTCTTTTTTTTAATATTTTTGAACTTTATATTTCTTATAAACTATTTTAAAACATTTAGAAATTTTTCAGTATTATTTGGAATGCTTGTATAATGTTAAATCATAATTTGATTGCTGTATCACTAAAAAATATTGTAGTGATTATTTATGATAAATATCAAATTTATGGAGTATTTAAATATTGCAGTTCTCAATAAGGTTAATATTACAAAGTCAGAGCAATTTTGCTCTCATAATGTATAACAGGCTATTAAAAAGCTTTTTAAATGATGTTTTGCATATACTATATTTGATGAAATATATTTACATTGATGAGAGTGGTGATTTGGGAAATAAGTATTCCAGTTCTAAATATTTTGTTTTTGCAGGAATTATGGTTGATAATCCCAAAAAACTCAATAATTTGATTAAGAAATCCTATCGAAAATATAATAAAATCAAAGAGATGGCAGAGATTAAAGGTACTCATACTCCGGATAATGTTGTATTAGATATTTTAAAGAGATTAAATAATGTTGATTATCAAGCTTTCATCATTGTATTCGACAAAGAAAACATGTATAAAATTGATTATGGGTATGATACTAATCGATTATATGATATTTTGGCATCACAACTTGCTAAACTCCTCCCAATTAATCAAAAGACATTTTTTTCATTGATAAATCAAAAAATAAAAATCAAATTCCTGATTTTAATAAATATTTTGTTTGCAATTTGAATAATATGAAAAATTATCCTGTTGAAATAAATCATGTTAATTCAGTCAATTATAAGGGTTTACAAGTCGCTGATTTGATTTCTTGGTCTACATATCAGGCTTTTGAAAATAATGCGTGCGAATTTATAGAAATGATTGAAAATAAGTCGATAAAAATAATTTGTGAAGATTAAGAACCCATCTAGCACCTAATTCGCCGCTCATCACGACAAGACTAAATGGGGATAATTTTATCTTAAAATCTTACATGTCATATTATGTGTTGCTTTTTTATTTAAATATTATGATGTTTATTAAAATTATATTATAATCTGGTTTTTTTTAAATCGTGTGAATGTTTATGAATATCTAATAAATGCTGTGTATTTAATACTCTGTATAGAAATATTGAGTTAACATCAATTTATGAGTTATTATGTCTATTGGATTTCATGTTCTTATCTTTCTCATCACTTCTTTCACGTTCAACCCCATGCTTCCATAAACCTGTGAAGCAAGTATCGCAAAACTCACGATAAACAATATGAAACCGATTAAACAGTCAAGTGGGCTTATAAGATGGTGTTGTCCACTATTTAAATTTAACCTTGATTTCGGGCTTATTTTAATGTAATTTTTATTGATATATTGGCAATCTCATATACATGCACTAAATTCATAATATTTTGAAAAATCAATATAATCATTATAATAGAAGTT
>NZ_JAFSNZ010000037.1 GCF_017447225.1 Methanobrevibacter sp. | reverse complement strand
TTATTTAATCTAACACACATATTTTTTTTTAGAGAACAAAAAAAATTCTCTAAATAAATTACAATAATTATATAATTAAAATAAAATATATAAATAAAATCAAAGAGAGCATCTGAACACTATTCGTTCGACAGAAAAAAAAATAAAAATGGTAAAAACTTTTAGTAATATACTATAATAAAAACACTCCGATTAACACTTGGAGAACAAAAACATGGTAGTGGAAAATATAGTACTTGCACTATCGTATTTGATGTTAGCAAGTTACTACATATTGTTGGCCATTAACCTGCTAATGAGTTAACAATCTATGATGTTAAATAGGAAGCACAGTTTGATTTATACGAAATTTTCTAATTTAATAAATTGACCATTTATATGATAATTAGCTTTAATATGTGTTTTATAGCTTCCTTTTTTACACATAGCCATGAAAAATTATAATTTTTCCACTCTAAAAACACAAAAATTTTTATTAAAAGAATAAGGATAAATTTGAATTAACAAATTTTGACACATCCCTATTCAACACACAAATCTGGCTTGTAATAGCATCCTCATCTAAAGATGCTATCTGATTATATTGATATCATAATATTAAAAAGTTTTGAACACGTCATATGGCTAAAAAAAATAGATAATCAAATGCATTACCTAAAATAACAAAAATTACTAGTACATAATAACCACATATATTAACCTATGAAATTATGGAACCCAATCGCATTTTTTATTAGTTTTTTTATGAGCGGAATCATGGCTTTAATCTTTTCATATCCGATGGGAATGCCTGTATGGTTATGTTTGGCGTTATGGCCTGTACGTTGGCCTGTAGCATACTTTTTTGCTAATTTCATCTGCAATCCTTTAGGATTCAAACTGGCCGTTAAGGTATTCGGATTTGAACCTGGTCAAAAAACCGGCCTTTTCAACCCTGTGCCGTTTTTCATAAGCCTGCAGATGAGTTTTATCATACCACTGATATTCGGAGTTACCACTAACCTGCCTGCAGATATCTTCTTCCTGACCTGGCCTATACGCTGGTTTGTTGCATACTGTCTGGTCAATTTCATTGTAAGGCCTCTCGCTTTCAAATTATCTATTAAATTATTCAATTTTGACCCTGAGGCACAGTAATGAAAATCAACGACATTGACATTGTCATCCAAAGGAAAAACATCAAGAACATGTATCTTCGTGTTGTTCCGCCTGAAGGTACTGTTAAGATTTCCGCACCATACCATGTAAGCGACGAGCAGATAATTGATTTCATCCGTTCAAGAATGGACTGGATTATAGAAAAGCGCTTTAAGATAGCTAACGGCAATTATCTGCCTAAACTTAAATATGTCAATGGCGAGAAGCATCCTCTCTGGGGTGAGGAATATGATTTGCAGCTGATTGCAAACAATATAAAAAGAGCATTTTTAAAGGACGGCACGATTTATCTGCCCGTTTCCAAAAGAAGCAAAATGGAAAGGCGCCAGAAGACTTTGGAAGATTTCTATCGCCTCGAATTATCCAGAGAGATTGATGAAATCTATGACAAGTGCTGCGGGATTGTCGGTGTGAAGCCCCGGGAAGTTAAAATCCGTAAAATGAAGAACTGGGGAAACTGCAAGCAGAACAGAGTGATTACACTTAACCTGAACCTTGCAAAAAAGCCTAAAATCTGTCTTGAATACGTCTTTATCCATGAGCTGTGCCATCTCATAGAGTTCAATCATGGGAAAAATTTTAAAATGCTGATGGATAAGAACTGTCCCAACTGGAGGGACATAAAAAAAATGTTAAATAGCTAAAAGAGAATTATTCTTCCCTTTTAAGCATATCTTCTTTTTCGTCTGGTGTGAGCTGTTTAACGATATCTTCAGGAGTGCCTATATCCAATAGTTTTCCTCCTCTCATTAAAGCGGCTCTGTCACAAACATCCAATACGAAGTCCATATCGTGTGAAATGATAATGAATGTCTGTTCCAAGTCAGTACGTGCTTTTAGGATTGAATCTGTAACAACTACACGAGTGACCGGATCCATTGTACCTGTAGGCTCGTCCAATACAATGAGTTTAGGTTCCTTAATCAGCACCTGTGCAAGAGCTACCCTGTGCTTTTCCCCCACACTTAACTCATCAGGATATTTATCCAAAATACCTACTGCAGTTGTGCTGCTGAATCCTACTGTGGTCAGTGCATCAATTGCCTTAATCTTACCGAACTCTGCAGGCAGTTCAAGACTGATAGCATCAGTCAGGTTACCCAATATGGTTCTGTGAGGATATAAGGAGTATTCCTGGTGGAGCAGACCTATATAAGGCATGATACGTCCACGGTTTAAAGGACCTACTTTAGTCATATCGACCCATTCGTCTTCTCCCAAGCGGATTTCGATTTTACCGCTGCTCGGATCTGTCAGTCCCATAAGCATTCTGGTTGTTGTGGTCTTACCGGATCCGCTTAAACCTACTATACCGAAAATCTCTTCCTTGTTGATTGTGATTGAAACGCCGTCAACAGCTTTGATGACTCCCCTTTCGATGGAATAGTAATGTTTTTTAACGTCTTCCAATACCACTTCAGGTTCACCGAATTCAGGGATTTCAGGTTTTTCCGGAACAGGTACGGTAGCCATGAAGTTGTCCACAATGGTTTGAGGGTCACCTTCCTCTTTGATTTCACCGTTTTCAAACCATACAACTTTATCTGCAAGCTCAGTCATTACTTCAGGCCAGTGGGATGTGATGAGCATTGTGATTCCTTCATCCTTTACGCCTTCTTTTAATGTATTGTGAAGTTTTACAGCAGTCTGAGGGTCAAGAGTACCTGTTGGTTCGTCTGCCAGAAACATCATAGGATCTTTAGCAAGCTGTCTTGCAAGAACAACCCTTTGTTTTTCTCCCCCACTCAGGTCACGTGCAATGTGTGTGATACGGTGGTTCATCTGAACCATTTCCAATAATTCTAAAGCTTTGTAGAGACCTTCCTCGTAATCTATTTCGTCTCCCATAGCTCTCATGACGTTTTCAATAACTGTTTCTTCGTCATATAATGCGAAGTTACGTTGAAGCATGATGGAAATTCTTCTTTTAATAGCTGCGAAGAGTTTTCTGTCACAGTTGAAGAAATCCACTTCCTGAACTGAGAGTTCGCATCCGCAGGAACATTTTTCTCCGTCATGGGATGGGGATTCGATTGTCAGACAGTTAGGACATACGGCAACATTAATCAGTACTTTACCGCCATCAGGCTTGTAATCGAGTGTACCTCTGAGCATGTTGATTAAAACGGATTTACCACTACCACTACGTCCTAAAATACCTAAAGTCTCTCCTTCATCAATCTCCAAGTTAATATCCTTTAAAACATCTACTCCATTAAATGATTTAGTAATGTTTTTGAGTGTTATAAAATTCATAGATAACTCACCTATTTTTAAATAATTAATGTTTTAATTTTGAGTATTAATAATACTTTTGTTTTAAAAATCAGCAATATTAAAATTTAGGTTTCCGGAAATTACTCCACGGGCTATTGAAAAGCCATAAACGCCGCAGTCATACATTTTTTGGATTTTTTCGGCAGAATCAATTGAATTGTTTCCAATAACTTTAATATCAGTATTGCCGCAAACATTTCTCAGCAATTTCCAGTCGGCATCAAACACATTGGGATCCATTGCATCCAAGTGCAGATAGTCCGCTCCGGCATCCTCTATTTTGTGCGCAATATCAAGAGTGTCTATCCCTTCGACGTTTGCACGGATTTTGACTGACACTTCGCTTTCGGCGCCATCAACAATTTGGGAGATGTAGTCTGAAAGATCCGGTCTTTTCAGCATCTCCTGGCCGCAACCAATAGCTGTTATTTCATCCTGACGGCAATGACAATTTATTTCTATTATATCAAGTTTTTCTATTTTTGATGCTTCAATTATTGGTTCGGGAACAGTTGAGCGCACGTTTGCGCTTACTCGGATGTCGGGATATTTATTTTTGATTAGATTTACTTCACTTTCAATGTGGGGAATGACCTCATCGATTTCAAAGTGGAATTCCTTTCTTCCCCTTTCGATTATCTTTCGGGATGCTTCAATAGTCTTTTCGTCAAGGCTATATCCGCCTAAAGTAACTACATCAAATCCGTATGGAATAACTTTATTCAAAAATTCCGCATCTGTTATTCCGGCCATTGGTGCAACTACTTTAATCTTTAAATCCCCCTAGTATTCCTTTTCGATTACCCAGGTCCAAGGTTCGTTGTTGCGGTCACGGATTTCTTCAAGACCAATGTCAGCCATATATGCTGCATCTTCAGCGTTTTTGCCTCTTCCGATACCTGCTTTAAGACCGATTCCGATTTCATCATCGATTTCAACAAGGATTTCCTTGATTTCCTCTTCGGTGAGTCCGTTGCACGGTGCCATGAAGTTGTCTCCGCCTATGAAGAACAATAATGCTCCTTTTTTAATGAGTTTTGTCATAAGGTAATGTTGGGCCTTGTTGACCATGAAGCTTGTGTCGAATGCTGATTCGATATCAGTTAGGGTTTCTGTTACGCTGTTGATATCGATGTGTGCTGCCTGAACGTAGCTGTCTTCCTCGGACACTAAACTGTCGATAGCCAGGATTTCTTTTCTTTGTGAGGATTGTGCTCCTCCTTTTTCCTGCAGTGCTACGGTAGCCAGTCTTTGGGCTTCGTGAGGAGTTTCAGCAGCTCCGACACCCATACTTACTGTGATTGGGTATCTGTTTCTGATGGATCTTTGGATTCTGAGGTGGTCCTCTTCATCAAGACCGTTTGAGATTGCAAGCAGATTGTCGAATCTTGTGAAGAAAACCAAACCTTTTTTGTTTCCAAAATGGTTGTTTAAATCTGCAAATAAGCTTGCCTGTAACATTTGTAAATCTGATTCAGTACGTGGTCTTGGAGTGACTGTCCAAGGACCATAATTGTCTATTTGTATCAATGTCATTTGTATCATTGCATTACCGCCTAACTTCATCAGATACCATCTAGAATTTTTTTGGCCAAACTAAATTTGGTATCTGAACTATTCATTATAGTATTTGTAATTATTACTTTATTAATAATTTCGCCTAAAGCATCTTTCATATTTTCATCCTGACTGTCAATTACAATTACATCTAAAAAATCTTTGTATAATTTTGCAACACCAAGTGATGAGACTTCAATTCCCATTGCCTTCATAAATTTTGCAGCGGGCCCTGAAACGGAATCGTTTCCAATTATCGGTGAAACTGCTATTACCTGAGTTTCTTTTAAAGCCTCTTTTACCCCTTCAAGTGAGAGTATCGGTAATATTGATGTTATCGGATTTGACGGTCCGATTATTACTGCATCGGAATTTCTTATTGCATCGATTATGCCCTCGGCAGGTTTGACTTTTGAGAATTTCACATCAAGAACTTCCGGTTCTGACTGATGCTTTATCAAAAAGTCATGAAAATCAAGCTCGCCTATGTCTGTGACTATCTTGATTTCGGAGTTTTCATTACTCATCGGGATAATTTTTGAAGCTATACCCATATGTCTTGACTGAATATCAACACTTTCCTGAAGAGAGTGCTTTTGCATTAAAAGAGTCTTCTGTATTTTGGTGGCTCTGTCGATATCCCCAATTCTGAGCAGCTCCGGACATGATAATTCTTCAAGCCTTTCGTGAGTGATGAACGTGTCGCCCTTAACACCATACCATGTCTCCTCATTGATCATGTCAGCCATTGTGTATAATACCGTGTCGATGTCTGCTGAAACATAGACTCCTGCAAAATAGTCGTTTTCAAGAGTGTTGACGATTATGGTCAAATCCTCGGGGTTGACGATTTCTTTTATTCCCTGCAGAAGCTTTGGAGTACCGGTTCCTCCGGATAAAACAGTAATCATGAATATCACTTATTTCCTGAATACGTCAAATTCCTTCGGCCTGAGCAGAGGTTTGATGTTTGAGTTTTCATCTCTCAAGTAATCGAATCCTGCAAAGCCTGAAATGATAACAACCGGAAGGCCCTCGTCAGCCTGACCCATAATAAGTGACGCTGCACTTGCAAGCTCATCGGCACTTGCGATTTCTGTGGTTTCAAGCTCTCTTCCATATAAATCCTTTTCGCCGATTCTTACCCATAAGGGATTCATTCCACTACATCCTATTGCGGTTCCGATGGCGCCTACCCTGAATGCCCTTCCCTGGGTGTCGGTTATGATAACAGCCAGTTTTTTGTCGAATTCATCTTCCAGAAATTCCCTTATTTTTGATGCTGACTCGTCAGGATTTTCAGGAACCGGAGTTGCAAGACCGTCATCCACATTTGACTCGTCAATTGCCGCATTTGCACACACAAAGCCGTGCTTGGTTTCGGTTACGATGAAATTGGGTCCGACCTCAACGATTTCAGTTGAATTTTCCAAAATCAGCTCCACAAGTTTCGGGTCCTTTTTGCATATCCCGGCCACTTCAAAAGCCTTTTCAGATGGAGTTATATCATCAATCCTTACGATGTTTCCTTCAGCTTTTGAAATCAGAGTTTCGGCTATTAAAATAATGTCCCCGTCTTTTAAATCATAATCCTGCTGTAAAATAGCATCTTTTATAATTTCGGCAATATTGTCCCCTGCTTTAACTAAGGGAATGCCTTCTAAGCCTGTTAAATTAATCTGCATAGTAATCATCTTAAAAAAAAATAAAAAAATTATGGATTATGAACGTCTATAGTCCATTCTCCATCAAAAACGGTAGCGCAAGAGGTTACCGGTTTTTTGTAGTTTGCAAAGGTTCCTTCATCAAAAATAAATTTTGCAGCTTCACTTGCGGTTTTGGCTGTGAACTCTACAGAGTCATGAACCTGACTGCCGTAAGTTGATATGAACACTGCATCGCCGTAAGGCACCTGCTCGACCAACAGTTTCTTGTCGTTTGCTATACCGACATAGCATCCGTATTCATCCTTCTTATTTGTGGATGTCACAACACCTGCAATCCTTGGAGTATGATAATCGTCCTTTTCATAATCCATTGTAAGCAGGGAATATGCTATTGCATCTTTTATGTTCATTCCCAAGGAAATCTTATCGGCAATCACGTCGGTGTGAGACCCGTTTGACACGATTGCGGTGTCACGGACAATACGAAGACAGTTATAGGTAATATATGTGTTTTCGTAGATGTCCTTTTCAAAACCTTCCTTAGGAACGATTGCTGCTCTTGTGTCGAATTTAAGGCATTGCCTGTTAGGAAATGACCTGCTTGACACCCTGTAAGCAGCAAACGGTTTTCCATCACTATTCATCCCAATTGATAATATCCTCCCAGTATACATACAATCTCCTCTTTAATTAAACGTTTGGACGTTGAACGGCCTTATTCGGATCAATTCCTGCAGGAGTGGTAATTACAATCTCTCCCGGCCTGATCGATATCTGTCCCTCATCCATAACCTGCGCCAGAACACCTACGGCACTTCCGCTTATGGCATCGGACTTGTCCACGCCGTTGACGGTGACCTTGTGCAGATTAGCAACAGGCACAATATAATATTCAGCATCTCCCGAAACGTCAGTTACGTTAGGCTTACCAGTTCCGCCGTCAGTAGCATCGGTCGGCATGTCGACAGCTGAAAAGTTACTAGTTACAACTAGAAAAATCATTATTGTAAACAGAATATCAATAAATGGAACCAAATTAATATTCGGTTTGGTATCGCCCAAAACCTTCTTCTTGTAAGATTTAATGTCAATTGCCATAATAACCACTTATTGTCTCAGTTTACTCTCAGTAATCTCTGCATTCACATTACATTTCTCTAAAATGATGTTGGCAATACTCTTGTCCAACATACTTGGCTTGAATGAGACCTTGATATTTGCGTAAGGGTCTGAAATGAGACGGGTGTTTACAACACCTTCAGCTTCCTGAAGCGCAGCAACAGCGCATTCCACGTTAGCCTCGACTCTAACCTTAACGACAGCAAATCCCCAGTTGGTCATCTTTGTAGCAAGCTCGATTTTATCCATTTCCGCTTCTATGAGTCCCTGAATGTAAGTGTAGATAGGCAATAAGATAATTACAACGAAAAGACCCATGATGGTGGTGGTGAGTGCCACGTAAATACCTTCAGCCATGGCAGCTGAGTTAGGGTTGACCCCTAAGGACTTGAAGGTCATCCAGATACCGATAACGGTACCGATCAATCCAATGAAAGGAGCAAGCTCTGTAATGGTCTTGATAGTGTTTAATCCCTTTGTCATTTTTGCGACTTCAACGATGAAGATCTGCTCCATACTTTCCTCGACTTCTGTCTTGTTCTTGTATCCGATTTTTAATGTCTCGGAAATGATTCTTGACACGGGGTTTTTAAACCGGTTGATTTGCTTTAAAGCCTCTACAGCCCCTCCTCTTTCCATAGACGCAGTGACAACACCGAATATTTCAGTGGTGTCAACACGACTGATTTTTCTTAAATACGCAATTTTTCTAAGTGAAATAATAAGACCGTAGATACCTATGAAAAGAATTATGTAAGTGATAATTCCCCCCTGGGTAAAGATGTCCATTACTCCATCAAAAATTGGCGAGATATACTCAATAATCATATTTATCCTCTATAAAAATTATATTAAATAATCCTTTATAAGAATAGTATATTTATTCCTATACTTAAAAATAGCTATTTAGAAATTAGTGATAATAGCAGATAAAAAACCCATATAGCACCTGATTCGCCGCTCATCACAACTAAAGTCATTATAAACAATAGTTATTAACCTATAGAATACTTTAACTCATAGAAATTGCTTTGAAAAAATTACTAAAATAAGTCCGAAGAGAATATGAACTGCATTTCGTGTCCCGTCGTGCAATTCATCTCTGCATTAAAGATCTGTGTTCTAGTACTTATTAGATAAATGATATTATCAGCAAACATACTCCAATTAGAATATTTAGATATTCCTTATTTCGATATCCTAAAAATATTATTATAATGCACAAAATTATTTGAATTAATGTTAATAATGATTTTAGCAATATAATCAACTCTTTTTTATTAAATGGTAGGAAGTATTATATACTATTAGACAAGAAAAATATGAGTAATTATTATGGGAAATTAATCCCATAATATGCATTTCAGCAATTCCAATAATGCTGTGATTAACATAAGGATTGCTGAAATGAGTCTCATTTTTTCATCATCCATAGCAGTATCACCTCCTACAAAATTATGTTATTCATTCTAATATTTAAATTTAAGGATTATTTGACCGTGAAAAATTGTTCTGACCGTGAAAAATTGTCCTGAGAAAAACATACTATTTAAATATTTCTATATTTTAGAAATAATGTTGATTTTAAAATATCTTCCTCAAAAAATAAATTATAATCAGCCGTGAAAAATAATTTCATTGCAAACTATTACTTTAACTCCACCAAATTGCTCTAAAAAAATCATTTATTAAATGATTTACTTTTTAATTCTTAAATAAACATTTATTTGTTGTTTAAACAAGATATGAATTCATGAAAATTAAAAAAATCATTTTAATATTGAGTATTTTAGTAGTTAGTATGTTGAATATAGGTTCGGATTTCAAGGAATATAAAACTTTAAAAAATAATAAATCCCCAATAATTAAAAAAGAAAATTTACCAGATGAATTTAGTGATGAAACATATAATCTCATCATTGATTTCATTGAAAAAACTAGACAATTAGATTACGAATGGATTTTATATTTTGATTATTGTACGGGTGAAATTCTTAAATGTGTAAAAGGTAAATCAGAAGAAGTTATTGTTACTTTTGATGAAAATGAATTTAAAAATAACCCTGTTGCATCAATACATAATCACCCAAAAAATATACTATCTCCACCATCAGCTAAAAATTTTGGAATTTTAAAACGTGCTTTTGATGATTATGAACTGATTGCCGGATTAGAATATTTTTGGATTTTAAAAGCTAAAGGTTTGCATGAACATCTAATTGAAGACATGAATAGAGCTTCGGAAATTGCTTTTGATGTATCCTACATATTTTGCATAAATCATTATAAAAAAGGAAGTGTGTTCAATAAGATGCAAGATTTACGATATGGTTATGAATTATTAAAATATATAAATGATGAAAACATAAGTGATATACAATTAACCAAACTGGAGTATCAATATGAATAATAGAAAAACCACTATTTATCATTGTAGAAAAATAATAACCAATCCCAATGTACACAGATTTGCCCGAGCTTTCGAAAGATGTCCATACACCCCAACAGCAAAGGACATAATGTATAACTTCTACAAAAGCGAAGGCATGGATGTTGAATATAGTGAAATCTTTGATGACAGCGAAACGACAGAACCGAAATTCACAAACATGGAAAACAGTGAAACTGAAGTCTACAAAAGCATTAAAGGAACAAACGATCCCGAAGTAATTGAATTTGCCAAATTTCTTGAAGAATGTCCATATGCACCGACGGAAAATGAAATGATGTATAACTTCTACACAAGCATCGGCATGGATGTCGAATACGACGAAGTCTTTGCAGAATAGTTTTAAAATCAGATCAGTGTTGTCTGAACATCCTTAAGCTTTGCAACGGTTGACCATGACTTTCTAACAAAGCCCGGCATTTCGCTGTATGTGTAATTTGAGAGAAACTTTTTAGTTGTGGGATCTGAAGGATATCCTGAACCGATTCCGCCGACATCCTCAAAGTACTTGTTGATTTCAGCAATTGCATCATCCCTGGTCTGTTTTGCAATGATTGATGCTGCGCTGACTTCAATATACTTGTCGTCTGCCTTGTGTTCGGCTGTAACGTCAACTTTTGTTGCTCTTTTAAGCTTATCTTCAAACCTTTGTGGCTTTACGTCAACCGCATCGACTATGGCCTTGTCGCAGTCAAGCTTTAACAGGAGTTCCTGCATTCCTTTACGTTCAATTTCGTTGAGGTTTACACCATTTGCTCTCATCTCATCGATGTCCTGGGCGGAATAGATTACTGTATCCCATTCAAACATCTTTTTAAGTTTTCGGGACAGCACTTCTCTTCTTTTGGCTGTGAGCTTTTTTGAGTCCTTGACGCCCATATTGTCGAGAATTGCCTCTTTGCGGTTGTCAATAACAACACCTGCAATGACCAGGGGACCTAAAACGGAACCTCGTCCTGCCTCATCAATGCCTAAAATATTCATTTAAATCAAAAAAAAGTAAAAAAAGAAATAATTAATTAAAATTATTTCATAGCTCTTAAACGTACTTCCGGTTCTAATGCGAGAGGTTCAGCTGCTACAATAGCTGTTCCTTTTGCAACTACAGTCATAGGATCGTCGGATATTTCGATTGGAATTGCGATTTCATCGAATATTCTCTGTTTGATTCCTCTGAGTCTTGAGCTTCCTCCGACTGCAACGGAGTTGTTGTATACGCCCATCATTAATTCCGGAGATAATCTTTCCAGGATGATGTTTAAACCGTCGACGATTTGTTTCATGAACGGTTCAACTGCATCTGCTACGAGCATGGAGTCGATGACGACTTTTTTAGGTCTGTTGGTTTCAAGGGATTTTCCGATTACTTCAACGCTTAGGTTTTCCAGCTGTTCTGAACAGTGAACCATTCCGACTTCCATTTTTGCAGATTCTGCATCATGAATACCAATTGCTACATCGTATCTTTCTGCTACAAGTTCGACGATTTTGTTGTCGATGTCATCTCCACCGCGTCTTACGGTTTCTATGTCGTTGATACCGCCTAATGAGATGATTACAATATCAGTGGAACCTGCACCGATATCCACGACCATTGTTCCGTTAGGTTCTGCGATAGGAAGTCCTGCGCCGATTGCTGCTGCAAGACCTTCGCTGATTACGAGAATGTTTTGTGCGCCTGCTTTTCTTCCGATTTCTTCTGCAGCGTTCTTTTCCACTTCGGATGCATCACCAGGAATACCGATAACGATTCTTCCAACACTTTCTCCTTCGTTGATTCCTATCTGCATTGCTTTGATAAGTAAAGCCTGTGCCTGTACAACGTTTTCGATTACTCCTTTTTTGAGTGGCCTTACGGCGAGAATGTCTTCCGGAGTTCTTCCAAGCATTTTTTTAGCTTCCTCTCCGACTGCAAGCACTTCGCTTGGGTCGTCTTTTTTGACAGCAACCACAGATGGGATTTGGTATAAATCAAATTTATCCCCTGAAGGTTTTGCTATTACAGTGTTTAAAGTTCCTAAATCTATCCCTAAACTGTTACTGATAACTCTTGCATCAGTAATTTCTAGTTCTTCCTCATCGTTTCCGAAAATATTCATGACTAATCCTCCGTTATAATATCTTTAAAATCTATAACAAATATTTTATTAGATGTAGCAATACTTTGAACCCTTTCAACGTCTTTATCATTTTCTACGGAAATGAGTATTGTTGACAGGACAACCTCATTTGCATTGTAAAATGGTTTTAAAGCGGATTTAACAAATCCCGGTAGCTTCACGGAATCGTTCAGGTCAACTTCGATATATCCTGTTGTCTGTGATTCCTGCAGGATTGCAAATGGAATTCTTCCCTTTTCTATTATTGAGACTGAATCCCTTATCGTATCATCCGGAGCGACGAACACCATTATGTTTGACTCCTCCTGAGTATAGTAATGTGAGATTCTGATGAACGCTCCGCCCCTCGCCTGGGAGTAGCGGCCGAACTCTTCAATTCTTCTTGAATTACCATATAACATGATGAAGTCAAATTTTTTGTCCAGTCTTCCTTCATTCAATACGACGTGCTCTCTGAATAGAATTTTTACGCTATTCTTTGATGCAATTGCTTTATATGCAACATTATCGACTAAATCAACATTTCCTGCAATCACACACCAAACTTTATCATCTATTGGGTTATCCGAGGATGCTACCCTTGCCGCTTGTCTGAGAATGCGTATATTATCTTCTATCATTTAACTACTCGCAATTATATTAATATAAGTTCTAAATACATTTAATTAATAGTTAAATTAATTAAAACCCCCATTTTAGCATGAAAAAAATCGCTGAATTAAGGTACTATTAATTAAGGTCTAACAATATTAAATTACTTTAAATTGTTATATATATTTTATCTTTAAAGGCAATACTTATCAGTGAGAACAATTTTTATTGGTGAGATTAAAATTCTTATTTTCTTGAAAATAACCTTAACAATATCATAATATAATAAATAAAGAATTAAAAGCTTTAATATAAGTTAAACTTAATAATAAAAAGGTTAATAGTAATATTAAAGTTTTTAAGAATTTTTTCTAAAAGCTTGTCGGGCATCGGCGAATAGTGTCACAGCATTTTAAAAATTACACCGGTGCCCGGTTTTTAAAAAAACTTAGTGAGGCTTTTATAATGACTAGAAAAGATCCACATTTTCCCAAAAGCTTTGGCGAGCTTGAAGATTTAAAAACGGGCGAAATGCCAAGGCCAAAGCTTAAGGAAGAAAAAGAAATAACTGCAATTGAAGCGTTCAACAACAAGCTGGGTTCACTGTTTAAGATTAACGATAATATAAATGACGAAAAGAAGCGAAAAATCGGAATGATAATCACCACACTGATCGTGCTGACGCTTATCATATCCGCTTATTATTTTTTGATTTATGAACCGGCACAGCAGGAGCTCAACACAGCCAAAGCGGCAAAGCTCAATGAACTTCACGACCTTTACAGAGGACCTCTTGCAAGCGACGGAAGAGTCTTCAGCCTGGAAGATGAAATAAACAGCGCAAACAGCGTTTATGAAGTTGAATCGATTAATATCATGATGTATGCCACAAAGGACTGGAAGAACTTCCATCTCAAATCCATACGTTCGAACACCGACCAGTTCAACCGGACGATGGCCGTTTATGACAACGAATCAAGAAACATGATAATGTCGGCTGAGGAAGCTGTTAACATTGTAAACGGCAATGATGCAGGAAAATTATGTGAAATTACATTCAAGATGCCGAATACCGTTTCGGTTCCGATTCTTGTCTCACGCCTTCAGGCGGGAGCTGGCCTTATAAGTGTGGGAAGCATTGTTGATATCTATAAAAACAACAATGACACCTTTGAGGAGAATATTACCAATTCAACCGAAGCTGCTGTCAGCGGATGCACAGTTCTATCCATTATGAGATATGAGGATAACGGTGAAATCGAATCCGAATACTCAAAGGCAAACACCATCGTTGAGGGAAATATGACAAATCCGTCTGAAAACACCCAGACCTTCAATTCAAATGTCCTAGAGATGCTTAAGGGTGCGATAATTCGAGGGTATGATGAGGAGGCCACAATAGACATGCTGAGGGATTACGGAATCAAGCTTTCAAGCTATGAGCGCCAGATTAACTTAGGAGATCTGGACGCTGAGTACATGCTTCTGGTTGAGGCTCCGCAGGACAAGGTGAATTTCATTCTGGAGAATATGGACAGCATTGTATTGACGATACCGACCTCAAAGGCTCCCTCATGGATGGCAGGTGAGATTAACGCAACATACTCACCTGGATAGAAAAGCTATTTTAATTGATTGAACAAAAGTGATACTATGGAAAAACCAAATATTACAACGATAATCATAATCATTTGTATTCTGATAATCGCCCTGTATGCGGCCGGAGAGGTCAACTATTTCTCAGCAAAGACAATAACTGAGAAAAACATCACCTCACCTGTCGTGATACTTGAAAAGGTTGGAATTCAGGAAAAAATCAACAACGTTTCCCTTTCCCAGGGAGTTATGATGGATGAGAAGTCCTCCATTCCGACCGAGGGAGACGTCATGCTTTTCGGGCACAGGACGCTTCAGGGCTCACCCTTTTTAAGGCTTAACGAGATTGAAAAGGGCGACATCATAACCCTTGAATGGCCGGGAGTCGGTGAGGTCAACTATACGGTCATCAACTCATCAATCGTTCCCGCCACTTATCATCTCTCAACTACAGAGTCCAGCGACCACATATTTCTGATAACATGCGATCCAATCGGCTCCACGGCAAACAGACTGATTATTGAAGGTGTTGAGACCAACGTCAGCGGAATTGACGAGAAAATCGTTCAGGACAATCCGCAGGAGTCCTATGCATTTATCATTGCAGGAGTGTTCCTGATTGTGGGACTGATTGTTTCATTCATCTATCCTAAGGAAATGAGGCCTTACATTCTGGCGACAGTGCTTATAGTATCAGCAGTGCTGTTTTATTTCTGCTTCAATCCGATGTCTTCACAGGTGATTTACGACAAGATTATCTTTTTGAATGGAGGAATCTAAAATGGACGTTAACGAAAAATACTTTTCAAACATTACAAAAAGGGAACGTGCAATCTTTGAAGGGGGTATCTCAATGGGCGCCCTTTTCCATCAGTTTGTAGGAACGCCGGTCAATGAGTCAACAAGAGAAAATCTTGAAAGGACAATTGAGGATTCATTTAAACTGCAGCCTGCAATCGAGGACGTTGAGGTTAAAATCAATCTTAATGACAATACCGAGTTCGACTACATTTCCCTTTCAGGAGATATGCTTGACGTGAGAATACATACCGCAGTTGATGATGTAAAAGCAGTCATCAGAATAGAGTTTATTGAAGAGCTTAACTATCCTCTCATGTATGTTGAGGAGATTTAGTATAGCTTTTTTAAATCAGATATAAATTCATTTAAGTGAGTTTTGGTTACATGGTTCATGAGGACAATTCTTATTGCCTTAGGACAGTTTGCAACTGAAACTTTCCACCCATTTATTTTTTCTAATTCTTCTGATAATACATCAGGACTTTTTTCAGGGTGATTGAAAGCAACAATGTTGAGTTCCGGCTCGACTATGACATCATAACCTATTTCTTCTAAGGATTCCTTTAAAAATTGAGTGTTTTTCATGAGATTATCAGCAAGCTTGGAATATCCTGATTTTCCGAAATACTTTAAAAGAGCGTAAGTTGCAACTGTTGAAGCTCCAAGACGTGTTCCCACAATTGTTGACTGGGTCTTTACTGTCAGATATGGTGAGTCAACCGCCATCACTTCAAGATACTCCTTTTTCCTGAAAATTATTCCACCTGCCGGAATCGGTGCAAGCCCCATCTTATGCGGATCTACCGTTACTGATGAAACACCTTTGAGTTTAAAATCAAATTCAGGAAAATCATAACCGATATTTTTAAGAAACGGTATTGAAAATCCGCCGAATGCCGCATCAACATGGAAGTAGATATTGTTTTCATGAGCGATTTTTGAGAGTTCCTCAATCGGGTCGATTAAACCGAGTTCAGTTGTTCCGGCAATTGCCACAATTGCTATGGTCTTATCGGTGATTTTACTTTTTACGGAGTTTACATCAATTTTATAATTTTCATCAAGATCGGCTTCGACAATTTTAAGGTTCATCATGTCCGCCGCCTTTTTAAATGAGAAATGAGCAGATCTCGGAAGGATAATTTCTCCGTTTTTGATTCCCTTATACTTTCTTGCATGATTTCTGGCAGCCCTTACAGCCATGATGTTTGCTTCGGTTCCTCCCGTCACGATATTTCCATAAGCCTCATCAAGATTTAGTAAGTTACCGATGATTTGTATTGTTTTTTCCTCTACTGATTTGGTTCCTTTAAAAAGTCCGGGATCTCCCAGATTGCTGTCAAGAAATCTCATATAGACTTCCTTTGCAAATGGATGTGCTTCTGTACACATTGAGCCCAGAATTCTTCCGTCACGGTATTTTAAATCTTCATCTTGAATCAAATCAAGTTCTTTTAGGATTTCGTCTTTATCTATCGGTAAATCGTTCATAAAATCATCTGATTACATTAAAAATTTTAAAAAAAGAAAAAAAGAAGAAATTTATTCTAGACGCTTACGGGCAGCTTCTAAAATAATTTTCTGTTCAGCACGTGCAACGGTTTTTCTTACTTCCGCTACTGCGTCTGCATTGGAACTAACTGATGTAATTCCGAATTTAACAAGTTTTTCAACGATATGAGGTACACTACCGGCCTGACCACAGATACTGCAGGTAACTCCAGCTTCAGCACATTTCTTAATGGTTCTTTCTATGAGTTTCATTACTGCAGGGTGCTCTTCAGTGTAGTGTTTTGCTACAAATTCATTGTTTCTGTCAACTGCAAGAGTGTACTGGGTCAAGTCGTTGGTTCCAAGACTTACGAAGTCAACACCGATTTCCAGGTAATCCTCAATAGTCAGCGCAGCTGCAGGGATTTCAACCATCATACCGAAGTCAACATCCTTGTGAGGTTCCAGTCCTACTTCAGAACATAATGCTTTTGCCTGGATTAGCTCAGATGGGCTTTGTGACAATGGAATCATGATTCCAATGTTGGTGTATCCCTGTTCATGGAGTTTTTTGATTGCCTTGAATTCGCATTTGAGGATTTCAGGCTGGTCAAGTTCCCTTCTGATTCCTCTCCAACCGAGCATCGGGTTGTGTTCTTCAGGTTCGTTTTCTCCACCTTCAAGTGTTATGAACTCGTCGGTCGGTGCATCAAGGGTTCTGTACCATACAGGTTTTGGATAGAATGCATCAGCAACAATCTGAACGTTTTCAGCGATTGTGTTGATTAGCTCATCCTCTTTTCCGTCTGCAATGAATTTTCCAGGGTGAATTCCTGCGGTAAGCATTAAGTGTTCGGTTCTTAAAAGTCCAACACCGTCTGCACCGGTTGCTGCTGCACGCTCAGCTGCTTCAGGCATACTTACGTTAGCTTTAACTTCAGTTACAGTTAAAATTGGTGCTTCAGCGGCTACAGTCTGCACTTGGGTAGCTTCCTCTTTGACTTCTGTGATTCCTTCAAATACTAAACCTTTTTTACCGTCCAGGGTAACACCAGTGTTTTCCTTTAAGGTTCTTGTAGCATCTCCGGTTCCGACAACACAAGGAATGCCCAGTTCACGTGAGATGATTGAAGCGTGACAGGTTACTCCACCTTCGTCTGTGACGATTCCGCTTGCCCTTCTCATAGCAGGCACCATATCAGGAGTGGTCATTGTTGTAACCATAACATCTCCTTCCTCGATTTTGTTAAGCTCATCGATGTCTAAAACGATTTTTACGTTACCGGTTGCAATACCCGGACTTGCACCTAAACCTCTGACCAGGACTTCTCCTTCAACGCTTGTGCTTTCTTCTGCCGGAGCATCATCGCCTAAGGTTGTGATTGGTCTTGCCTGTAAAAGGAAGAGATTGTCCCTTTCAAATGCCCATTCAGTGTCCATAGGTTCTCCGTAGTGAGCCTGTACCCTTTTACCCATTTCGGTAAGCTCAATTAGCTCTTCGTCGGATAGGACACGTTCATTTCTCATATCTTCCGGAACATCAACTTTTACGCTGGTACCTTTCTCATCATTGGTATACATTACCTTCTTATCAGAGATTGTGACGTTGATGATTTCGTTGTTTGCCTTAGCGACCTGATAGTTGTCTGGAGTTACGTCTCCTGATACAACAGCTTCACCAAGACCCCATGACCCTTCGATTAAGGCGATGTCCTCACCTGTGGATGGGTTTACGGTAAACATTACACCAGCTTTGTCTGCAATAGCCATTTTCTGAACAACAACTGCAATCAGTACTTTTGAGTGCTCGAAGTTGTTTTCTTCACGATAGAATATTGCCCTTGCTTCAAACAGTGATGCCCAACATTTTCTGACATATTCAATTACTTCTTCGTCTCCGCTTACGTGGAGGAAAGTGTCCTGCTGGCCTGCAAAGGATGCTTCAGGCAAGTCTTCAGCGGTAGCGGATGACCTGATAGCCACATCAGTGTCATCTTCGCCAACCCTCTGACAGAGCTGATTGTAAGCTTCCTTGATAAACATGATCATATCATCCGGAATTGGAGTTTCGACAATGATTGACTTTATTTCTTCAGCTGCAGCTTGAAGAGCTTTAGTGTCGTTGATGTCGATTTTATCCAGAATGTCTAAGACCTTATCATTAATTCCTGTGTCTTCCATGAATTTCTGATAAGTTTCTGCAGTTACTACAAAACCCGGCGGTACAGGAATGCCTGCTTGTGTTAATTCACCTAAATTAGCACCTTTTCCGCCTGCAATTGCAATATCAGATTTGTTTAAATCCTCAAATTTTTGTACGTACATGAAATATAACCTCTTGGTTTTAAAAAATTGAAAAAGTAAAAACTTAGTCAATCAATAATACTATTTTTATTTTGAACACTTATAAAATTATGTAAATGGCTTTGGATTTTGTGGGCTGAACAATATTTTGAATGATATTAAGTATGATTTAAATAGTTCAACAAGCATAATAATTATTAAGCCATTTTTAACAACACCACCTCAAATTACAAAGATTTGAAATAAGTTTTATTAGCTAATTTTACTTCTTTAAGGCAATATTTGAACGAGTTTGTTAAATTGCTTGAAATATTAATAAATGTTGAGTATTATGCATATCCAAAGAATTGAAATAAAAAATTTTAAAAGTTTTGAAAATGCAAATGTTGATTTAAATGATTTTAATGTTATTGTTGGAGCACAAGCATCAGGTAAATCAAATTTTGTCGAAGCTTTTCAGTTTTTAAAAGATGTTAGTGACGATTTTGAAAAAGGAATAAATACACATGGAGGACCATTTTTCCAAAATCTCAATCTAGAATCATACACCCCCTCATGCATAAAAGTAATATTGGGAAGTGATGATTCATTTATAACCAGAGCAAATCCTGATTTGGATTTTAAAATACGATATAATGCTATTGAATATGAATTATGTATTAATTTTAAGGATAATTCACAGGAACTGATTAATGAAAGCGTTAAGTTTAATTTTAACATTTGCAGGGATGATGAAAAGATTTATGAAAATTCATTGCTTTTAGTCAATAAAAATTGCCATATTACCGCCAGTTTCGAGCGGGAAGAGAAATACGTTGACTTGGAGTATTTTGTTCCTAAATCATTATTAAACATTGTTAATGACAATTTATCTGAAAAACATGAATTAATCATTAACACTCCATTATCTGCCATTCCAATATCCTGGACCAATTATTTTAAATCAATAAACTATTATGATTTTGACCCAAAATTCTGTCGATTAGATGATGGGAATGGTAAGGTAAAATTAAGTGAATCAGGCCAAAATCTGCCAGTAGTTTTAGAAAACATCTTAAATGACCATGAAAAGCAAAGAAAATATCTAAACCTTGTTTCAATTTTACTTCCATACATTGAGAAAATTGATGTTTTCAGCCTTGAAGATAATCGTCGAATGTTTAGATTATCTGAAAAATATACGAAATCCCCAGTTTTATCCCCATTTATTTCAGACGGAACGATGAATATTCTCGCACTTATAAGCGCATTATATTTTGAATCAGGAGATATCATATTGATTGAAGAACCTGAGAGAAATATACATCCTGCATTATTCATTCAGCTCGTAGGAATGATGAAAGAAGTTTCACAAAATAAACAAGTAATAATAACAACACACAGTCCCGAAATATTAAACTACTGTGACTTAGAAGACATTCATCTAATTTCAAGAGACAGTAATGGATTTTCAAAAATATCTAAACCAATCAATAATGAAGAAATTAAAGTATTCGTTGATGAGTTAGGAATTGGACAAATCTTTGTTGATGATTATTTGGAGTTTGGAAATGAATTGTGAGTTTTTTATCGGCACTTCACAAACTGAGTTTAGAAATTTGAACATTCCAGACAATACAGAAGACATCACCAAAGAAATATTTGATAAAATGATTAAAGATATTTTTGATTCTAAAAAAGATGCTCCAATTGAAATTGCAAAAAATTTTGATTTTAACCTTGCAATTGAAAGAAACAAGTCATTTAAATATTTTTTAGAAAAATTAGATAGATTGACTGAAAAATAAATAATTATACTTTATACAATTAACTAGCTAATAATTGGGATTTTAATGGAAAAAAATGAATTATTAAATCAAATAATTAATGAATTAGAATTTACTAATTATAATGAACACATTTCAAGCAGATTCAAAATCCATCAGCATTAATCCAAAGTTTGAAACACAGATAAACAACATTTATCAAAAAACAATGTTAAATACTGCTAAATTAACCTTAAATTTATTTAATATAAAATATATGGAAATGTTTGAAAATTTAGCAAGATTTTATGGAAAAAATGAGGACATGATTGATTTTTCTGATTCATTAAGCAATATTATAAACATATATCTTAATGAACTTGAAAATTCATTGAAAATTAAAAATGAAAAAGATTTGGATGAATTAAATTCATTTTAGAATTATCATTAATAATTATGGATAGTGCGATTGAAGAAAAGGACATTGAATTAGAATATGGGTCTTTTTTTGAAATAGAACGTAGAATTGAATATGAAAAAAAATATAATTAATATTTTGCAAATTTAAAAAAATAAGATTTAGGTTATGAAAACCTAAACTATTGTAATCTTATTTGACGTGACGGCCTTGTCATAGATTGACGTGATGATGTACTCGCCGGCCATCAGTCTGATGTTGAGCCTTGCGGTACCGTTATCATCAGTTGTTCTCTGGTAGAACACACCATTTATGTTGAATGTTATGTTGACACCACTTATCGGTTTACCTGTGCCGTCAACGATTGTTGCGTTGAATGTGGAGCCATCCAAATAAGACATCTCCATGTTTTCAGCAGTCAATACAGGCAGTACAGTAATGTTATTTGAAACCATACAGCCACCATACATTGCAGTTATTATGTATTGGCCAGGAGAGAGATTGATGTTTAATTTAGCGATGCCTTTTTCATCCGTTATCCTTTCATATAACACTCCGTTTATGTTGAATGTTACAGTCTGACCAGTCAAATCGCCATATCCGTCAAGGCGAACAGTGAACTGAGAGTCGTTTCTGAAGTATTTCACCAGGTCATGATTGTTGACTATTTTCGGCAAAACAGTGATTACAGCAGACCTCAACTCACCGGTTACAGGATTTTTTGCAGTGATTATGTACTCACCGGGACTTAAATTGATGTTCAGGCCAGCTTCACCATTTTCATTAATATTTCTGTGATAGATTACTCCATTGATGTTGAAATCAACAACACCACCAGTTAATATGTTATGCTGAGTGTCCGTGCATGTAACAGTGAATCTGCCGGGATCTCCAACATATTTCTCCATATCCTCACAATAGACAGTTGGCAAAACATCAAAGCTCAGATAAGCGGAGGTAGGAAGATAATCCTCATCGCCCTTAAATAGGAAATCCGCAGTATAAGAACCGGAACCAAGATTTATGGCAATTGAAGCCTGTCCGGAACTATCTGTTGTTCTTGTGTAGTCAACACCGTTGATTGTGATTTGAATATCCCTATTTGGCAGAGCAGTACCGTTTTCATCAGTCAGATTGAAATAAAGTTTTTTGTTTTCCCCAAATGTTTTTTCAAAAAGTTCGACCTCTATGACTGAGTAATTTCCAGTCCTGTTGTATATGACATTGAAAGTCTGGTTGATTCTTTTGGGATAGAACACATCATCACCTCCAAAATCAAGGAATGCTATAAAAGTGCCCTCCTGATAGAACCTGATTGCGATGTTATCGTCGATGAATTTAAAATCGCCGTAATACTCCAGCACATCATAATACCTGCTGCCGTATGCATCAGCATCCCATATCTCAAAACTGCCCTTGGCGTTGCCGTAATTTTCAATTTCATCTGAAATGTTGAAATCGATTATCAAATCCTCTCCGAAGACAATATCATCTACAGACATTGTGAAATTAACCTCTCTTTTTATCTGAACTGATATTGAATCAGCCAAATCCCTATAATGAGCATTTAACTGATAGTTGCCGGCAGTTAAGTTTTTCAAATCGATTATGGCTTTCCCATTATTTGTAAGGGATGTTGTATTGATTATAATCACATCATCTTTTAAAACTTCAAAGAGTATTGTTCTGTTGTTCAGATTAGTGATTAAGTCTTCAGGTTTGACCTTGTATGAGAGATTCTTAAATCCGTTATATGAAACATTAATGAAAGTCAGATTTGTGAATCTCACAGGCAAATAACTGTCCTGGTCGACATATAATGAAATCTGATTGTCCGCCAGATTATTGTAGCCTGACAGATACGCATAATACTGGCCGTTTTCATATGATTTGAAGATTTTCAGATAATCCGCATCACAATTATCATTTAAGATTGTGTTGGAAATTATGAAATCATGCTCATAAGTATAGTCAAATGAAACTGTAGAGCCTGAATTATTTAAAAATAAAGAGCTGTCGATAACTCCGTTTGAATTGAAAATACTGATAGCTCCACCAGCATTGCTTGTGAAAGTACAGTTTACGATTTCGAGAGTGTTTTGCCAGGAAAGAATTGCTCCCCCATCGTTTCCATGATTGCCTGTGAAAATGCAGTTTTTAAGAGTGACATTGGAGTTGAAAAAATCAATTGCTCCTGCAAGTTCGCCGCTAGTATCATATCCGTTGGTGAGTGTCAAATTTTCTATGTATACTTTACAATTATTGAATGTTAAAAGATTTGATGAATTCCTACCGTCAATTACATGATTGTTACCGTTTATTTTAATATCCTTATCAGAAACCTGGACTCCGGAGTTAGAATCATCACCCTGAAATGAGAAGTCCATGTTTAAATCCACATTATCCGTACGGTCCACCAGAACCTGCAGGTCTGAAAGTGAATCGTCAGCGCTGACCGCATTGATGGACAGGATAAGGATTATTAAAAAAATTATTGAAAATTTTTTAAGTGACATAAAAATGTTTATGTTGTGGTTAATATATATACCTATTTAAATAAAAATAATGAATATAAATTTAAATTTTTGAAGATAGGAGTGTATTAAATGAAAATTACAGTAGCAGGTGTTGGATATGTGGGGCTTTCCCTTGCAGTACTCCTGGCACAGAAACATGAAGTAACAGCGATTACAACAACGCAGTCAAAAGCCGAAAAACTCAATGAATTCATAAGTCCGATTCAGGATGATGAGATAGAAAGGTTTTTTAAGGAAGCCCGTGAAGGCGAAAGGCAATTGAAACTTCACACCACCACAGACAAGGAATCTGCTTATAAGAGTGCGGATTTGGTTATTATAGCCACACCGACAAACTATGATGACGTCAATCATTTCTTTGACACATCAGCTGTTGAAGATGCAATAGAGTGGACATTGAAAGTCAATCCCGACGTTTTAATGGTCATAAAATCAACAATTCCTGTCGGTTATACTGAGTCCGTTCGTGAAAAGTACGGCGTTAGAAACATTATATTTTCACCTGAATTCCTTCGTGAGTCAAAGGCGCTTTACGACAATCTCCATCCGAGTCGTATCGTAGTCGGATGCGATGAAGACCAAAGATCTGAAGGACAGATGTTTGCAGACCTGCTTCTTGAAGGTGCAAGAGAAGAGGAAAAAAGAGCCGATTTAGCTGAGCAGGACATTCCGGTTTTATTAGCTAATTTAACTGAATCTGAAGCCATAAAGCTATTTGCAAATACATATCTTGCAGTGAGAGTAAGCTACTTTAACGAGCTTGACACCTATGCCCAGACAAAAGGCCTTGACACCCAGATGATTATAGACGGCGTATGTATGGATCCACGTATCGGCGGACACTACAATAACCCGTCATTCGGATATGGTGGATACTGCCTGCCTAAAGACACCAAACAGCTTCTGGCAAATTATGCTGATGTCCCACAGACAATGATAAAGGCCGTGGTTGACTCAAATATCGTTCGTAAGGAATTCATCGCTGATGAGATTATTTCAAGAAATCCCGAAACCGTTGGGGTTTACAGGTTGACCATGAAAAGTAACAGCGACAACTTCCGTGCATCAGCCATTCAGGATGTTATGAAACACATTAAGGCTGAAGGAATTTCAATAATCATCTATGAACCGACCTTGGAAGATGGAAGTGAGTTCTTAAAATCTGAAGTTGTAAATGATATTGGCCGTTTTAAAGCAGGAAGTGATGTGATTCTTGCTAATAGATTTGATTCAGATATTCTTGGTGATGTTGCAGATAAGGTTTATACTAGGGATTTGTTTAGGAGAGATTAAAGTTAATAGAATTGGAAAACATGTTCTATTTAAACATTATTTCCATTCTTCTAAAATTTTGAATTATTTAAAGATTCAGAACCATGAAATTAACTAAATTTTAAATGAAATCTATATATTTTATGGACATCTAATTTTAGAATAAATTTCATCACAGATTTCTTTTATAGTATATTTATCAGAATCCATATACTGAGTGTTCAATAATGGTTTGAAAAATTGGGCTAAATCATCACTACTTAATCCATGATTAATTGGTAATAACTTTTCTTCAGCAATTAATGGATATAATGAATCAAATTCAAAATTTGTCCAAGATCTATTGATAAACTCTTTCGATAAAACAATAATTCCATAGTCCGAATTGATCAAACCTTGATTTATTTTTTTACGAATATTATCTCCAATTTTTAGTATTGATGCATCATACCATATTTTTAAATCAGTTTTAGATAAACATTCATTGAGTTCATCAACCCAAGGTTTATCCGTTGAGGAATGAGAAATAAAAACATCATAATGATCTTCACCATGATTACTATTTTTATTAATTGATTTTTTGAATTTATTGTTAATTGTATCCAATTTTAATAATATTCCTTCCTCATTAAATTTAAATCCATAAAAAACCAATATCATATTAATTTTTTCAAGAATTTCTTTATGAAGTTCTGGATTTAATAAATATTCTTGAGGGTCACAAACAACTTCTATAACTTTTAAAATTTTATAAAATCCTTCAATACATTCTTCTTGCATTATTTCAAATGTTTCACAAAGGAATTTCCATTTTGTATCCCCAGTATAAACAATTTCAGGAAAACCTGATTTTTTAAATAACACAGTTATATCAGATCCAGGATATGTATCCGCAATAATTTTAGACAATGTTTCTAATGCAGCTAACTTAAATCCCATTTCCATAATCTCCTTTTCAGATAACCCATATTTTTTACAAAATTTTTTAAAGTTTAAAAGAATATTTTTCCTATAATTTACATTATTCTCAATATATTCTTTTAAAGAATCATTCCAATAGGAATACTCTTTAGTAAGATTATCAATTATACTTTTCAACGTTTCTATACTATTATAAAATTTCGGATTGGGATGATTAATATCAAAATTAAGTGATTCAAAATAAATATAATTATCCCTTGAAAAATAAGTTTTTTCCCTATATAGGCCTTTTTTAGGGCGATAATTCAATAGATGCGAATCTCCTTTATAAGGAACTTTAAATGAATATCTATTTAACTTTATAGGATTCCCATAATAATCATATTTTTTATCTGTTTTTTTAGTGTAATCAATTTTATCAAAATCAACTTCAATATTATTTGAATAATAGGATTTAATTAATGAATTAATGTATTCATCATCATTATTCAATATTATCAAACAATCTTCAGCATTAATCTTTTTTTGAATTTCTAAAAGATTATGATGGATAAACTCATCAATTTTTTCTGTAAAAAGTTCTTCCATTAAAAATACCCTCCCCAATTTGCAAATCTATTTATATAATCATAATTTATCATTTCAAGCTTATAAATTTCTCATAAGCAATTTGATAATGCAATTGTTAATATAGGTATGAATGGCGCAATAATAGTCATATGATCTGAAAGAATACCAATAAATTCCACATATTTGTTTTTATAGGTTTCACCATCATTAGATTCTTCAAGTTCTTTTAAGCATTTTATTGATTCATATCTAACAGTTTCATCTTCAATTTCCTCTAATTTTTCATATATTTCATCAAAAGGTATTTGAATAAAGTTTATAGAATTATCTATGGAATTTATATTTACTTTAGAATTATTTGCATTGACATTTATATCATTAATTAATGTTTCGTTTTGTTTGTTATCAAAAACTTTTTTTGATTCAATATCTGCTTGATAATGAGGTCCAAATGTTTTTTCATAGTAACCCACATTTGTAACAACATATTCTCTTTCATAACCTTCTCTAATTTTATGAATAATGATATCATATTCTTCTAAAGGTATTTCTCCACAGAATATGAATGCTTTAGTTTTCTGTATGTCTGCATTATCACATTCATATATTTTTCCATTTTGTTTTTGAATAATAATTTTATCTTTCGCCATATCTTTAATACGCATTACATTCACCATATTAATTTTTTAGTTTTGATTTTTTGAAAAGATAAAGTAAATAAAGTACTTTATCCTTTTGTTTTTCTAGGATCATTTTTCCTAGTGTAAGTATTTGACTCTCTAATTCGACCATCTCTTCCATGAACCTTTACTTCAGCATTTCCATGCTTTTTAGCTTGCTCAATTGCTTTGCTTTTAGCTTCTGCTTGAGTGTTACTCACTGAAGAAGCTCTTTTAGAACCTTCTTTTTTATTGACCCATTTCCCATCTTTTGTTTTGACAACATGTATATATTCTTTTTTACTCATTTTATCACTCACAAATTGTATAACTTGGGACCTTTAATTTAACAACTATTTTCTACGTTTATAATGTTCTCTGAGCTTTAAAAGATCAATCAGATTAGACATTGAGTTTTCAGCATCTTCAGAAATTTTTGAAGAAGGTAAATCCATATCTTCGTTATATTCTTCAATTTTGCTAAGTTGAAGTGCAATAACATAATCCAATAACTCAAGATTAGTTACTTTCTCATCTGAGCTTTTTAATTTATTAATTATGTCACTCATGATTTTTCCTCCCATAATTTAATTAATGAGGATTAAAAAGAACTGGTAATTTTATCAGTGCACAAAAACCAAAAGAAAAATAGTTTATTTAAATATGATGTACATACATTTAAATATGATGTTACTCTACTTTTATACATAAAACTATTTCTGTTGTTATTTTATGGTTTTATGCTTGTTGTATTCATTATTTGTAAGGTCCCAGTTTACAATAATGAATCAACATTTCCGATTATTTTTTTCAAGATTCTTTTCATCACCTCGTATATTAGTATTGTAACTAAGTGTTATTTAAATATTATGATAAAAATAATTTCGTGCACATATAAATGATATGTTGATGAGACAACTATCATTATAATCAACCATTACATTTATATATTTGTATGTCCTGCATATACAATGAAAATATTGTTAATCAATATAGATATGAATACCAATTAATATAATTTTAATAGTTTTCAAACAATATTGAATTTTATAAAGATTATTTGAAAATATCAATTATAACACATCTTATCATCTTTATTATAAAAATCTTTAAAAGACATCTGTGGATGCTTTGGATTTTTTAATAATTTTTTCCATATATTATCTGCTTCATCAAAAGTCAAATATCCTTTTTCATAACATGTTACTATTATTTTGGATGTTGTAACATGTTCCAGATTGTATTTTTTTACAAAATAACACACATCATCCAAGTTATTGCTTGCAAGTATTCCATTTTTAGTTATTGCAAGTGAAATAATACTTAATTCTCCTTTACCAATATCTTCAGTTTTATCATCAGTTATAAATTCATAATATTGATCAAATTCTTCACTGCCAAGTTCCAAGTCTTTAATTTCAACATATCCTTCCTGAATTAATAATGTTAACCTTTTTTTAACTTTATCCGGAGTGTTTTTATTATATAATTCACTCTTAACTTTATCTGAGATGATGATTTTTGAATATTCCTTTTTTAGTAAATCTATTCTATTTATCTGCAAAAATGACGATAAACAATCAGTATCATAAAAAATAGGTTTAGTCATTGATATCATCACCCTTATCCACATTAAATACAAGATCTCCCCTATAGCCATCAAGAAGGAGCTCTTTTTTCTTACTTTGACTTATTTTACCTATTTCATCTAAGTATTCAATTGTATTAATGTATTTTCCAAGGGTCATGTATTGGTCTTCTTTAGGGGATGATCGGTATAATTCATCACTATATCCCCTGATTTTCGCTTCATCAGATATATATTTACATTCATATTCATCATATTCATTTTCAGAAATTAATCCATTGTTCAAAAGGCGAGTCAATAATGCACGATGGCTAATCTGGAAATATTGTTCAACAGAAATAATGTTACCCAAATTCCATTCATTAATATGGTTCATTTCACAGTATTGGCTGAGACCTTCCTCAGTCATTAATAGATATGAAGCGAACTTATCTGCTTCTCTTTCAGAGTCATCTCTTAAAAGATAGTTGCAGACAATAGGTTTTCCGGAATTTTCCTCAATTAACAAGTGATACAATTCATGAGCCAATGTGAATCTTTGTCTTCCTTTAGTCATTGTTGAGTTAATCCCAATTATTTCGATATTTTCATCTTTAATGCACATCCCACTTGTGTTTTTGGAAAATGGCATGTACAATAAGGTTAAGTTTGGGAGTTTTGATAAAACCACTGATGTAATATCAACAGACCCATAAGGATTCAAACCCCATTTTTCTCTTAATTTAATGGCTTCGGCATTTAACTGGTTATCTGTTTTCAAACTAATCATCCATTTTGCTTGTTAGGTATTTCATATTCATGTATATTCTATTCATGCTTGCTATACCTTCAAGGTCAGCTACTTCAATACTACTACTTCTAAATGCAAATTTTGTATAATCAAATTCTTCACTCCTGCAAAGTAGATAACTTTCACTGCATCCGAATAATGAGCATAGCTTGTTTAAAATGGATAAAGTAATATTCTTGTTGCCATTTTCCATGTCAAGCAAATCTTCAGTTGGAATGTCCAAATATGAAGATAATGCTTGAGGAGTCAAATTCATATTTTCTCTGAGAGTTTCCATTCTTGCTCCAACATTTTTCATGGTTAATCACCTTAAAAAGAATATGGTATTATATTTTAAAAATTTATAATATATAAATTTCTATTAAATACAACAAATACATTTATGAAATATAATAATAGGTATGTTTATAAAATATATAATAATTTGGTGAGAGCATTTGAACAGTATTCGTGCGACAAAAAAATTCCATAGTTTATTGTTATACTGAATTTATTCAATCCAAGTATGATAGAATTTTCCCTGAAAATTTTAACTAAGAAATAATCAAAAATATCCAATTTAGCATACTGCCTATGAAAAAATCAAACATTAGTTAACATACTCCCGAATGCCAAAATTATTGCATTTCTAGATTAATAACGTAAAAAGATGAGAACAATATGTGCAAACTATCAAAATATCAAAAATTGACTTTATAAAACAAATATTTAAAAAGAAAACTACAACAATAATCAATCAAAAATTCAATTTAAATAAACTATTAAAATAAAAATAAAAATCGGTTTAAGTTAATCTACATGTTAGCAACCAATTTGGTAAAGTTCGAATCCTTCATCCTGAATTCTTTTTGGATAGATATTACGTCCATCAAAAATAATCTTTTGATTTAATCTTTTTGAAAGCTCATGTAAATCCAAGCTTCTGAATTCCTTCCATTCAGTGATTAAGATTAATGCATCTGCATCATCAAGAGCATCATACTTGGATTTTGTAAATTCAATATTTTCATCATCCAGAACTTGCCTGAAAGTTTCAATTGCTTTGGAATCATATGCCTTTATATGAGCTCCCCTTTTAATCAGTTCACTTATTATGGTAATTGAAGGAGCACATCTCACATCATCGGTTTGAGGTTTAAATGCTAATCCCCATACTGCAAATGTGAAATTACTTAAATCATCCCCAAATCTTTTAGTAATCTTATCAACAATGACCATTTTTTGAGCTTCGTTAACCTCATCAACCATTGATAATATGCTTGGGATGTAGCCGTTTTCCAAGGAAGTGTTGATTAGGCCTTTAACATCTTTTGGAAAGCATGACCCCCCATAACCGCAGCCAGCATAAATGAACTTGTATCCGATACGCTTATCCGATCCGATTCCCAAACGGACATTTTGAACATTAGCCCCAGTTAACTCGCAGATATTTGCAATTTCATTCATGAATGATATTTTAGTTGCAAGCATTGCATTAGCAACATATTTGGTCATCTCAGCACTTTTAACATCCATTACAATGAATCTGTCGTGATTAGCAACAAATGGTTCATATAATTCTTTTAATGTTTGAGCTGCTTTTTCGGATTCTGTTCCTATAATTACTCTGTCCGGATGTAAGCAGTCTTCAATTGCAACACCTTCCTTTAAAAATTCGGGATTTGATGCTATTTCGATATGTACATCATTGACTTTATTTTCATCGATAAATTTTTTAATTTCAAAGCCAGTTCCTACAGGAACTGTTGATTTGGTGACTATTAAGGAATCCTTAGTTATGTTTTCTGCGATTTGTTTTGCAACAGTGAAAACAAAGTTTAGATTAACTTTACCTCCATCATCTTCTGGAGTACCTACTGCAATGAAAATGATATTAGAATCATCTAAAGCTTCTTTTAAGTTAGTAGTGAAAAATAAGTTTTCTTTAGCTTGATTATCAATAACCATAGTTGCCAAGTGAGGTTCATAAATCGGAATGATACCTTTTTTGAGATTATTGATTTTTTCTTCATCTATATCAACACAGTATACCTTATTTCCCATTTCCGCAAAACAGGTTCCGGTTACAAGACCGACATAACCAGTTCCAATAACAGTCAGATTCATAAATGTATATTATATGTTTAAAATATAAATAAGTATCATCTAATTCGAGACATTTCAAAAAGAAAATAAAAAAAGTAGAAACTTCAACAGAAGTTTCACAGGTTATTCAATAATATATTTTTTTAAATCTCCAATTTTATCTGTTTTTTCCCATGGAAGGCCGCCAATACCAAAGTGGCCATATTTTGCAGTTTGTTTGTATTGAACATCCCTTAAACCTAGGGTTTCTATGATCCCATCAGGAGTTAGCTTAAAGTTTTCGCGTACGATTTCATCGAAGGTTTTATCTCCAATATCTGCGCCAGTTCCAAAGGTATCTACCATCACAGATGTTGGTTCTGCCACTCCGATTGCATATGATAGTTGGATTTCACATTTTTCTGCTAATCCGCTTGCTACTATGTTTTTTGCGATGTATCTTGCCATGTAGCATGCGCTTCTGTCTACTTTGGTGCAGTCTTTTCCTGAAAATGCTCCTCCACCATGTCTTGCATAACCTCCATAGGTATCAACAATGATTTTTCGTCCAGTTAATCCTGCATCACCATGGGGTCCGCCAATTTCAAATTTTCCTGTTGGATTAATATGTTCTACAGTTTCATCAGTTATTAATCCTTCAGGAACTACATCTTTGAAGAGTTTTTCACGAATGTCTTCTTTTAATTGTTCCTGATTATCAGACATTGTCTCATCATGCTGGGTTGACAATACTATTGCATCCAATGATGTGACATTTCCTTTTTCATCATAGTTTAGTGATACTTGTGCTTTACCGTCTGGTCTTAGATATGGTATTTCACCGGATTCTCGGAGTTCTGTTAATTTATTGGTTAGTTTTCGTGCCAAATCTATTGGATACGGCATTAATGAATCCGTTTCATTGGTTGCATAACCAAACATCATTCCTTGATCTCCTGCACCAGTTTCTGCATCTTCACGGTCCACTCCCTGATTAATGTCAGGAGACTGTGCATGGAGTCTGTTAACAACTTCACATTTATGGCCATCGAATTTCAAATCAGGATTGTCATAGCCTATTTCAATGATTGTGTCTCTTATAATTTTTTCAATGTCTTCATTTGAAAGGTCAGCTGTTGATGTTACCTCACCGAATACCATACAAAAGTCTGTTGTTACGCAGGTTTCGCATGCGACATGTGAATTTTTATCCTGTGCCATATACGCATCCAATATTGCATCTGAAATTATATCTGCAACTTTATCAGGATGTCCCTGAGTTACAGACTCTGATGTAAAAGTTCTATAAAGTTCACTCATATTATCACCATTATTATGTTCCTTCTTGCCAGTTAGCCATATAAGCTTTCTGTTTATCGGTTAAAGAATCGATTTCAATACCCATTGCATCTAATTTCATGCTTGCTACGGTGTAGTCGATTTCGTCAGGCGCTTTGGTTACACCGACAGGTAAATCGTTTTCTAGGATGTGTTTTGCAGATAGTGCCTGTACTGCGAAACTCATGTCCATGATTTCTGCAGGGTGCCCTTGTCCACGTGCTGCGGATAAGTTTACTAAACGACCGTCTGCTAAGAGATATATTTTGCGTCCGTCTTTTGTGGTGAACTCTTCGATACTTTCCCTTACTTCTTTTACTCCTGTGGATATTGCTTCCAGATCAGGTCTGTTGATTTCTACGTTGAAGTGTCCGGAGTTTGCAAGCATACATCCGTCTTTCATGTATTTGAAGTCGTCACCGGAGATAATGTCAGCATTTCCTGTTACTGTAATGATAAGGTCTGCCTGTTTTACTGCTTCTCTGATGGTCATTACTCTGTATCCATCCATTCTTGCTTCGAGTGCTCTGATTGGATCTACTTCTGTTACGATTACGTCAGCACCAAGACCTGCTGCTCTGAGTGCTAGTCCTCTTCCGCACCAGCCGTATCCGCAGACAACAACGGTTTTTCCTGCAATTACCATGTTGGTTGTTCCCATTATTGCGTCAAAGCTTGATTGTCCGGTTCCGTAACGGTTGTCAAATAAGTATTTGGTATAAGCATCATTAACAGCAATTACTGGGAATTTTAGTGCTCCGTCTGCGTGCATTGCCTGTAATCTGTGAACACCTGTTGTGGTTTCTTCACATGCTCCTTTGATGTGGCTTAACAATTCATTTCTTTCGTTGTGAAGCACCATAATCATGTCAGCTCCGTCGTCGATGATTATGTCCGGTTTGTGATCCAATACCATGTTAATGGTTTGGTAGTATTCTTCGTCGTCCTGTTCTCTCCACCCGTAAACGTTCAAGCCCAAGTCAGCTGCACCTGCAACTGCATCATCGTGAGTGGATAGGGGATTGCATCCGGTCATTGCGACTTCAGCTCCACCAGCCATTAATGTCAAACCCAAATTAATTGTTTTAGGCTCTAAATGTAAACATGATCCAATAGTAATTCCTTTAAACGGTTGAGTTTCTTCATATTCCTTTTTAATGGATTCCAAAACAGGCATGTGTTTTTGAACCCATTCAATTTTTCTAACTCCTTCCGAAGCTAATGATATATCTTTAACTTTGCTCATAATATCACAAATAAGAATTAGTAAAATGTAATCACCTACAGAATAGATAATCCCATTTATAATAATATTATTTATATCAAATTTAATATACTTTAGTGATTTTACATATGCGTCTTTCAAAAACTTTGTTGATTTAAAATTTTTTGATGAATTTGATTTTTGATTTAATTTTGTTTAAAAATAATTAAATTTAATAAAATATGGAATGAAACTCTTATCACACTAAATATAAAAATAATTCAAAAAATAGTATTTTAGTATTAAACAATATATATTTTGTAATTTTAATGATGGATTAATACATTCAGATTACTAGTTTATGAAGTTATAGGAATCTTGTCTAAATGTTTTTAAATCTTTTAATTTGAGTTTTAAAAAATATATTAATTATTTAAATGAATTTTACTAAATATCTTCATTGTTGGACGCCATGTGGTTAAATATAGTTTTACTGAAATAACTTTAGTATTTAAGAAAATTGGCAAGACTGATGTGAAAGTTCAGATTATAGTTGTAAAGTTGTAATAAAACCTTTTAAAAGAATTTGACAAGTCTAGTCGATAAAATAGTAATTTTATTAACGAATTAAAAAATGAATCAGAGCATTAAATTTCAGATTATCTTGAAAGTTTGAAAAATATTTGCAAATCTTTTAAAAAGTTTTTTGGAATTAATATTTATCATCAGACAATTGAAATTGACTTTTATTAATAAATATATTTTATGGTTTAATTTAGGTCATTACTCATACATTATATCTTTGATATGAATGGATTTAAATTTAATGAAAATTGAAAATGTGGGCTACTCTGCTAGATTCGGCCACTAATTATATTGTAACTAATGTTATTTACGATACTGGCGATGAAACTACTATTACACAATTTTTAAAAGAATCTAATCAGCCACAAAATATAAAAACTTCATTCACCAATAAAAAAATAAAAAATTGAAAAAACAATAAATAAACTTAAAAATACATTTCAAAAAACAATGTTAAAATCCAAAAATCCAATATTTAAGACAAATAGGGTCTTTAAAAATTAAATTACTGGGACTGTCCACTATTTAAATTTTAATGTCGATGTGTAACAGGAGAGCTCTTATCAGTTGAAATTACACATTGACCTAATTTCAAAAAGAATGAATAAATCGATGCAAAGTTCAAACCAATCTAATCAAACAAAGAGTTTATTAAAACCAAATACTCATCATTTCATTGCCATTTTAACGAGCAATTATTTAATTAAATTAAATCTTTTTGATCCAAATATGAAATTATAATAATCCATCAAGCGATTATTAGGTATTTGTAAAGATTGATTTGATGTAAAAAAGCTTATAGAAATAGTTATATATGAATTGGAGAGATATTATTATATAGAACCAAAAAACAAAACCTCTCCAATTACTATTTTTGGTGAGTCATAATATATATTATTTTTTGTTTTTTGTCAACCCTGTTAAGTTAAGAAATTTTTGAGATAATATTTTTTATTCACCTCTTTTTTGAGATGGTGGGAATTTGTTTGATGGATCTTTGACTGTTCTGTCAGGATTCCTGT
>NZ_JAFSNZ010000036.1 GCF_017447225.1 Methanobrevibacter sp. | reverse complement strand
CTGACCATGGCACTGAACTGGCTGCAGCATCTCTTTGTGCCCGGAGGGATGCCGGTCATTTCGATGCTGCTGGTGCAGGCAGTGGTTGCGCTGATCTATTCAGCGGTCATGTATATTCATAAACTGTATAATTTATATATTTTTAAAAGTAGAAATGTTAATATCTTATCAAAAAAGTTAAAAGGAGGATGAAAAATGGCTAAGAAAAATATGATAATTGCAATTGTTCTTTCAATCATATGGTCAGGATTAGGATTAATTTATGCCGGAGATGTGAAAAGAGGGATTATTTTAGCAGTTCTTGCTATAATCTTTGAAGTGTTATTCTATTTGGTAAGTCCAATTTTAGGAATTATTGTATTCATTATTTGGATTTATTCACTATATCTAACATACAAAGAAGTAAAAGCTGTTAATGGTGAGTAGAACATATTCACCATCTTTTTTTTAATTTTTCCTGAAATATTTTCAGTCCATGTTAAACATTATGTATTGGGCTACAAGATAGACTCCCAATGCAAAGCTTATTAAAAAGCCGATTAATCCCAAAACTGGAATATCAATTATTGTCGGTCCTTTGTCTGCAAATAGTGCAAGTGACGAACCCACAATCAGCGCCGCTATAATTATTGCTGTTGTTAACTGTTTGGATATTTCACTGATTCCTTCAATCTTTAATTTTAATGTAATATCGCCCGCTTCCAATTTGGATAATGTATTGTTCACTGTTGTCGGCAGTCCTTTGGCTAAATGTCCCATTTCCAGAAGATAATTTGAACCGATTTTTATTAATCTGTTTGGCGATACTTTTTGAGCCAATATTTTTTTGGATAATCTTTTCAACTCTTTAGCTGTATCAAAGTCAGGATCCAGTTTTTTACCGCTTTCCTCAACCAGAGCCAATCCTCTTGCAAGCATTACAAACTCCCTAGGTAATGATACATTATGTTTAATCATGGTGTTCAGCAAATCTTCAATACTTCCATTGATGTTTTTAAGCTTTGTTCCATAGTATTTTTTCATTAAATCATTAATGTCCTCTTTAAGCTCTGGAGTATTCTGTGATGGCGTAATTATGTCCATATAAATTAATTGATTAATGATATTGTCAGCATTTCCGTTAATTAAAAGAATAATTAATTCTGCTAGATTTTCTTTAAAATCATCGCTCAGTATTCCCATCATTCCCATATCAATGTAACAGATTTTATTGCCTTCCATTACGAATATGTTTCCGGGATGGGGGTCAGCATGGAAAAATCCGTCAAGCATAATCTGTTTGAAAAATGAATTTGTTCCTCTTTTTGCTATTAATTTCTTGTTGTATTTTTTAGAGTCATCTTCAATTACTTTGCTCAGTTCTTCTCCTTTAACCAATTCCATTGTAATTATTTTTCCCGAACAGTAATCATCATAAACTTTAGGAATATGTACATAAGGGACATTCTTAAAATTAGATTGGATAACTTCCATATTTCTTACTTCTTCCAGGTAATTTATTTCTTTTAATATGGATCTTTCAAATTCAGAAACGATTGCGGGCAAATTGTAAACTTTTGTTTTGCTGATGAATTTATCAATTCTCACGGCTAAAAATTTCATGATTTTAATGTCTGTTTTAACAATTTCCTCACTATTTGGTTTTTGTACTTTAATGGCTACTTTTTCTCCATTTTCTTTTAAAACAGCAGTATAAACCTGACCAATAGATGCTGAACCGATTGGAGTTTCGTTTAGGTCAGTATAAATGTCCTCTATGTTCTGACCTAATTCCTCTTCAATTAACTCTTTAATTTTTTCAAAATCGACAACGGGGGTGTTATCCCTTAATTTTTGAAGTTCTTCAGATATTTCCAAACCCACTAAATCTGGTCTTGTAGATAACATTTGGCCTAATTTTATGTATGCCGGCCCCAAATCTTCAAGCACTTTTCTAATTCTTATTGGTATTGTTTCATCAGGAAAATTCTCTTCTTTTTCTCTTTTTCTATTTCTAAGAAAAGGAAATGTCTTAAAAAAAGTGTTTTCTTCAATCAAATATCCAAAATCATTCTTTTTAAGCACCTGGTAAATCTGATTTATTCTCTGAATATCTGGATTTTTTGTGTTGGAAGTTATTTTCATCAATAAAAAATTTTGTGTAATGTAGTATTTAGAATTTTTCTAAAATTCTTGCATACACTATCTTTAAATCATCATCAGATTTTTCATATATTCTTTTCAAAATCAACTCAGGAGTACTTTTAGCAAGGAAATTCATTTTTGGAGTTCTGTCAACGATTAAATTGTAATCTTCATCCAATCCTTTAGCTTCTATTCCATCGACCCGGACCTCCGTATAATTCATCAGTTCTCTTGCCATGTGGGTTACTATTATTCCGTAGGAATTTGATTCCTTTATCATGTCAATAAATGTGGAAATGATTTTAACGGCCGCTTCAAGCTCTGTTATTCCTTCAAGTTCATCCAACAATACTAATTTTTCACTGTTTGTTGTAACAATTGGTATGAATACATTTAGGAATGATTCAAATGCTCCTGCATCAAGTGATCTCTTTTTGGAGAAGTGATAGATTTCATCAAACAATTTGATTTCGCACTCATCAGCACTTACAGGAAGACCCATTTGTGCCATGATTGAAATTTGGGTTAATGTTTCAAGCAGTGTAGTTTTACCACCACTGTTTGCTCCGGTTAGAAGCGCAATATTTTCCTGTTCATTCAGTTCATAATCAATTTTTTGAATGTGGTCTTCATCCTTTTTAAGGGATAAATCTAAGTGAAGCGCTCCTTTCAGTTTAATGTCATTGGTGAATTCGGGTTCCACTAATTCATATTCATATGCAAAGCTTCCGAGTGAGAATTCATAATCGAACTTAATTACATCTTCAACTTCCTCTATAGCTCTTTGCTTAATTGAATTGAGTTGTATTGCCGCGCTTTTCTTAATATCGAAGATATCATTCTCTTTTTTGGATGATCTTTCAAGTTTTACTCTTTCAACTTCCTGTTCGTCAATTTCAATAGGATATTTTCTGAGGTATGGATCAAAATCCAGCCCAGTTTTTTCCTTGATGATTTCCTTACGTTTACTTATAATATCATCAAATATTTTGCTTATTTTTGGTGGGAAGTTGTTGTTTAATAAGTTGAGAATTTCATCTCCTTCAAGGTCAATATTTTTTATGGATTTTTCTAATTCTTCATCCATCTCATATTTCAATGAATTAACAAGTTCGTCCAAATCAACTTCTTTTTTCTCAACGATGTTCAACTCATCAATTATTGGAATTATATCTCCCAAAACACTTTCCTTGTTTCTGATTTTTTGAATTTCATGAACTCTTTGAAATGTCTCCTGGTTTTGGATAAAGAAGTTGATTATTTTTTCGGGAACGATTTCATAGTCATTTTCATCAATATTGATCATAACTAAATTTGGCATTCCTTCAAAATCGAGAATTGCCTGGGAATAAACGTAAAATATTAAATCATAATTCATCAATTCCTCTTTGAGTAATGGAGAATCGCTTGCGGTTAAAATGGGGTAGTATTGGTTAAGGCCTAAATCACATAGATATGAATTGTCCTCTTCGCTTTCAACTAAGATGACTTTACTTGCATCATATTCTGCTTTTGGCTCTTCAAGCTCTTTCAAGTTTTTCATTAATCCTCTTAATTTGATAATTGGCATTTGGGATACTGCATTTTTAGCATCCATTATGAATTTTACCTGTTTTTTGATTTTATTCAAATCTTTGGATGGTGTTAAGAGAAGAATTCTGTTTTTTGAATATGATGTATTGGAGTATGCCAATATCTTGTTTATGATGTCTTCATAAATTTCAATTGCCCTGTCGCTTTTCATAAATTCGTAATTGTCATTATTCAATAACTGATGCATGATGGTAATTGCTTTTCTCTGACTTATTCCGTCTATCTCAATTATTCTTTCTACATCAACTTCATCAATTATTTTCTGGAGTTCTTCTTCTCCCCCAACACTTCTAATTATTTTTTCAGAGATTTTATCTCCGATTCCTTTTATTTCTTGCAATGTTTGTAATTCTCCTTCCATTTTAACCAAACCCTTAATGTTATTATTAACTTAATATATAATTAGAATTTGCCTAGAGCATTTGAACAGTAATATTTTTTAGAAATTTCCTTTTGTGGTTTTTGGCGAATATTTTAAAACATCTTTTTTATTAATTTCGCCATTCAATGCTTTATCATAAACTTCTATTAATTTGAAGTAATCATTGTCTTTAAAGCGACCATCTATTGAAAAATTAACATAGCCTATTGATTTCAGGTAGTCTATTTCGTCAATTAATGATAAGTCTTCACTATTGAAAATAATCAGTTCTTCTTCAGATAAACTTTTATGTATTGGATAAATGTTGTTTTTAGAATCAATTAACTTTGCATTGTCAATTTTTTCTTTAAATCCATATCTTGTTTTCATAAGTTCAATACATCCCTGAACTAGAATTTCAATTTTTGAATTATCTTCGCAGTGTCTGATAATGTCTTCATAATCGGGTTTTGTAAGTTCTGGTGATAAAGTGGCTAGTTTATAATCTTTCAATGCATTAATTGATTCGGTATTGCTTATATTCATCGAATATGGTCCATAATCTCCTTTAAAGTCATTGGACATGATGTCTATTTTTAGTCCCATCTTATTTAAAATTCCTCTAACTTTATTTAGGGATTTAATTAGTTCATCATGAGCGATATCTGGCCATTTCCAGATTAATTCATAATCTTTTGGATAACTTATTTCAACAGCCTTTTTCAGGAAATTAACCATGAAATTAATACTGTTTTTTGGCGGAATTTCCAAATAAACTCTTTTAACACCAGTAATTTCAGATAATTCCTCAATATTGTTTGTATAATATGATAGTGAAAGTTCGTCAGTTCTTTTCAATTGATTTTGATTGTAATCAATTTTTTCTTTTTTATTTTCGTATAATTTATTTACTTCTTCAGCCAATCCTTCAAATAACTCTCTTCTAATTTTATTAATTTCCTTAATCGGAATAAACAGGCTGCCGTCATAGTTCATATTGATTTGGGTAATCTGATATGGGTAATTATCCAGTTTGGATAATTGCTTTTCAATGCTTTTTGCATCAACATTTCTTTTCAAAGGTGTTTCAAATTTGCTTGTTCCAGTCACTTCATAAGTAACTTCCCTACGGTTTGCAAGAGTTAAGCGTCCTTTTAGATGAGGATATTTGTTCTTTAAAGAAAATGTCAATATTAGCTTTGATTTTATATAGCTGGAAGTCTTGTTTTCAATTTCTTTTACTAACTTATTCAATGAATTTCTTTTTGTCAGATAAACTGTCGAACCGGTTAGATTGAAGTTAATTTTTTTGTTCTGTCTGACTTTTTTGATAATCATAACCTTGTCTTTTCTTGTTAAATCCTTAATAGACTTTAATTTATTTTTATTAAAATGATTCAATGTTGTAATTATCGGATTTTGCGAAATTTCCATTCCATAGTCATTGTTATTTTTAACAATTAACAATCCATCCCCCTTGTCCGGTATAGTATTTATATTGTCATCGATTCTAATGGCAATCTGTGAATTTTTACTGTCTATGACCTTACCGATTCTTAATCCCAAATGCCCTGATCTGATGCTTCTTTTGTAGGAATTCATAAACTGGCCTTTGGTAAATCCTCTGTTGAATACTAAATTAAGATTTTCAGTATTGGTGATTTTGTTACTTTTTAGTTTGTTCAATGCTTTTCTGTAACTGCTTATGACGATGGCTAAGTATTCTTTGGAACGCATTCTTCCTTCAATCTTAATGCATCTGATATTCAACTCGCTGATTTCTTTCAGTTCTTCATATAAGCATAAATCTTTTGGAGATAAATAATAATCTTTCTTTTTATTATTTGATAATCTGTATTTTTGCCTGCATGGTTGGGCGCATGTTCCTCTGTTCCCGCTTCTTCCACCTTTGAAACTGCTCATCAAACATTGTCCTGAATATGAATAGCATAATGCTCCATGAGCAAATATTTCAAGTTCCATATTTGTTTTTAAGTTTTTTATTTCTTCTTTTCTCATTTCACGTGGAAGAACAACTCTTTTGACATTTTTGCTTTCAAGATAATCAATTTTCTTTTGATTTTCGCAGGTAAACTGTGTTGAGGCATGAATTTTCAGCTTCGGCAGATATTTATTAATCAGTTCAATGAGGCCTAAATCCTGAACCAGAACAGCATCCACGCCTATTGCATATAACTCATTCAAATAATTAAGTGCATTTTCCAGTTCCATTTGTTTAATTAATGTATTTACGGTTACATAAACTCGTACATTGTGCAGGTGTGCAATGTGCACTGCTTCACGTATTTCATCTAATGTGAAGTTTTCAGCATACTTTCTTGCACCATAGTTTTTTCCAGACAAGTAAACGGAACTAGCACCTGCATTAATTGCAATCTTTAAATGTTCCATGGATCCGACAGGGGCAAGTAACTCAGGTATCCTCATGTAATCTTCCTTCAATATAATTTCCTTTATTAATGTATGACTGTGAAAAGTCCATTATCTCGTATTTAAATTCATTCAGCTTTTCCTGTGAAATATCGCCCAAACTATCATTATAGATTGCCAATATATTTTTGGTATACTCTTCTGTTGAATATCTGCAGTCAACAATAAGATTATCCAAATTCAAAGTTTTTATTTCATTCATCTCTTCAATCAAACATAAGCAATCCTTATTCAGGATATGGCTTTGGCGATTATAGTCAAAGAATACTTTATATTTGAATTTTTTCCTTTTCTTATCTTCCAATGTTGCATATTCCGCATTATTTCCTATGATGAAATCTCTTCCATCGTTTAGGTTTGAAAAGTCGTCACGACTCACAATAACTTCCAGGTTGCCGTGGACAATCATTTCCAAATCGGTATTTTTAATGTAATTTTTATGGGTTATTTCTTTAATTTCACGTCCGGAAAGTTCACAGGACAATATCAGTCCGTTATATTTTGACAGATTTTCCACAGTAAATGAGTTCCATACATTAAGATTATGGTTTCCATATACAGGACAGTCAAATATCTTTTCTGCTCCCGGTGAGTCAACCATGACTGAAATTAAGTATCCTTCTGCTTCCAATTCTTTTATAATGTTTTTTGCTTTTATTAATTCAAATTCATTTATAAATGATGATAAAACCCAAACAATTTCAATTTCAGGTGCAATTCGTATTGCCTCTTTTAAGATATCTTCAATGTTTTCGTAGTAATCCTCAGGGTTATTGTACAGGCAATTCACATCAAGATATATTCTTTTCAAATTAAAACCGTTTGCCGCTCTAATCTGATTTAAATCATTGGCAAAAAGGGACAGTTTTGCTTTTTTATTGGTCTTATTTTCATAAGATTCATAATTGTTTTTGAATTCTTCCAATTTTTTTCTAGTTGATTTTATTGACTTTTTGGTTGGAGTATAATGATTTAATAATAATTCTTCAGCTTTATCAAGAATTTCTCTTCTGATTTTATTCAATCCGCTTATCGGAATGAATAAATCCTCTGGCATGTCATTGAATCTGATTTTTTCCATGTAAAATGATGTTCCGCCTGTTTTTTCAAGCTGTTTAATAATTGACTCTTTTGTTATTGGACGGTTTTTGGCCTTTTCGAATCTTGCAATTCCTTTGTATCTGAAATTAATCAGTTCATCATCAAGATAATATTCGACTTTAATGTTTGCTGTCAGGTCTTTCTGGAAATTGAATGTCACATTAATTGGTATATTGTTTTTTACTGTTTCGTTTTTAAACTGCTTTAGGCTTTCATGGGTTTTTGCAGAATAGCTGATAAACACTTCAGTTCCTACCTTTACAAGACGTGTCGTATCAATGATGATTTCATTTTCATCCTGTTTGATGATGTTTTCAAGATAGATTCCTTTGATTTTGCCGTTGTACTTAAATGCTATTCCATCTCCTTTTTCAAGAATAACAGGAATTTCTTTGTTTTTTATTTCAATCGTTACTTTGGTTCCGTCAATATTGGTTATATCTCCTATATATAATCCTTCATGACCGGAACTGCCTCTTCCCATTACCTGACCAGGCTTATCATTCATGATGTATCCATTGGTGAATCTTCTGTTAAAAACAAGGTGTAAATCTTTTTGCCAGTCACCGGGATTTCCATCGATTATATTCCTGTAGCTGTTGACAATGGTTCCTATATAGTCTCCAGATTTCATTCTGCCTTCCAGTTTGAGGGATGTAACTCCCGCTTTTGAAATAGCATCCAGATTATTGTATGTTGCAAGGTCATGTGTTGATAACAGAAATCCGTTTCCCACATTATATCCTCTGTATTTCAGACGGTATTCCCGTCTGCATGGCTGTGCACAAGCTCCCCTATTTCCGCTTCTTCCGCTATTGTATGAGGACATATAGCAATTTCCGGAAACGCAATAACATAGCGCTCCATGACCGAAAACTTCCAGTTCCAAGTCAATATCATCTTTTTCAATCTGGCTGTGGATCATTTCGATTTCTTCAATTGATTTTTCTCTTGGAAGAACAATTCTTTTGATGTTGTTGTCATAAGCCCATCTGATTGCAGAATAATTGCTCAATGCCATTTGTGTGGATGCATGGACTTCCAAATCAGGCATTAATTTCTTTAAAAGCTGAATAATTCCAAAATCCTGAACGATAACTGCATCAACGCCAATCTGGTATAGTTTGAATAGATAATCTAGAACGTTAATAATCTCAAAGTTATTGATTAATGTATTGACTGTGACATGGACTTTGGCGTTATTTAAGTGAGCATAAGTAACTGCCTTTTCGATTTCTTCCATTGTAAAATTTTTAGCAAAAGCTCTAGCACCATAATTTTGTCCTGCAATATAAACTGCATCAGCACCTGCATTGACTGCAATAACAAGCACGTCATAAGAACCTGCCGGAGCCAATAATTCTTGTAAATGCATTATTTTTTACACCCTGATATTTTTATAGTAATTTAAATTATGTTTTTCGTATTATTTATTTTATTTGTAAAAAAGCCATTTTCAGATAATTTAAATATTATCTAAACTAAAATTATTTTTATGTATATTGTTTTTGAAGGAATTGACGGTGCGGGAAAATCCACTCAAATTCAAATGTTAAAGGAATGGTTAGAGGCTAATGGTCTTGAAGTCGAGACTTTGGTTGAACCAACTGATTCAGAAGTCGGTAAATTAATTAGAAAAATCTTACAAAGGCCAGATGCAACAACAGACAGAGTTCAAAAAACATTGGGATTGCTTTTTGCAGCGGATAGGATGCTGATAATGGATAAACTGGAAGATGAAAAAAAGGTTATCATATCCGACAGATCATTTATTTCGTCACTTGCCTATCAGGAACCTGCTGAGTGGATAGCTATTCTAAATAAGTATGCTAAAAAGCCTGATTTATTAATTTTACTGGATTTGGATGTTAAAACATCTGTTGCAAGAACTTCCGGCGAGGATACATTTGAAAATGAAGAATTTTTGACTGGTGTTAGAGAAAACTATTTAAAATTGGCTGAAAACTTTGAACATGAAATAATCAATGCCAATAATGGAATCAATAAAGTTTCTTCAGATATTAAAAAGGCTGTCGCATCAAAAGTGGGATTGTGTCCTGATTGTGTTAGGTAGGAGTTTTATGCAAGGTATTTTAAAATTATTATCATCTCTCGATGGTGTTCTGGGTGTTTTTGAACTGTCAAAACGGGATATATTGAATGTCATTGATATTGAGTCTCAAAGATCGGAGGAATTAATTCCCGTTTTCAATCAGGGTATTCAGGAATGCTTTAAAAGAGACTGTTCAGTTGTTATTTTTAAAAAGGGTTTTTTCAGGCCACCACCATCTCCAACGCTGCTTTTAATTTTTGACGGTGAAGTTTTAGGTCATGACATTTTCACGGACTCTGAAAAAGAAAAGTATCGTGATGACGAGGATGTTAAATTTTTAAGTGATGATTTTATAATTTTTAAGGACGTGTTGCATAATCATAATTTGGAAAAAGGTAATGAATATTTTGTATTGCCTCCCGTTCCTTTTCCTGAATTAGATGGCTTTGATAACATTTCTGAAGTAATTTCATCTTCACCTTCAACACAAAGTGATGAATATTTAAAAGAAGAATATGGCTATGGCCAAGATTCTTCTGTTGCTACAATTTTTGTTTCATTCAATTTTAAAGATTGAAATATTCATTTCGCTCTGCAATTGCTGCTTTAATGTTGTCTAGTGGAGTGTTTGGTGCAATTCCGCAACTTGGCGCTAATATGTCTATTCCATCATCAATTGCTTTTTTCACATCATTTTTAACATCATCTGCATTGCCGCTTAACAATGTTTTTGATGTTGAGATATTTCCTAAAATAACGCAATCAATATCTGCAATTTCCTGTTGGGCTTGAGGAATGTCGACGGCTTCTTCAACACTGATTCCATCAAAACCGCATGTGGCCATATCTTTTATTATCGGTTGTGTAGACCCGCAGATATGCAGAACCTTTAAAATTTCAATATAATCTGCCAGATCTTCTAGGTTTGGTTTGACCAATGATTTAAAGTCATTTGGCGCAATCAACTCTGGAGATGCAGTAGGTTCATTGACACATATGACATCCGCTCCATGGTCCTGAATAGCTTCTATATAATCCATGCTCACATCAACACAGTTTTCAACAGCTATTTCAACTTCTTCAACATCCGTTTTCATGTATCTTACAAGGTTTTCAATTCCCAGCAAGTGTCCTGTTAATGTGAATGGTCCTGTAATACCGACAATTATAGGCAATTCATCATATTTTTCTTTTAAAATATCAATTGCTTCTAAAACTACAGGTATCCTTCCTCTTTTAAGAAAATCATTAGGTGCTTCAATATCATCCGCATATTCAAATGGTGTAATTTCAACTTCAGGCACTCTTTCATTGTTTCCCAAATTCACATCACAGCCCAGTGCTTCAGCCTCTACAGTCAGACAAAATGGCAGCCTTGCACATTCAAGTCCTGCAAGTTCATATAATGAACTGGCTAATGTAGCCATTTGATTAGCATCTTTATGGGCCTCTGGCCATGAAATGTTATTTTGGTTCATTGCATCAATAGTTCCGAGTTGTGTCACACTAACTATTGGTTTTGCATCTACTTTTTCACCAGTAAGTGCTTTTTTAAGGTTTTCTTTATAATTCATAAGTCATCACTTTTTTCATAAAATTGATTGTATTTGAATGCATTTTGCATGCAGTTTCTAACGCATCTTAAACAGCCGAGTCCTGAGCATAAATCACTTCTCAGGTTAAATTTTTCTCCATCTAAGGATAATGCATTTTCAGGGCAGTTATTTACACATTCCATACAGTAAATACAATTATCAAATTGTGTTGTCATTGTATTTGAAATATCAACAGTTTTTATTGGATTTTCGCCACTGTCTGCAATGTCTCTTTCGAACAGTTTATGAATTTCCGGGTTTTCTTCAATTGGTGGAAGATCCTGAAAGCCATATTTTAAAAGCCATTGTTTATATGTTGAAAACGGCATTCCTTGTTCATACATTGCTAATTCAAGTGAATATATTTTCTCGAATATTTCTGATGTTGCAAGCATAATATGGTTGCTTTCAATATTATCAGCTATTTCCTGCAATTCATCAAGTAATTTTGGGTTTAAAACAATATCCTTTGCCATTGCAAGGGAAGTATTTCCAATTTGATATATTTCTGCTGAAGATGGGGGAATCTGTCCGATTTTCAATGATTTTTTAGCATCCACATAAAAACCGGATGCACCAGCCATATAAACAGAGTCAATTTCGTCCAGGTAAATATCAGAACTTTCAGCTAAGGTTAACTCTCCAGCTCTAAAAGCCCCAAGTGCCTTTCCAATATTTGAAATGTCATCTTTTGTTAGATAAACATCATCTTGCAGATAAATTTTATCATTATTCATTAATCCGTCATCTATGGCTAAGCTGAATGCAGCTATAACACCGGTTCCGGTAATTCCTTTTGCTTCAAAAACGCCTTTTTCAATTACTTCTCCCGTTTTTGGATTAATCAGGTCACCATCACAGGTAAATAACTCATCGTCAAGAATTTTCATTCTCCAGTATTCATTTTCCTTTTCGATATCACAAATTGTATTTGGGGAAGCCAGTCTGCCTTTTTCTATTGTCTGTCCTTCAATTGCAGGGCCTGCAGCTGCAGAAGCGGTGTAAACTTCACCTTCAACAATAAGCGCCATTTCGGCATTGGTTCCAAAGTCAATAATCAATGAATCTTCATTTTTGTTTAAGGCATCAGATTTGTAAAGCATTGCCAATGCATCAGCACCGATTTCATGCTTTATCGCAGGGGGGATGTAAACATCAACATCATCACCAGCATCCAATCCGATTTCGGATGATTTGATAACCTTTGATTTTCTGGATGGTGGAGTTATGTTCTGTTCCTTTAAAGCATTTTCACCCCAAAAAGCCAAATCCCTAATTTCAATATTGTTGAATAGAGATAACTGTATGGGATTTCCGCATACGGCAATCTTTCTAATATTTTCAATATCCAAATTGGAGATAACTTTGTTTATAGCTCTCATCAATAATGTGTGTGCTTCATCAACCCCAATTTCCAGTGCGAAATGAAGATGATCGACAACATTGGCTCCCGGCAAGGGATGTCTTAAGGTTATTGCTGTAGATATTGTTTTATTGGTATTTAAATCATAACTTTGTGCTCGAATACCGCTTGTTCCAATATCTATAGCTATCCCAAATTCTTCATTCATTTTATTTAACTCGCATATTCTGATACGAATTCGCCGACAACGTCACTGTATTCTTTTCTTAAATCTTCCCAGTTTTTGTTGTCATTTAATATTGCATCAGCTAGTTTTGGAGTGTGATATGCTTCTACACCGTAAACGGTCATAGGCATGGTTTCCACATAATCTTTACGGACTGCTCCACCGCCGCATCCGATAGCAGGAACTTCAAGACCTGCTTCTTCAAGTGCTTCAACAACTTTTGGAAATGCAGTCATTGTTGTGGTCATAAGGGCAGTTCCTGTCATGAATAACGGATTGTGTTCTTTTACTGCTTCAACGACTCTTTGGGCAGGAACGTCACGACCTAAGTCTATAGCTTCATATCCTCCAGCTCTTAAAAACATTAAAATCAAGTTTTTACCGATATCGTGAGGGTCTCCTTCAGCCACAAAACAGACCACTGTTCCTTTAGTATCGCTTTTACGTCCTAGAACCTTTTCACATTCTTTAACACTTTCCATCATAGCATCTCCGGCAAGCATTAAATCAGGTAAGAAATAAACTCCTTTGGTGTATAGTGTACTTACAGCATCAATTCCTTTCATCAAACCGTTGTTAATTAATTCAATTGGTGAAACACCATCATCAAGTGATTTTTTAACGTCTTTCAGTGCATTGATTTTATCTTCATATAATATTTCCAATGCAATTTTTCTGAATGGTTCGTCTGTTGGAAGGATTTCTTTAACTTCAGGATAATCTTCTGCTTTCATTGCTGCACCTTCAGCAACGACATTATATCTGACAGATATTTTTTCTTGGTTAATTTTATCTTCTAAATCTTTATAACTCATTTCAATCCCTCATTTATAATTCATAGTTTTTAGGGTCGAAATCTTCAACTTTACGACCATATCTTCTTACGCTACGTTTTATGAATTTGGCAGAGTCTTCTGGCAATTTTCTGAATGTTCTCATTGCACTGTCCAGGCTGTCCTGTTCAAATCTGGTCAATTGCATCTTTTTAGAATCTACTGCTTCCTGAATTATTGCTCCGACTTCCAGAGCCGCTGCGATACTTCTTTGATATGGGTCTTCACCATGTTCAACAATGGCCTGACCTATTCTGTATGCGTTGTCATATGCTAAGATTAATGCCTGTGGATCTCTGTATTTGTCTGTTAATGTGTATAAATCTCTTAGAGTTTTTTCTTCACCGGTTTGGATTGCGGTGTTCATTAATGAAGCTTCAAATCCGGTAGCCTGCAGCCAAACTTCTGGTGTTGTTCCACCCATTTCTTCCCTGTGATAAACGGATTCATTACTCCAGCAGTCACATATTCCGGCAATCAGGTTACCCATCAAATCTGAATGTGCGCACACAGCATTTTTACCTTCGGTTGCAATTGGCACTCCACTTATTGCTTTAACAATAGGATTTTCATATCCACAATCTTTAAGAGGTCCTTTTGCACCGCATTCTACAGCAACTAAACTGTTTCCTGCACCAATACCTCTAGCTATCGCTGCCAATGTATGTGAACAGTCTTTATCAAGCAATCCTCCTGCCAAAAACATTGCTGTATTTGATTGTGAACAGTTCGTATCTCCTCCAGGAATCACATTGTGTTTGTTACATATTTTAACAATTTCCTCCCACATAAATTCCATATCGATACTTCCCAATACTCCAATACCAAAGAGAATTGCTCTTGGATCTCCTCTTGATATTCCATAATCTGAAACGGATTTTCCTCCCGTTGTTTCAATACAGATTATTGATGCGCCATTTTCACAGCACTGTTCTACAGATTCCATTACATTTTGATATTGCTGTGATGTTCTGTAGTCTGATCCCTTTTCTTCATCCCTAATATCTGCAGGGGTTGCTTTAAGCGCTACTTTTATCCCATATTCGTCATGGAATTTTTCAAGCACTTCGACTTGTGCCTGCGTACAGGCGCCTGCCCATTCGGGATTTGCAGTCTGTTGAGCAATGTGTTCCTGTTCTATTATGAAAGAAGGCAAACCTATATTCAATGCTCTTTGACATGCGCTGATGGCAATATTTTTACATTCTGCAACCATACTTTCCATTGACTTTTCACTGCCTTCTTTAGGAGCTACTTTGATAATTGGATTGACATATCCTGCACCGATTTCGATATCATACTTTGTTTTTACAGGGTGTTTTGCAAAACCAAAAACCATTTCGTCTGGATTATCATATTCCATTTTAGTAAATCGTTTCATACAATCACCTTCACTTAATTAAAAAGTATTAATTTATACTATATAAACTATGGTATTTTTAAAGTTAAATTGATAAATTGGGTAAATATATGGGTCGTTATACTTTATTTTAAATGAGTGATTTTTAATAATATTGCTTTAAAATTATTTTGGTGTTAATTGGGGTGTTTATAATTTTATTTTTAAGTTTTATCAAAAAATTTTTTATATTGGCTGATTATGCAACACTATAAAGTATATTTGATATTTTTTAAATTTTATTTATTTATTAAAGTATGCTTGAATAAATTTTATTAATTTTTGTGTTGAAAATCCTGTGTAAAAATAATGGGAGGTATTGTTTATAAGATGTTGATGATTTTTTTAAAATGGTCTACATTGACTTTAAATCAACCGTTTTTCCAGTAACAGATGTGTATAATTTTACAATTAACTTCAGTGCCATGCCAACAAAAATGGCTGAAATAATCGTTCCTAAACCAACGCTGCCCAGGGAATGTATGAAAAATAGGCATGTTATTGCGGATATCACCACCATTGTCACATCAAATCCGATTTTAACGTTTGAAAATTTTCTATTAAAAACAATTGAAACGGCCTGCATGGCACCTTCTCCTGCAAGAGGTATCAGATTAGGTGGCAAATACAGAAATATTCCAAATGCTATTGTAAAAATACTGATAATCATATATATTAACGATATTAAGAAACTTGTTGATTCTGGAATGAAAGATAATATATAAACAGAGAAACTTGTAAAAAACCCGAATATTATCCCAACAGGTATCTGGCTCAAGTTTTTCATACCAAATCTGTCTTGTAGCAGTATGTACTGAATTAAAACAAGTATGCAATGGAAAATGATTGTGGCTATTCCTATCTCAACGCCCCAGATGACAGTCATGGTGTATGGTATTGTACTGACTGGAGATATTCCTAAATTAGATTTAATTGAAAATGCTATGCCTATTGTCATTACAAATAGGCCTAAAATGTATGAAATGTAGTTTTTATAGTTTTTCATAAAAAATAAATAAAAGAAGAATAATTATCCTTCTAATTCTTTTATCCTTTCAGCAATCGCATTAGCTAAAAATTCTTTAACTTTAACAAGCTCATCGTATTCTCCAATAATTTTAGGACCGAATTCAGTTTGTTCCAATTTAATATCAAACTTTTCAAATGCATGAGCAAGCATTTGTTCACCGACGCCGTTCGGTAAACCCATTTCGAACTCTTCTTTTTCTTCGACCATTTAATTTTCCTCCATATATTCTCTAACCGGAGCAAAGAATTCAATTAAGAAATCTTTAATTCCGTTTTTCAAATCCATTGGGTGTAAGTTGCCTTCACCAAATTCCTTAATTAATTCGTCGTGAGTTAATTCAATGTCTCCTCCGAATTTTTCAGGTCTTTTGATAAGTAAAGTATCTTGATTTGGGTATACAAAGGTTTCTGCAATTTCAATCATTGGATTTCCTTCAATTTCTCCCTGTGGACAGTAGCTTTTATTGATTTTTTTGGTGATTTCTTCAACTGAATCATCTACTGCAATATAATTTCCTTTGCTTGAAGACATTTTAGCGTCACCGTCAAGACCGTGCAATAATGGTGTGTGGATACATACTGGAACGTTTTCACCAATTTTTTCAAGGTTTTCACGGGCTAACATTTGGATTTTTCTTTGTTCCATTCCGCCTAATGCGATATCCACTTCAAGTGCAGCCATATCTACAGTCTGCATTATCGGATAAATCACGCTAGCTACTTTAGGATTGTCATCTGCACGACTTACTTGATCCATACTTCTTCTAGCTCTTTTCAATGTAGTTAATGTAGCTAATTTATAAACTTTATCAGTATAATCAGGTTCTAATTGGAAAGATGAGCCATAAACATATTCGGTTGTTTCGTCAAGACCTAATGCCTGGAAACATTTTTTATTGTATTCGGCAGTTTCCGCTATCTCTTCAACTGTTCCTTTTCCATTTAAAAATGCATGGTAATCTGCAAGCAATATTTTAATTTTAAAACCTAATTTTTGTAGGGTTTTAAGTTTCTGTACAGTTACAGCATGCCCTAAATGGATTTTACCTGAAGGTTCATAACCTGTATAAGCTATAGGCTGGTCTTTTTCAAGCACTTCTTTTAGTTCTTCACGGTCTATAACTTCCAGGGTTCCTTCTTCAATTAACTGAATTTTTTCTTCAATATTCATTTTATCACTTATTTAATCAAGTAAATGTAATTATCAATTTTAATAATTCTGATTTCGTCACCAATATTGTAATCTTTAAATTCATCCCGCATTTCCAAATCGACTGCAGAAAAATCACTCGGATCCAAAATTTGGATTATTTTTGGAGACATTGATATTATTGTTGTGGTTTCTATTTCTGATTCTTTTTTAACGAGTTTTATGTTTTCCAAACTTTTCATTGGAATGTTATGCTTCTTGTTTGTCTTAATATCTGTTCCCACAACCCTATTTTTGTCAATGTCACTCACTTGTATTATCTTATCTTCATATTCTACAATATCATTGATTTCAAATTCAGGAATCCTAATAGAAATCCAAATTCTGTAAAGACCTTTTCCGGTTGATTTGTCTTCGCTGATGAGTCTTGGTGATTCTTTAATGACTCCACCAAATTCCTCTTTCAGTGCTTCGGCAACTTTTCTTCCCGTCTTTAAAGATCCAATATAGTAATCATAACCTTCTTTTAATTTGGCAATCTGCGGACAATAAGCTAGTTTATCCACTTTTGCCTGCTTATCCAACGTTCTTGCGACAACTTCATCCGCCTTTTTATATTCTTCAGCTTTAATCTCTCTTTTGTCTGCTCTAAATTGGATAACTGATTCGTAATATCCTGCCTGAAGTTTGCTGCATGTTGGACAAACGGTTTTTTGAATTCTTACCTGAGTGTCATGTGTTTCATCAATTGAAACTCCATAAACATCACCAACAACTTCAACAAAACAGTTAGCTATTGTGCCTTTAATCTGGTCAATTTCAAGGTTGATTTCTTCATTTTCAACCAAATCATTGATTTTTATATTTCTCTCAAGAGCACGATATATTATTTCTTCTTCCGGAAGATATGATTCGCTCCATTTTCCTTCCTCTAAACGGCTGTTACAATGGCTGCATATTTCAACAATAATGTTTTCGGGAATTTCAATCATTTCAAATTCTTTTAAAAAGCAATCTATGCAGATTTCCCCAACCATCTGTTTATCTTCGCTTCCGCATTCTATACAAAACATAAAAATCATTTAAAAAATAAGTAAAAAAGATAAAAAATTATAATTGTTTGAGCGGAGCGGTTGCACCACAAGCGGAACATTTCAATAGGAATATTCTGCCTTCTCTTATAATTTTAGTATCTGGTCTGTTACATTCGTGGCAAATTACATATTTGTCCACATAATCTTCAATTCTTTCATTAATTAAGTAATGGGTAAATTTACCCTGCAATATTGCTCTTGCACCATCTACATTACCTGCAGTACCTAACTCTCTCATTAAGAACTTTAATAAATGTTGAGGATCTCTATTTAATCCTTCACTCACTTCTTTAAAGTTTTTAATGAATGTTCTATTACCTTGGATATCTGAATAAGCTTTAGGAATTTTAAATCTTTTGTGTTCAAATACTTCAGGAGGTAACTGGTCTATTGCTCTTTCTAATAAATCTTCATATTTATCCATATTATCACTCCGTAAAAATCAGTATAAGTATAATATATTAATTATGATTTTAATCATTTATTAAGTTATTGTTAAAATCATTATTCAATACCTATACTTATTTTTTAAACTCTTTTCACATATCCTGCACCTGGTTCGTATAAGATTCCACGTTGCGTTAGGTTTCTAATGAGATTTTCGACTTTATCCTCACTCACATCATGTTTTTCTTCCATATTGTTCTTTAAAACATTAACAGGGGCCTGGCCGTTATATTCTTCTTCAAGCAATTTTACTTCGTCAACTATAACACCCATTTTGTCTCTCTCAGATTTAGGTCTTCCTCCGCCAACGATGTCAGCTTCAAGCTCACCAGTTTCTGGATCAACTCCGACTTCCTTGAGACATGCCATCTGCAATCTGACTGCTTTTTTAGCATCTTCTTTGTCAACAACTTCTTTTAATTTCATTTTGGCACAGGCTTCTGCTAAACGAATAATAGCTTCAAGTTGTCTTGCAGTAATTGGAACAACGGAGTTTTCTTCAGTATTGCCGCTGCTGTTTCTCGTATCCACATAGAAATTTTTCAATACTTCATTTGCTTCATCACTTAAAACGGGATTGACGTTTTTACGTGCATATGCGATGTATTTTCTAAGTAAATCTGGTTCGATTTCATAATCAACAGTATTTGACTGGTGAATATTAAGAATGTGCTGAGCCAATTCTGAATCCCCTTTTCTGCTTGGTTTGTCTTCAACGACAAAAATCAAATCAAAACGGGATAGAATTGGGGGTGGCAATTCAATCTGATCAGCCAGTACTTTGAATCTGTCAAATCTTCCGAATTTAGGGTTTGCAGCAGCAAGCACAGAACATCTCGAATTTAAAGTTGCCATAATACCTGCTTTTGCAATACTTACGGTCTGTTGTTCTAAAGCTTCGTGAAGTGCTGAACGGTCTTCAGACCTCATCTTGTCCAGTTCGTCAACACATACGTTACCCTGGTCTCCTAAAACCAATGCACCTGCTTCCAGTGACCATCCACCTAGTTCGTCTCTTACAGCCGCTGCAGTCAGACCTGCTCCTGTGGTACCTTTACCACTGGTATATATGCTTCTCGGAGCCAGTTTGGAAACGTATTTAAGAATCTGGGACTTACCGATACCAGGGTCCCCAACAATAAGGATGTGAATATCTCCCCTTAATCTGGTTTCATCTTCCAATTGCTTTGCAGATCCACCGAATAACTGCAATGCGATAGCTTCTTTTACATCACGATATCCTCTGATTGATGGTGCAGTTGATTTGATTATCTTTTCATAGATATTGGGATCTTTTGACAATTCCAGGATTTCTTCCTCATCCTCTTCTGAAAGGTGAAGCTCTTCAAATTCCTGTTCTAAAGGTTCGATATGATTTACATAAATGTAATTTTTGAATTTTCCGCTTCGCTCCTCCCTAAATGTTTTTAAAGTACCAGTAATTCTTACTTTGTCCCCTGGATTTAATTCATCTACTAAATCATCTTCCAAAATCATTAACATTTGTTTAGGTTCGGTTCCTCCGGATAAATTCTCTAAAGGTTCCTGCATTCTTGCGGTTTGAGTATCGATATAATGAGATTCTTCCTGAAGCAGTCTGAAAGACCTTCCTCCGCATTCTCCACATAATGAAGGCTCCAATATTGTTCTGTCGGAAGTTTGCTCAACTTCGTGAAGACGCATACATCCCCTACATTCAAAGACTGCAGTTTCAATACGTGGCCTTATCTCATCTGTTTTCCTAACGATTCCTTCCGCAGCAACGAATGTTCCGATATATTTACTTAACAGTATCTTTAATGGTATAATATTGGTCAGATTTTTAAAACGAATGTTTAAATCAGCATCTTTCGCCAGAGGGTCAATATTTTTAACAGCTATTTGTGCCGCTTCAATAACCTCTTCAGGTTTTTCAACCAACAAATCCGCCAAGTCTGGATCGAATACTTCCAAAATATTATAATCCACGGTCAGCGATCTGTTATCCGGGTACGTTTCAAGAATTTCAAACACATCATCCTTATATGAAGTTGCAAAAAATTCTTCAAATTTTGTAATTAATGTTTGTGATTTAGTAGTAGATTTCATTAATATTACATTAAGTTTTCATGCTTAAAAAATAATTGCATAGAGCATTTGAAAAGTAAAAATTATATATTAATATATAAATATATATTGCTACCAATGTAGCAAAAGGTGTTTTCATGGCAACCAAACAGATCTCGTTAAGACTTGATGAAGATTTAATATATCAAATTAAGGAATTTGCAGTCGAATCACGAATGACCCAAACAGAATTGATTAAATTATGGATTATTAAGGGATTATCCGAATCAAAAAAGCCCAATAAAAAAGGATCCCTTAAGGATTTGGCGAATAGCATTACTTTACCATACACTACTGATTCAGTTGAAATCAAAAAACAATTGGGAAGACGGGAGCTATGATTTTTGTTGATACTTCGTTTCTTGTGGGATTATTGCTGACTAATGATGTTAACAATCCTCGTGCAAATGAACTAATCGGTTTGATTGATGGCGGGAACTTGATTATTAATAATACGGTTCTTACAGAAACAATCAATTTCTTAAGCAAATGTAAAAAAATCAAACAAGGATACATTATTAAAGAATCTATTGAAATAATATTAAATTCTTGCGATATCCATTATTTAAACAGCAATGAATATAATGATGCTATTGATTTATATTTACACTATAATGGGGCTATCAATTATTCTGATTGCACTATACTTAAGTCTATGGAAAGTTTGGGAATAAACAAAATAGTATCATTTGACAGTGATTTTGATTCAATTTTAGGAATAAAAAGAATTTTTTAGGTAAAAATTATATATTAAAATTTATAAATTATATATTTAATATATTGAAATGAGGTTAATATGAGAAAATCAAGACTAAGCTTATTCAAATCCACTTCTATGTTAATTTCTGTTGTTGGAATTATCATGATTATTGCAACAATCATTGTAGTTGCTTATGTTGGATTTAGTATCGTTAATGAGTCAATTACTGATGAAATATCTTCCGGAAATCAGTATGATGATTTGGCCCAACTCAAAGCTGAATATGGGGATTTGGAATCCAAGTTCGATTCCATAAAATCAACTTATTATGCTGGTGATTCTGATGATATTCAAAAATATAATGATGCTAGAATAGAACTTTCACGAGCAGCCTCAGCTATTGACAATGTCCAATCTGCACTGGATGCAGGCAAACCATCAAATGATGTCGATAGTAGAATTGAGTTCGCTAAAGAAAAATTGGCTACTGCTCATCAAGCATATGAAAATCTTTAAACTTCTTTTTCTTTATTTTTTTATGCGATGTTTATAACCTAAGCCAACAACGTACATTTCTGAACTTTTTTTACGGGATGATGGTGGTTTTGTAGTTTTGACCTGTCTGAATTTCTTTTTAAGCCCATCCAACATTTCCTTATATTCCGGTCCCTGAAATACTTTCATGACAAGATTTCCCTTATGTTCCAGGATATTGTCGGCTATTCCGATAACAGAATTGGTCAAATCAATGGATCTTAACTGATCCAGGTTTTTAATGCCGCACAATTCCGGTGAGGCATCGCTCATGACAACTTTCGCCTTACCGCCGATTACGCGCATAATCTTTCCCTGTACCTCTTCGGTGGTGAAGTCTCCTTTAATTCTGAAGTAATTCTCTTCTGGAAGTGCCCCAATACGGTTCAAGTCAACACCGACAACAATTCCTTCTTCACCAACTTTTTCCAATGCCACTTGTGACCAGCCACCAGGTGCTGCACCTAAATCAACAACGGTATTTCCGCTTTTAATGATTTTATATTTCTTGTCTAATTGCTTGAGTTTATATGATGCTCTTGAACGATAATCCTCTGCTTTAGCTCTTTTGTAGTAAGGGTCTTTTTTTCTTTCCATCTGCCATTTGCTTCCCATTTCAATCCCTCGGATATTGATTAAAATCAAGTGCACTGCATACAGGCGCACCAATCTTAACTATCTCTACATCCACATTCTTATCATTAATTTCAAGCAACATAACTGTCCTGTCAGCTAGCCTGGGAACAATAGGGCTTCCAGGATTTAAAAGTAAAACATCCTCAACCTGCTCTATTTTCGGCTGATGAGAATGGCCCGTAACGAGTATGTTAACGTCCAGTTCTCTTGCCAAATACAATAACTGCTGGGTATCTCCCCTTGGATAGACTTCTCCATGGGCAACTCCAATTTTCACGCCTTCCACATCAATGACTTGTGATGTTGGCAGGTCAAGACCTGCAACTCTATCCATGTTTCCCTGAATTGCAGTCACAGGAGCAATCTTTTCCAATTCATCAATGACTGCTGTTGTAGTTAAATCTCCGGAATGTATTATCAAATCAACATCTTTAAATGATTCCAAAACATTTCCTGGAATTTGTCTGGCCCTATCCGGAATATGTGTATCTGAAATTAATCCTATTAGCATAATTTTATCCTCAAATATATTTTTGTCATCATTGCTTTTAATCATTTGTTCAAATAAAAAGAGTTATTAATTTATAAATATATAAAATATATTATCTAATCAAGGATTTGGTTATTATGGGAGAAGTTAAAAAAGAAGATATCTTGGAGATTTTAAGTAAATATGATAAAGATGAAATAACCCTTGCAACCCTTGGAAGCCACACTTCTTTACATATTTTACAAGGAGCAAAAGAGGAAGGATTCAGAACAGCTATTGTCTGTGAAAAGGGAAGAGAAGTCCCATATCAGAGATTTGATGTAGCTGATGAATACATTATTGTTGATGAATTCAAAGACATTGTAAATGAGGATGTTCAACAGCAATTAAGAGATATGAATGCAATTGTCATTCCACACGGTTCTTTTGTTGCTTACGCAGGTTTGGATAATGTTGAAGACAAGTTCAATGTTCCTATGTTCGGTAATAGGGATGTTTTAAGATGGGAAGCTGAAAGAGATAAAGAAAGAGCATTGCTTGTTGAAGGTAATGTCCGTATTCCTTATAAGTATGATGACCCATCACAAATTGACAGGCCAGTAATGGTCAAGTTCCCTGGAGCAAGAGGAGGAAGAGGTTACTTTGTAGCATCATCTCCAGAAGAATTCGACTCTAAAATTGAAGCTATGAAATCTCGTGGATGGTTAGAAGATTCTGATGTCGAAGCAGCACACATTGAAGAATATGTTTCAGGATGTAATTACTGTATACACTATTTCTACTCAGCACTGGAAGATAAAGTTGAACTGATGGGTATGGATACAAGATATGAATCCAGTATTGACGGTTTTGTAAGAATGCCTGCAAAAGACCAACTTGACATTGATTTAAGTCCTTCTTATGTTGTAACAGGTAACCACCCTGCTGTAATAAGAGAATCATTACTTCCACAAGTGTTTGACATGGCGGATAAACTGGTTGAAAGCGCTAAAAAATTAGTTGAACCTGGATTAAACGGTCCGTTCTGTATGCAAACATTAGTCAACGATAACCTTGAGGTAATCTGTTTTGAAATCAGTGCAAGAACTGATGGTGGAACAAATACATTTATGGACGGTTCTCCTTACTCATACCTAACTTACGGTAAACCTATGAGTATGGGTAGAAGAATTGCTCTTGAAATCAAAAATGCAATTGAAAAAGAAGAATTAGAAAAAATAATAACATAATTTTAGTTATTATTTTTCTTTTTATTTTTATTTTTACCAATTTTCTGTTTTTTTTCGTACTCTTCCTTTGCTTTTACACGGTCTCTTTTTGCCCATGCACCAACAAATCCGATTAATGCACCTATAAGAAGAATGAGTACTACAACACTGACTGTTCCTGTAGGTGATGTAAAGAACTCTCCGCTGAATTCTCCGAGTGCTCCCTGAAACATCAGATATACAATTGGTGTGGAAGCTAATGCACCGAGAATAGCACCATATTTTATGTTGATTGCCGTGTATCCGACATATAATAAACCGATGGATGCGAAAAGGTATGCCCAGTCATATCCATAAGATCCTATAATTACCATTGCTGCTGATGCCGCAGCACCTATAATTAATGCTTTCCAATCAATATCCCCTTTTAATGCCATATTATTTACTCCTTATTTCTTGAATTGAAAAATCCTCCTGCCGCTCCAGTAATTCCCATTACTATTGCATAATAAATCAGTTGTTTTACAACTTCTATCAAACTTGCTACTCCGGATACGGTAAATCCGACTAGCCCTCCAAAGATTCCAGTTAAACTTCCACCAAATGTTGCCATAAAAATAAATATTATTGCAGTTATTATTGTGCCTAAAGCACCTGCAACAGCAGCATTCCACAGTCCTCCAAGGGTTCCTGAGTGTGCAATGTAACCTACAATGAATCCTACAACAAGTAATCCGATGAACTCATAATGTGGAATAAATGCCCTTACCATAACGGTTAATATAAAACCTATAATCACTGCACTCCATTTAGTCATTATTTCACCTTTTTAATGAAATTATTTTTTTAACTACATTAATTTATATATTCATCTTTTAAATATGATTTTTGATTAATAGATATCCGATAATTTGTCTTTAATTTTTTCAAGCACTGCCAGATGCATTCTTTTTGTAAATTCTGCACGGTCATTCTGGTTCAATACATCAAGATATCCTTGAGAAACTAAATTAAAAGCAAATGGGGTTGGTATTACAGTATTGATTGTTTTTATTTCCATTTCTTCTGAGGCAATCCATTCTATTACTTTTTGAGCATTTTCAACATCCATATAATCTTCCAGTGATTCTCTTTTAGCTTCCTTTAAAATAGGGAAATTCTCATCCATTTCCCGCACGAATTTAAGCAATATCTTTCCACGCACCTGCTGGCGGCCTACTGATTTGGATTCGCCTTTGTATTTCCTTAAAGTCATCAGTGACCTTCCGGCGCAATGCCTGAATCTGCTTGCCAGGGTTTCTGTTTTTTCAAGGGACTGTGTAAGTATCGGCTTGAAGTTTTCAGGAGTTAATTCCTTAAATGATTCCAGTCCGCCAATTTTACTGTCGGAACTCAAGTAAAATCCATTGTCTGATATGGATATTGTAACATTCATATTGTATCTTCTTGCCACAAGGTAAGCTACTGCACGGGAGAGCGCATCATTTACCTTTCTTCCGAATAAACTGTGAAATATTACAAAGCGTCTGTCACCAAAACCACGGTAATATTCAATCAGTAATTTTCTGTTGCTCGGTATCTGAGCATACTTGAACTGTTCGACAAAATATTCATAAATGGAATTTGCCGCAAAGTCGTCAACATAGAGATAATCGTAGATGAATTCCATTATGTCTTCCTTGCTTCTTCTGTATTGAAACATTGAATCCATATGTGCCCTAAATCGCTGTATGTCCATTGCCAAATCAAAGGACAATGGCAGCTGCTGTGAAAACCATGAGGGTATCGTTGGCGGTCCACTGGATGGACTGACATTAATTGTCATTCCTTTGCCGTAATTGAATCTGTAAGTGTTTCCACCTAAAACAAAAGTATCACCCTTTTTAAGTCTTTCCATGAATTCCGCTTCAATTTTACCTACAGTTTCACCATCACATTTAACCAAAACCCCTGAACTGTCGGGAATAGTTCCGATATTTGTTGAATAAAGCATTCTGGCTAATTTTCCTCTCTTGCCGAAGGTATTTTCATTATAATCAATCCATATTTTTGCATAAACGTATCTTTCTTCAAGTGCACCGTATTCTCCGGCCAAATAGCTCAGAACGTCCTCATAGTCATCTCTGCTTAAATCTTTATAGCAATAGCTTTTGCGGATAACATCATATGCATAGTCAATATCCCAGGGATTTTCGATTCCCATTCCGTAGATATGCTGTGCCAAAACATCCAGACAGTTTGTCGGAATCTGAATCCTGTCTATTTTGCCTTCCTTGGCATTTTTCAAAAGAACAGAACATTCCACCAGATCATCTCTGTCCGTCACGATGATTTTTCCTCTTGACTTTTCATGCAGCTTATGTCCGCTTCTGCCTATTCTTTGAAGGGCTCTTGATACGGATTTTGGGGAATTAACAAGTACAACCAAGTCAATGTATCCGATATCAATACCTAATTCAAGGGATGTTGATGATACGACCGCTTTCAGCTCACCCTCTTTCAGTTTATTTTCAGTTTCCAGTCTGACTTCTTTGGAAAGGGATGAATGGTGTGCCATGATGTTTTCGCTGTTGTAATTCATTGGAAACATTTTTTTGAGGTTATAGACAAATCTTTCTGTTCCGCTACGGGTATTTGTAAAAATCAGTGTTGTTTTGTTTTCCTGGATTAAATCATCAAGCAAGCTGTATAATCCTAAACGGGTATCCTCTTCATCAGCTATTGTAATGTCGCTGACAGGACACATCACTTCCATATCCAGTTCCTTGAGATAGTTTATGTTAACTATGCTGCAGTTCCTTTCAACACCATATTCATATCCCACTAAAAATTTTGCAACTTCTTCAATGGGACTGACTGTAGCAGAAAGCCCTATTCTTGTAAAGCCACCAACCAGATGCTGCAGTCTCTCAAGGGATAAACTTAAATGAACACCCCGTTTGTTTTCAGCAAGAGAATGTATCTCGTCAATAATCACGTATTTCACATGACTTAATTTTTCTCTAAACTTTGGTGCTACAAGAAGAATTGATAATGTTTCCGGTGTTGTAATGAGAATGTGCGGAGGTACTTTAAGCATCTTCTGTCTTTGGTATTGTGTGGTGTCTCCGGTTCTCACGGCTTTTCTGATGCCCAATTTTTTCCCGGAAAGTTTTTCTATCTCCTCTAAAGGTTCATCCAGGTTTTTTTCAATATCATTGTCCAGTGCCTTTAATGGGGAGATATAAATACAATAAACTTTATCTTCAAGTTTTCCCTTTTCGGATAATGCTGTAAGCTCGCTGATGACTGATAAAAATGCAGTCAATGTTTTCCCGGAGCCTGTCGGTGATGAAACCAATACATTATTCTTCTTATGGATTTCGACGATTGATTTTTTCTGAGCAGGAGTAAAATCTTCAAATTTGGAGTCAAACCATTTTCTAACCCATGGGTGGAGGGTTTTATAAATCTCTTTTTTTGAATAATTTTTAGTCTGCTCCTGAATCATATTATCAGCAATCCTTTTCTTAAAAGATTATATATTTACAAAATCTAATATTTTAATATATTAACATTAGAGGTTATATAAATGTCTAATCTAACAATGACTGAAGCGATAGAAAATCTTCAAAATGAAGATGTAAGTATTAGAAAAGAAGCCATTGAATCATTAATTGGTGTAACTGATGAAGAAGCTATTGATCCGTTAATTGAAGCTACAACTGATGAAAATGCACAGGTTAGATTTAAAGCTGCTGAAATTTTAGGAAATATGGGCAATGTCGCATTCGATAGATTAGTTTCTAAATTCACATCTGAAACAGGAAAAAATAAAAGATTTTTAGCATTCGCTTTAAAAGAAACTAATAATGAAAAAGCTATTCCTCTATTTGCCGAAGCAGTAAGCGATGAAGATTTTGGTGTTAGGAAGGTATCAATCCGTGCTTTAGGCGAACTTCAGGCTCACGGGGAATTGGATACAATTGCCAAAGGTCTGGATGATGAAGATTGGGGTGTAAAATTAGCAACAATTTATGCCTGTGCTGATTTGGCATCCGATGAATCCATTGACTTAATCAAAAAAGCCAGACGTGCCGAATCTGAAAAAGACTTCAAAAAATCATGTAATAAGGCAATTAAAAAAGCTGAAAAGATTCAAAAGGCAAAAGCTGAAGGCAAAGTTGTATCAAGTACAATTCCAATGAAAACTATTAAAGAAATGGAAAAGACCAATCCTCAAAAAGCAATCAAAGAATATGAAAAATATGTCGATTCCGGAACTGATAAGGACGCTCCATATAAAAGATTAGCTGTTTTATATAGAAAATTGCGTCAGGATGACAATGAAATAGCTGTTCTTGAAAAGGCTATTGAAGTATTGTCCGAGAAAAAACCGGGAAAAGAAGACTGGTTTGTTAAAAGATTGGAAAAAATGAGATAATTATTTTTCGATTATTTCATATAAATCATTTCTTTTATTTTTTAAAACAGGGATTTCTTCCCTAACTTTTTTTATTTCATCCAAGTCTATTTCTATAATTTTTAATTCTTCCCCATATTCTAGCTGACAAATTACTTCTCCCCAAGGATTTACAGCAATTGAATGGCCGTAGCTGTGATAATCAGCATCTTCATTCAATGCAGGGGCAACGCCTATGCAAAATACCTGATTATCCAAAGCTCTTGATCTAAACAGCAATTCCCAATGTGCAGGGCCGGTTGTCATATTGAACGCACCTGGATAGAATAAAATTTCAGCGCCTTTTTTAACATTTATTTGGGCTAATTGCGGAAATCTGACATCATAGCATATTCCCATACCTATTTTAGAAAATTCTGTTTCAGCAACATTGAATTCATTGCCTGGTGTTAATGTATCTGATTCCTTAAAATAGATTCCGTCTTTAACATCCACATCAAAAAGATGCATCTTTCTGTGTTTTGCAATTATTTTTCCTTTCCTGTCAAAGAGATAGCTTGTATTGTATATTTTCGAATTCTCTTTTTCAGGAATTGATCCGGCTAAAATATAAATTTCATTTTTTTTGGCTAGTTTAGAAATAATATCTAAAGTAGAACTTAATTTTTCTTCTTCAGCATATTCAATGAATTTTTCATTAGAATAAGGACAATTGAACATTTCTGGAAGAACAACAAAATCAGAATCGAAACTAGCAGCTTCATTAATCATCGAAGTTGCTTTTAAAATATTTTCCTGCTTATTGTCAATAACATTCATTTGACATAAAGCTATCTTTATTTTAGTCATATTATGCTTAAAAATTAAATTGAAAGTATGAAAGTATTCATACTATTCAATATGTATAGATTGTAATACAGCTTCAGTTTCATTAGATGTAACAGAATCTAATGTGTTTCCATTAAATTTCAATACATATAAATTACCATTAGATAATAATGATACATATCTTGTATAACTACCATCGTAGTTTTCTAAGACAACATCAGACGTATTTTTTCCATCTAATTGAATTGTTTGAATTGTATTTATGTAATCTCCATTTTCTTGAGCAGAACTAATTCTCTGACTATTTATTTCATATATTGATGAAAATTCACTAGAAACAGTGTAATACTCAATAAAAGTACCATTGCTACCTTCAAAGAAGATTGCATCTTCGTGTAATTCATCGCTTCCATTTGTTTCACTCCAATCTGATGGATATGTGAATGAAACGCCAGCGTTTGAATATTTTTGAGCTCCATCAACACTAGTTGATGTTTCGGTAGCTGGTCCTGTAGCTATAATTATACCAATCACTATAATTGTTATAAGTAAAATGGCACCAATAACAAGTTTATTGTCTTTTAAAATTTGTAATGTACTTGGTTCATTTCCATTTTTATTTATTATTGGTCTGTCTTCGAAGATATCCTCTTCTCTAATAGCTTTTACTTTAGGTTTGGGAAATTTATAACCGCAATTTCCACAAACTGGAGCACCATCATAACTAGGATTTCCACATTCAGGACATTTTTTCACAGATTAACCTCCATTAAAATTTAGTTTTATTACTTATATTATTTAAAGTAAATGATTATAATATAATAGTAAGAGTGATTCAAATGTCTGATGATAAAAAAATTAATGTTAATGATATAAATTATGCAGTTTATAAACTTGGAAATTGGAAAAATTCATATGAAATCAATCAAATAGGCTTATCAAAAGAAATCCCAGTAACTAAATCAACTATAACTCATATTAAATTTAGTATGGATGAAATTAGAAAATCACAATTTGACATTTCAAATAAAACAGTGAATGGATTTGTAGCAATTGCATTTCAATTAAATCCTAAAATTCAGGAAATGGAATTGGATGATGTCATTGAATTGGAACAAAAGGAATTTGATGATATCATTTATGAATTGGATAATTTGGAATTGCTGGATGAAGATTCAACAATAGACCTTGATGATGAAAATTATTTAATTTACAAATTGGAAAAGGAATGTCATCTCACCACATCAATTCCTGCAAATGAACACACTAAGAAATATTATGAAGATGAAATGAAAAGAATTGACGATGCGGTCTTGAATTAGAATGCATCCAATGTTATTTTTTTATCTCTTTTTAATTCACGAGGAGGTTCAACACTTACAAATTCAATACCTTCCTCTTCAATCAATTCTCGAGCATCTTCCATAAGGGATGGTGCCACAAGTAAGCCTCTAATTTTCTTTTTCTGTGCTTTGCATTCTTTCAGATAATCATTTTCTTTATTTTCAAAATCGTCCAGGTATCTTTTCAGTTGTTTTACTGCACTGACGCCTGCTTTTCTTGCTTTTAGCTCTAAAATCATCAGATTACCATCATTATCTTTACCCAATATGTCAATGAATCCGTGTTCCACGCTGTACTCTCTTGTTTTAGGAGTAAAGCCTTCTTCGATAATGTGTGGTCTTTCCATAATCATGTCGCTCATGTCCTTTTCATATCCTGCCTGTTCAAGCTCTTCAAAGTCTTCAACATTCGCATAATTGATAAATTGGATTTGTCTGATTTCAACGCTTAACAGTTCTTTCGGTGTTCTTCTGTGGCTTTCCAATATAAGTCTGTCTCCTTTCAGGTATTGCCTGGTTTTGGATTTTGGAGGCTGCCAATTTACAGGTTCTACTTTTTTGTCCTGATGTATTAGAAATGATCCGTCAGGTTTGATTAGTATTATGCGTTCTCCCCAATTCAGCTGACTTAAAGCACGCCCTTCGTACTCCACTTTGCAGCATGCAAAAATTATTATTGTGGCTCTTTTTCGTAATGCCTCTTCGACTAATTCAAATGCTTTTTCACAATCCGGTCTTTCAAGAATTTTATATTTCATTACTTTTTACATTGGTTAGATTAATTTAAATATTTTGTTTTAAAAAATTAATTTTAGATATTAAAATAGATGGTGGGTTTAAAATTTGTGAAGAGGAATATTTTGAACAGAAAAGGGAAACGTTTGTGATGGATTCATTTGAATTTACAAATGGTGAAGTTTTAAAAACTGTGAATGTTGAATTTATGACATTTGGAACTCCTAAATATGATGGAAATCTTATTACTAATGCTATTGTTTATTGTCATGGTTCTTTAGGCAATTTCACATCTGTAAAAAAGATTTTTCCTTTAATTCATGAAAATGCTCCTTTTGATGAAAATAAATATTTCTTCATATCAATTTCTGCTTTAGGTTCTCCAGGGTCATGTTCTCCATCTTCTACGGGGTTAAAGAATAAATTTCCAAGCTACACAATAGAGGATGTAGTTAACTTTCAAAAGCAGTTTTTGGCTGAAAAATTCAACATCAATCATGTTTTGGGTATTATAGGCAATTCCATGGGCGGTTTTGTTGCATTAACTTCAGCTATATTATACCCTGACTTTGCAGATTTTATTATGCCTGGTGTAAGCAGTTACAAGGTTGCAGGTCATGATTATATACTGTCCAAATTCGTGAATGAAATCATCACTTCTGATGAGAATTATGAAAATGGCATTTCAAACGATTCCATTAAAAGAACAATCCGCTTAGCCAGTTTGGCCGAATTTAATTTTGGTGTTTCCAAAGAAGCATTAAGGGCAACTCCAAAGGACGAATTGTCTCAAAATTTTGAGGAGTATGGTGAAGAAAGCTTATTTTTGGATGTATATGACATTAAATATTGCAATGAAGCTTGCATGAATTATGATGTTGAAAATGACTTGGACAAGATTAAATCAAAGACATTTATCATTTCCTGTGCTCAAGATCCTCATTTTCCACCGGAACTTGATGGAATCCCTATGTCTGAAATGATTAAAGGCTCTCAAATTGTTATAATGGACTCCCAACTCGGCCATTTATGCTTCAATGAACTAGAAACTATTGCTGATGAATTAAACGAATTTATGAAAAATTTCGGTGAGTAAAATGATTGTAAAAATAACCGATTTTGATGAAAATGTTGAAATTCCCTTCATAGATTATGAAGTAAGCGGATTATTGTCAAATCAAATGAAATATCTCCATGAAAATCTGGATGAAGAAACTTCAATTAATGAAGATATTATTAAAATAAGGCTGTATTTTGAAGATATTTTCCCTTTTCAAAGTGATGTGGCCAAGATAAGGCTCGATGATTTTATAGCGCGTGAAGAAATCGAAATGAACGTTTTTTTATCTGGCTTTTTAGAAGATATATGAACATTTTTCATATATTTTTGATATTTTTTAACAGTTTTGTTGAATATTTCATATTTGTTACTAATTTTTTAAGTAAATTATAAATATTGATTATTATCAATTATTCATTAAGCAGTATTTATGGTAGATGAAATGGATAAAGAGAAATATTTCTTAAAAAATGAACAATATTTTATTGAGAAATTTGAATTTAATGATGGCACAATTGTTGAAGATGCTGTTGTTGATTATGGGAGTATGGGAACTCCGAAATATGATGAAAATGGCAATATGATTAATGCAATTCTTTTCTGCCACGGTTTTTTTGATGACTACTCATCCATTCATGATTTTAATCAGATATTTGGCAGGGATAAATTATTCAATCAAGAGGATTATTTCATTATTTCCATCACATCACTGGGCTTTTCAAACTCATTTTCCCCATCGGTTTCAGAATTAAAAAATGATTTTCCTTCTTATGAAATGGAAGATTTGGTTAATTTTCAAAGACAATTCTTAAAGGAAAAATTTCCAGAAATTAAAAAGATTAAAGGTATTTTTGGTTATTCTTTTGGCGGATCTATTGCTTTAGGATGGGCTATTCATTATCCTGAAGATATGGAGTTTGTTATTCATTTTGCAAGTTCACATATAAATTCCGGTTTTAAATATGTTTTTTCTAAACTATCAACCAACATACTTGAAACTTCAATCCAAAATCAGGAGGATGTTTATCATAAATCAATGTCCCAAGCATTAATTTTGCTTTCACAGCTTCATTATTTATTGAGTTTTCCAATAAATTATATTTATTCATTATCTCCTCAGGAAATAGATGTCTCTTTAGAAAATTTCCGCGATGAAGGTTTATTTAGGGATATCTTTGATATGAAAAAAGCTAATGAGTTCATATTGTCTTTGGATTTAACATCACAGTTAAATAAAATAAAATGCAGGCTTTTGGTCATTGGTGTTAAAAATAATAACCTTTCTGTTCCTGAATATGATTCAATACCAATTCATGAAGCTGTTGAAGGTTCCGAATTTATATTGTTGGATGCTTCCAACAAATCCAATGAAGCTGATTCCCTATATAAAATTGAAGATAAGATTAGGGAATTTGTTGAAAAATAATAATAAAGAAATTTTAAGCTAGAAATAAACTAGCTATTTTGATGCATCAAGCATATGCTGTACTGCTTTTAAAGATTTGCTTGCCACTTCATCAGGAACAGTAACTTCGGGAGACTCATTTTTCAATGCATCTCTGACTTTTTCCAATGTGTGAAGTTTCATTGTTTCACAGATTGCTCCTTCAAGCAAAGGATAAAGTTTTTTTCCAGGGATTTCAGAGTTAATTCTTGTAATCATGTCGATTTCTGTCCCGATAACAAATTCTTCAGCATCGCTTTCCGCAATGAACTTTAACATTCCTCCGGTGGACAGTACTTCATCACAAGCTTCCTGAACGTTCATATTACATTCGGGGTGGCAGATGATAATCGCATTAGGGTATTGTTCACGTTTAAGTTCAACATCTTCAACATGGAACAGTTTGTGAACATAGCAGTGTCCGCCTTTTGGTGTCGGGATGATTTCCTTGTCGATTTTTTGCTGAACATGTGCTCCTAAATTATTGTCTGGTCCAAATAGGATTTTTTCATGAGGTAAACTTTCAGTTACTTTGACTGCATTGGCAGAGGTACATAATGTGTCTGCATGTTGTTTTGCCTCAGCAATACTGTTTACATAAAGGATTACTCCAGCATCAGGATGCTCTTCGATGGATTTCAACAGTTCTTCTTCAGGCAACATATGAGCCATTGGACATTCCGCCTCTAAATCTGGAATGACAATTTTTTTGTCCGGATTTAATATATATGCAGTTTCTGCCATAAAATCGACACCACAAAATACAACTAAATCCTTATCATCGATTTCAGATGCTTTAATACATAATTCCAATGAGTCACCTAAAAAATCAGCGATTTCCTGAATTTCTTTTGGCTGGTAATTATGTGCAAGGATAATTGCATTTTTCTCCTCTTTCAATTCTTTTATTTCATCCTGTATGCTCATCGTTTCACCTATTCGAAAATTCTCTTATTTTATTAGTAATAATTAATTTATCATCATCTTTATTATTATAGTCTTTTATCCAAAATGATACTTTAATGTTTGTTTCTTCAAATGTTATACCTTTTGCATAAATCCTTGGTTCTGGATTGTCCAAAACATCATCCAGCTGTTTAATTTCTTTAATGATATATTCATTAAATTCATCCAAATCAATATTCAATGGTAATCCTGCCAATATATTAATACGGTACTTTTCAGGAGCCTTATATAATTTGAACAAGTTATTTGTAAGAGTTGAATTCGGTATTGTACTGACTATGCCATCATCATCTTTTATTGTGGTTGTGCGCAAGTGGATACTTTCTATCACTCCTTTTGTATTATTCAGCTCGATAGTATCTCCTACTCTGATGCTTTTTCCTAGGATAAGTATGATTCCTGAAAATAAATTGGATATTATGTCTTTGGCTGCTAAACTCACTGCAATACCCACAATACCTAAACTCAATAATGTGCCATATAAGTTAATTCCAAACAGACTTAAAATTTCCATCAAAGCAATAAAATAAATTATGTACACGATAAGATCTCTGATAAGATATATTCCGGTCATATCATCCTTAAAGCGCTCAAATCTATTCAATAGTCTTGTAATAATTCTGGCTATTATTGTTGTTATAACTATTATGGCAATAATCATCAGAGTAGTTTCTAAAGGGTTCACCGGAAAAATCATATTATAACTCCACTTTCATCAAATCTTTGGCAATTCTTGTTTTTTCAAATATTTCTTTTGATTCTTTTAGCATATCGTCCAATTCAGTATATCTTGTACTGATGTGAGTTAATATCAGCTCTTTTGAGCCTGATTGCAGTGCAATATTTGCAGCATCAGTTGAAGTGGAATGAGCATGCAGGTCTGCTTTGTCTCTGTCTTCGGCTTTGTATGTTGATTCATGAATTAAAATGGTGGAGTTCTTTGAAAATTCAATCATCTCTTCACAAGGTACGGTATCTCCGGAATAAGTCAGTTTATTGCCTTTTCGTGGTGGACCCAAAACCTGTTCGGGTTGTATGATTTCACCATTTACTTCAACTGGAATTCCATTGTGGAGTTTTCCGAACAAAGGTCCTTCAGGAACTCCCAGTTCAATTGCCTTTTCACGTAAAAATCTTGGTTTTTTAAGTTCTTCAACAGAATAAGCTAAAGTTAATGTATTGTGTTTGACTCTTTGTGCTTTTATTATGTATTCCTCATTTTCAATTATTGTTCCTGAGTCAATTTCAACCCATTCCAATGGAAAGTCAAAGTTAGGAAATCCAAGGTGGGATATTGCCTGGCGTAAATTATCAAGGCCTTCCGGTCCGTAAATCGTTAATTTGCTTTCGCGTCCCCTGAAATTCATTGACTGCAACAATCCAGGAATTCCCAGTATATGGTCTCCATGGTAATGCGTTATGAAAATCTTGGAAATTTTCATCGGACTTATTTTTGCATAAATCAATTGTCTTTGCGTCCCTTCACCACAGTCAAATAGTATGGTCTCTCCAAAAGCTTTAAGGGCAATTGAAGGATGGCTTCTTGAATAAGAATGAACTGCAGATGACGTTCCTAAAAATGTAATTTCCATAATTTAATCACTTATTTTATATTGTAATTTAAATATATATTTTAATTAATATATTAAATTTTTTTAAGGTGATGATGTGGATAAAATACTTGAATATATGCTTGAAGAAGATGAAGGGTTTGGAGATGTGACTTCAAACAGTGTTATTGATGAATTGGATGAAGTAAATGCATATATTGTTTCAAAAGATGAGGGTATTTTGGCAGGCATTAATGTAGCTAAAGAACTGTTCGAATCAAGAAATGTTAGAGTCATGTTTCATATGAATGACGGCTGTGAAATCAAAAAAGGCGACTTGTTGATGTTCATTCATGGAAATGCCCGAGATATATTATTGGTTGAGAGAACTGCTTTGAATTTACTGATGCGCATGAGCGGTGTGGCAAGTGCTGCAAACAGGTATGTTAACTTGGCTGATGGAAAAGTCATCATTGCAGGAACTCGCAAAACCCAACCTGCAATAGGAAAATATGATAAAATGGCTTTAAAAATCGGCGGTGCAGATACTCACAGATTCAGTTTGGATGACATGCTTTTAATAAAGGATAATCATATAGCTATTGTCGGAACTCCATTGGATGCTCTTAAAAAGGCACAGAAAAACGCCAGCTTTTCTAAAAAAATTGAAATTGAGGTTGAAACACTTGATGATGCAGTTGCCTGTGTTGAAAATAATGCGGATATTGTGATGCTGGATAACATGAATCATCTGCAGGTCAGTGAGGTTTTGGCTGAACTGGAAAAAAGAGGCATACGCCAAAATTCCTTAATTGAAATATCCGGCGGAATTAATGAAGACAACATTAAGGATTATCTTGATCTTGGTGTTGATATCATCTCAATAGGTGGCCTCACCCATTCTTCCAGAAGCCTTGATTTCAGTTTAAAAATAGATTAACTATTTTTTAACCTTATCACCGGTTAATTTTTCTTCTTCTTCAATTAATAGCTTTTCAATCTCACCATTTTTCAATAGTTTTATTGCTTCATCGATTTCATATTTCATTTCAGACAGTTCGTCCAATTCCTCTTTCCAGTATGAGTCTTCATCCAACCTTACCTTTTCCCATCTTGAATAATCAATGTCCATATCAATTTCATTGTCTTTTATATTGTCAATTGCGGCAAAGTATTTTTCCTGGATTTCCTGTCTTATTCTTGTTAATGATTCATATTCGTTTATGAGATTTTCCAGTTGGTATGACATCAGTTTAAATCGTTCGATGTCATAGTCAATTTTCATCTTCCTGAAGTCGTCTAAAATATTAATCAAATTTTCATCCATTTTCTCCCTCAAAATCAGAAGTGAATTAAGTGTTTGTCATGGGTATGTTATGAGTGTGTTAAGTGATATATATCAATAGTATATACTTATTATAAATATTTATTTATGCATGAAGATGAAGAGTTTCTGGAATTAGTTGCATATGTCCGTGCATCAAATCGCAGAAAAGACATTATCAAATTTCTTAGTTATGATTTGAAAACTCCTACTGAAATTGGTGATGCGCTGGATATTCGCACTAATCATATATCTAATATTCTGGCAGATTTAAGAAAGAAAAATCTTGTTGTTTGCGCAACCCCTAATGTTCGTAAGGGCAGATTGTATAAGCTAACAGATAATGGAAATAAGGTTCTTAAATATTTGTGATTTGTTAATCACAATTCTTTTTTTACCATTTTTTTGCAAAAAACAAACTTTTAATAATATTGTAAAAGATATATAATAGAGATAGATAATTTTTATATTTTTTTATATAATGGTGATTTAATGGTAAAAATAGCTAAATTAGCTTTGGAAGATGGAACTGTTATAAAAGGAGAAGGATTTGGTTATGAGACAACTAAACTCGGAGAACTTGTTTTTTCAACAGGTATGGGTGGTTATACTGAATCCCTGACTGATCCGTCTTTTAAAGGAGAGATATTGATGTCCACTTATCCTTTAGAGGGAAATCATGGGGTAAGTGAAGACTGGTATCAATCTGATAAGATTCAGGTTGAAGGTTTTGTTTGTCGTGAAGTTTGTCGTGAATTATCCAATTTCGGACCTCAAAAAACTTTAGATGAATTTTTAAAAGAATTTAAGACTCCAGGTATCAGTGGAGTTGATACAAGAGATTTAACTTTAAAAATTCGTGAAAGAGGTTCTCTTAAAGCAGCTATCACCACTGAAGATATATCTGATGATAAATTAATTGAAATGGCAAAATCACAGCCAAGCATTGAAGACAGGGATGTTGTTCCTGAAGTTTCAACAAAAGAAATTAAAGTTTTCAATGAGGATGCTGATAAGAAAGTTGCATTAATTGATTGTGGTGTTAAAAAGAATATTATTAACTCATTTTTAGAAAGGGATATTGGAGTAGTTTTATTCCCATATGACACTGACTATAAAACTATTTTAGATTACTCTCCTAGTGGGTTGATGATTACTTCAGGACCGGGAAATCCCGACAGGGTAACTGAAACAATCGAAACCATGAAAAAACTATCCAACAGATTACCTATTTTTGGTATCTGTATGGGACAGCAGTTAATTGCAAAATCTTTTGGAGCTAAATCTTATAAAATGAAATTTGGACACAGAGGAGAAAATCAGCCAGTTAAAGATTTAAACACTGGAAAAGTATTTATCACATCACAAAATCACGGGTTCACCATTGATAAGGAATCATTGAAAGAAACTGATTTGGTTTTAACCCAAATTAATTTAAATGATGGAACTCCTGAAGGTATTTCCCATAAGGAATTGCCGCTACATTGTATACAATACCATCCTGAAGCAGGACCTGGTCCAAATGATACAAGGAGCATTTTTGACGAATTCAATCAAATGATGGAAGATTATTAATTAATTAAAAGAGGATTAGATATGCCAGTAGATAAAGATATTAAAAAAGTATTAATTATTGGTTCTGGGCCTATTCAAATCGGACAAGCTGCTGAGTTCGATTATTCTGGATCACAAGCATGTAAATCACTAAGGGAAGAAGGTATCGAAACTGTGCTTGTTAACAGTAATCCGGCTACTATTCAAACTGATATTGACATGGCAGATACTGTTTATACAGAACCATTGACTCCGGAAATTGTTGCTAAAATTATTGAGGAAGAAGAAGTTGATGCTATTTTACCAACCATGGGTGGACAAACCGGATTAAATATAGCAACAGGTCTTGGAGATTTAGGATTATTGGATGGAATTAAGGTTTTAGGTTCTGATGTTCAAACCATTAAGGATGTGGAGGACAGGGACCTGTTCGCTAATCTTATGGAAGAGATTGGTGGGGAAATTCCAAAATGTCAGGCTGTTGAAAGTGTTGATGATGCACTTAAGGCAGTAGAAGAAATCGGCTATCCTGTTATTGTAAGACCGGCATTCACTTTAGGTGGAACTGGTGGAGGAATTGCCCATAATGAAAAAGAATTAATCGAAATCGCTAATCACGGTTTGGATATGAGTTTCATTAATCAGGTTCTTATTGACGAATCCGTTCTCGGATGGAAAGAAATCGAATTTGAAGTAATGAGGGATAAGGAAGATACCTGTATTATTGTATGTACAATGGAAAACATCGATCCTATGGGTATTCACACAGGAGACAGTGTTGTTGTTGCTCCGATTCAAAACTTATGTGATGAAACCATTCAGAAAATGCGTGATGCATCAATTAAAATCATAAGGGCATTGGGCATTCGCGGTGGATGTAACATCCAATTCGCTTTAAACCCTGAAACTGATGAATATAAAGTAATTGAAGTAAACCCTCGTGTATCAAGAAGTAGTGCACTAGCATCCAAAGCTACAGGTTATCCTATTGCAAAAATCTCTTCTAAAGTGGCTTTAGGAATGACATTGGATGAAATCAGAAATGATATCACCAAAGAAACCCCAGCTTCATTTGAACCTGCAATCGATTATGTTGTCGTTAAAATCCCAAGATGGCCATTTGACAAATTCAAAGGAATCAGCCGTGAAGTGGGCGTTCAGATGAAAGCTACAGGTGAAGTAATGGCTATCGGAAGAACCTTTGAAGAAGCATTCCAAAAAGCACTCAGATCACTTGATATGGGCTTTGACGGTTTTGAATATATGGAATACACTGAAGAAGACTTATCCAATCCTACTGATGTAATTTATTTCCAAATCTATTCAGCAATCAAGGACGGAATGGATCTGGATAAAATCCAAAAATTAACTAACATTGACAAATTCTTCTTATACAAAATCAGAAATATCGTAAACTTCGAAAATGATGTCACTGCAGATAAATTGGATGATGAAGCATACTTAAGAAAAGCAAAACAAATCGGCTGCTCCAATAAAAGATTAGCTGAATTGTCAGGTCAGACTGAAGAATATATCAGAAATTTACTCTCAAGATACAATATAAAACAGTCTTATAAGATGGTAGATACCTGTGCTGCTGAATTTGAAGCTAAAACTCCTTATTACTACAGTAGCTATGATACGGGAAATGAACTCACATCAACAACAAAGAAAAAAGTTGTTATTTTAGGTGCAGGTCCAATCAGAATCGGTCAAGGTATTGAGTTCGATTACTGTTGTGTACATTCATCATTAGCTTTAAAAGAGGACGGAATTGAAACAATCTTAATCAACAACAACCCTGAAACCGTAAGTACAGATTATGATATTTCAGACAAACTCTTCTTCGAACCAATTACCTTTGAAGATGTGATGGGAGTAATCGACCAGGAAAAACCTGATGGCGTCATTGTCCAGTTCGGTGGTCAAACGTCAATTAACTTGGCTGTGCCTTTGGCAAATGCTGGAGTAAAAATCCTCGGAACTCCATATGAAAGTATTGACAGGGTAGAAGACAGGGAATTGTTCGCTGAACTTTTAGAAAAATTACACATTCACCAAGCTCCTTATGGAACCGCTAATTCCTTTGAGGAAGCTCGTGAAATTGCAGAAAAAATCACATTCCCAGTACTGGTACGTCCGTCATATGTTATCGGCGGAAGAGCTATGGAAATTGTTTATGACAACAATGAGCTTGAGGAATATATGAAAGAGGCAGTTAAGGTTTCACCGGAACACCCTATTCTTGTTGATAAATTCCTTGAAGATGCAATCGAATTGGATGTTGATATCTTATGTGATGGTGAAGATGTATTCATTGCAGGAATCATGGAACACATTGAAGAAGCTGGAGTTCACTCAGGAGACTCCGCATGTGTAATTCCGCCACAAACCATTCCGGCACACATCCTGGACACTATTCGTGAGAATTCAAGAAAATTGGCATTGGAACTTGATGTTAAAGGTTTGATGAACATTCAATATGCAGTAAAACTTGATGAGGAAATGGTCTATATCATTGAAGCAAATCCTCGTGCAAGTAGAACTGTTCCGTTTGTAAGTAAAGCTATTGGTGTGCCTTTAGCTAAAGTGGCTACATGGATTATGAATGGTGCTAAACTCAAAGACTTTAATTTAACTAAAGAAATCAAGATTGATCATGTTGCAGTAAAAGAATCAGTATTCCCATTCTTGAAACTGCCTGAATCCGATACTGTTTTAGGTCCTGAAATGAAATCTACTGGTGAAAGTATAGGTATTGATGAAAGCTTTGGAATGGCATTTTACAAATCACAACTTTCAGCAGGTATGGATTTACCTAAAGAAGGTAAAATATTCATCAGTGTTAAAGAAGACGATAAGAAAAAAATCAGACCAATTGCAGAAAAAGCAGCAACACTAGGATTTGAACTTGTCGCAACTTCAGGAACAGCTGATGCAACAGGCCTTGATACTGTTGAAAAAGTCAAAAAAGTATCTCAGGGTTCCCCTAACATTAGGGATTCAATCTTAAACAAAGAAATTGATTTGATTATTAACACTTCCGAAGGAAAACAGTCTGCTCAGGACGGTTATATCATTAGACGTTTAGCTATTGAGCTAGGAATTCCTTATGTTACCACATTGGCTGGTGCAAGAGCTGCTTTAAACGCTATTGAAGCGGTTCAAAATAATAAAATCAATGTAAAATCATTAAACGACTATGTTGGTGAAGAATAATTATTCTTCATTAATTTTTCTCTTTTTTTAGTTTGAATACAGGTATTCTTTTATGTTAATTCCGCATGAAGGACATTCTTCCTGGTTAATTTTCAGTTTGCTTCTGCAGTTAGGGCAATAGTTAAGTTTTACTTCATATTCCTTATTCAGGTCAAGTTTTTTATTAATTTCAATTCTAAGTGTAATCTTGCTTTTAATTGCATTTTCGTCCCAATCGTTTTCCATCAATATTTTTTTATAATAAAAGGCTTCTGTCATTGATGAATAATATCCGAAAATGTTTTCTCCTTTCTGAATATAAAATCCTCTTTTTTTGTGATCAAAAAGGATTTCTCCTTCACGTTCTTTTTTGTTAACTTTTATTCCTTTTATTCTTCCTTTTGATCTCTTTTCCGGAAATGGTGGTAATGTCATATTTTCATACTTGTTTTCAAGGTCACATTCAACAAGCAAATCATAGTCAAAATTACAGTAAAAAAGAGCATCTCTTTCGTATAATGCGTCGGATAATTTTTTAAACTCTCCATAATCCTTATTGTTATATTTGATACGGAATACGTCTCCGCTTTTAACAATATTTCTGTAAAAATATCTTATTTCCTGAGAGTTAATTTCAATCATCCTCATAAATTTGGTATGATTATAGTATATAGTTAGTATCTAATAAATTTTTAATTGAGGATTTATAAAAAAGAAAAAGAAGTTTTAAAAACTTATTTGATTGTTGGTGATTTTAGTTTTTACATAAATTTTCAAAGAAAAATTATAAGTATTATTTATTAGAAACTTTTTTTTAATGTTTACTGTAGCTAACGGAATTATTTTAAGAGGTCTGAATCTCAATCCAATCAAGGCCAATATTGTTGTTGATGATGGAATTATCATAGAAATTTCTCAAAATGCCCATGAGGGCAGGATTATTGATGTTGATGGTGCAATAGTATGTCCTTCCTTTTTAAACGGCCATACTCATATTGGTGACTCAATAATTAAAGATGAAGGATATGGATTATCTTTAGGTGAGATGGTAAAGCCTCCTAATGGGGTTAAACACCGTGCTTTAGCTGCTGCTGAAGATGAAGCGGTCATAGAAGCAATGAGAGGGACTATGTGGGAAATGGTCAAATCAGGCACTACTCATTTCATTGATTATCGTGAAGGGGGCATCAACGGAGTAAAACTTTTAAGGAAGGCTTCAAAAGACATTCCGATTACTCCAATAATTCTCGGCCGTGACGACAGTTTCTATGGCGATGATCCGGATTTATCTGAAGTTAGAAAAGCCATTCGCAAGTTATTGAAAATAGCTGACGGTATTGCTCCAAGTGGATTTGGTGAGATTAGCGATGATGTTGCAAATCTGATTGTTGAAGAGTGCAAAAAGGCAGGAAAGATTTCATCCATTCATGTTGCCGAGTCTGAGTCTACGCAAATTGACTCTTTAGCCAAATTAAATAGGACAGAAATTGAGCGAGGTGTCAATTCTAACTTCAATCAGCTGGTTCACTGCACCAATCCTAAAAACAATGATTTGAATTTGATAAAAAATTCCGATGCCAATGTTGTTGTCTGTCCCAGAGCCAACGCCACATTGAATGTGGGAATTGCTCCTTTAAATGAAATGTTGAAAACAGGCATTAAGCCAATTTTGGGAACTGACAATGTAATGATTAACTCACCAAATATGTTCAGAGAACTGGAATTCACGCTTAAACTAATGTCTGTCACATATAATGATTATTTAGATCCATGTGAACTTCTGAAAATGGCAACTACCAATGCCTGTCCTTTTAATTTCGGCAAATCATATATTGAAATTGGCCAGATTGCAGAGTTTAATGTCATTGAAAGTTTTTCTAAAAATCCTCATTTATCTGTAATAAATCGTTCAGAAACAAAAAATATATTATATACTATTAATAAAATTATAAACCAATAATATATTGAACATATAGAGTCATATATTATTGGAGATGGAAATATGTACAAGAAGATTTTAGTCCCAACAGATGGGTCTGAATTTGCAAAAAAAGCACAATTACATGCCATATTTTTAGCAAAAGTTACTGGCGCTGAAATTATTGCATTGAGTGTATCAGAAAATAATTTTATTAATGGGATTTCCTTAAACGATGAAGTAGAACAATTAAATGAAATATTAAAAGATCGTTGTGAAAAAGATCTTAAACAGTTTGAAGATATGAATGAAGAAGACGTAAAAATAACTCCAGTTATCAAAGAGGGTTCTCCTGCAAAATCTATATTGGATGTGGCCTCTGAGGAGGATGTCGATTTAATTGTTATAGGCAGTTCTGGTAAATCTGGTTTTGATAGATTTATTTTGGGCAGTGTCAGTGAAAAGGTTGTTCACACAGCTAAATGCCCTGTATTAATTGTACATTAATTTAATAATTATTTACATATTTACTATTAAGGTGTTTTTAATGTTAGTTAAAAGAGTAATGTCTAAAAAGGTTGTTAGTGTTTCCGTTCCTGGAAGCAGAGAAAAAGTTTTAGACTTAATGAGAAAAGAAAATAAAGCAGTTCTTCCTGTTGTTAAAGAAGACGATAACAGATTAGTTGGTGTTGTAACCCGTTCTGATTTAATTAATAATCCTGATGAAGAACAAATTGCTATGTTAATGAGTAGGAATCTTATTACAGCCAGTCCTGATGAGGATGTAACTGATGTTGCTAAAAGAATGATTGAAAATGATGTAAGAAGAGTTCCTGTTGTTAATGATGATGGTGAATTAGTTGGAATAATCACTTCATTTGATTTAGTATCTCAAGCTTTAACTAAACTTGAAATTGATGATGCTGTTGAAAATTATATGATTACTACTGTTCCTACAACATGGGAAAAAACTCCATTGAATGTTGCATTTGAATCCATGAAGCAATTTGGACTCAAATCAATCTTGGCATTAAATGATGATGCTCAATTGTCCGGAATCTTAACTGAAACTGATTTCATTGCTGAAAGTGAAATTATTTCCGAAAGAAGTGAACACAGTTCCACTGTTGGTACTGAAGGAGACAAATGGTCTTGGGACAGTACTTCCGTATTATACATTGAAAAGAATCATTTAAAATTCACTGATAAAGTTGTCAGTGATGTTGCTGTCGGTAATGTTGAAGTAGCTAATTCTAAAACAAAAGTTTCAGATTGTGCTAAAAAAATGAAAACATTACATATTGAGCAAATTCCAGTTATTGGTGTTGAAGGAGACTTAGTTGGTCTTGTAAGAGCTAGTGACTTAATTAAAGCTTTAGTAGAATAACTGTGATAAGATGGCGGTTAGTCCAGTTTTAGTTATTAAAATTGTTGATGACAGTTCCGTAGGCGTTAGAGCCAGATGGAGAGATGAATATGTGGAACATCATATCGTCCTGAACTCTGTTCTAGCGTATTGGTGGGCAAATGACTTACCTCCTGTAGTCAAGTTCCTGGAACTTTTTGAATCTGTTATTAAAAGAACTATTAATGAACTAACTCCCCACAAAACTTTAAAGCTAAAATATGAAGTTACCTCTGATGATGATTTGGAAAGAGCTTCTCAAATCGAAATCAACCTAATTGAAGTCGAAGCCGATGATATCGGATTTAAGATTGATGGCAAAACATTATTTTTAAACGGCCTTAGAAACTCATCAGAAAGTGATGATGAAAAGACTCCATTCAATGAGACTTATAATAAAGTTATTGAAACTCCGGACATTGTCTTAAAGAAATATATGGAAATGAAAAATAAGTAGTTTAGATATTTCTTCTGATTTGAGGCAATATGTCCATAAAATCTAATAGTGCTTCATCATAATCTTCATAATTATGGCCTTCAATCATACCATTTTTATTTATGCATATTTTTTCCAATTCTATTTTTTCTGAATTTTCACAGATTATTTTTTTTCCAAGAACTTTTTTTGTATTTTCGATGTTTACTGTAAATGGCAGTTGGTATGAAAATCCATTATTTGCATAGTCGATAATTATCTCCTCATTATCATCAATTGATGACAAATTTAAGCAGACTTTTTCATATCCATATGATTTTAATTTATCATTAATTTCATTTAATGAATTCATCTTTGCAATTTTTGAAATATCTTCTACTTCACATATACCAATTTCATTAAAATCCCTAACTTTGACCAATTCACTCCCGGTTATTTTTGAAAGATAATTTTCACTTTTCAGGATTTTATCAATCCTGTCTGATGTGATTGGAGTATTGGTTTTGATTCTTGTTGCAAGGCATGTGGTTGATTTTGAATATTTGATATTGTTTATATTCAGATATTCATGAATTTCTTTTGAAGTTAATTTGGCTTCAATTAATGGTGTTTTGAAATCCATTGCATATGTGATTAATATCCCTGGTCTGTCTACAACCAGATCGCTAATGTTATTTCCATCACAGATGTAGTCAAAGCCATTATCCTCAGCATACTCTTTTATTTTTGAATACATCATATTTCTGCATGAATGACATCTGTCAGGTAAGTTTTTCAAGAAATCTTCATTATCATAGAAGTTTAAATCGATTATGTGGTGCTTTACCTTAAATTTTGATGCCATATCTTTTGTGTGATTTAAGAAATTGTCCTGAAATAAGTGATTGTCAATGGTTATTGCCAAAACATCACTGCTTACTTTTGATGCAAGATATGTGATTAAAGTGCTGTCTGCACCTCCGGAAAATCCGACAGCTACTTTTTTGTCTTTTAAAATCTTTTCAACAGTATTAATCTTTTCTTCTAGTTTCATTTCACCATATCCGCAATATATCTGAGCAACTCTTTACCGTCCTCTTTTTTAATATCAGGGGATGTTCTGATAAAATCAATGAGTTTGGATTTCACATTATCATCTAAATTGGAACTGGCCAATGTTTGTGCATAGTTACGTTTTGGATAAAAAGTTGATTTGGCAATTTGAATCAATTCCTCTTTTTGGCTTTGTGAAATGATGTTTTCTTTCACTGCATTGGTAAAAACATAATCCATATTAATCAAGGGTTCGGATAAGCTTTCAAGTGTTTCGCTGTCAAGCATAACTGCCACGTCATCATCTGATGCGACTTTTCCTGTGGCATACTGCTCATAAACATATCCGATACCAATCATTCCAAGTGAATCAAGCTCTGATGCTCTCAAGGCCCCCATGCTTGATGCACCAACAACCATGACTCCACTGTCAATGACCTTTAAAAGCTCCTTGTGGCCAACAGATGAATTCTGGTGAAATACTCCATCAATAATGCCGATAATATCTGGGTTTTCTTTTATGTCAACTCCCAAATCTCCTCTTTTAATTGGCCTTTTGTAAATGACTTCCACATCATCATGGGAGTCCAGAATTTCTTTTGCTTCATCATATGGTACGGATAATCCGCAGTAAATTATAATTTTAACCATAAAATCATACTCTTAAAAATCTATATCCGGCACGGCTTTGATCGATTGAATAAACTTCCATGGTCGGGATAACAACACGTACAACATTAACATCAAGTTCTGGGCGTGTCAAATCGTAATACAGGACATGCTCTATTTCATTTGCTTTCAGTTCGTCCAGAACAATATCAATATCTTTTGTAATCGAGTCAGTGCTTCTATTTTCAATGTCGCTTAAGTTAATTTTATTTTCTTCTTCTTGGAAGTAATGTTTATTGATTCTTTTCATACGTTCATAACCGGCGGTTCTTGCAAAATCTGCCCTGACTGTATCTTCACGAGCCCCATGAATTTGAGTTGCCCGACTTTGAGCCACTTCTGTCAATGCCCTTAAAATTGCAACTTCAGGATCCAGATGAGTTCCTATTCCCAAAGTCAAAAGTCCAGCATCTTTTAGCAGCGTATCATCTGAAGATGCGGCTATTGTCGGTACATTAATGTCTGCTGTCAAATCCATTAATTTAATGTTTATTTCATTATCGCTGAATTTTAAAAGAGCATCATTTACAACATCGCTTTCAATGCTGTTTAAATCAATCTGTTTTGAATTCTTATGGGTCAGCTCAAATATGCTCCACGCATCCCTTTCAATGACCTCAAACATTCCGTGCAATATAGCTTCCTCTTTACTGTTTCCAGAAGCAAGACCATTGGTGTTTGATTTGAATAAGCTTAAAGCGGAATTATTCTCCAAATCATATGGGTGAAAAATTGCATTTGAAGGAACATAAAAGTCTTCACCACTAATCAGATCATGACACACACTCCATTCAAGTGTAATGTCATCAACATCCTTTTTTTCAAATTCCTTCGGTAAATTCAGGGATTTCGGATTGATAACATTTTCTGAAGAAATATCTCTCAAGGTTTCAAATACTGTTTCATCATCCTGTCTTTCTGCAGAATATCTTTCAAAACCTTCCATCATGGCTGAGGCCTTGGCATGTTCCACACTTATTCCTTTCCCACCATAAATGCTTATTGACCCTTCCTGTGATGTTGGCCTGATTGCTGAAAAGACGGGCAGGCCAATCCTGTCCAAATGTGTAATCTCGGTAATACGGGTAATTCCTGCAGTCTTGCATTTATCTTCATTGTTTGCAATAGTTTCGCTTGGAGGAATTATCCTGTGAGTTCCTTTAAAATATTTAATCTCTTTTGATGTCATTTTAAAATCCTATTAAAATTCTAACTATACTTTCAACACCCATTGTCATTGACATAAATGTCATGATGCCTGCAATAGCAATAGTAATTAGCCAAATACCAATATTCCATCTGAGTACTTTTGATCCATCTAAATTCCAAACTGGAATTAAGTTGAAAACAGCCAAATAACTGTTTGTGGAAAAACCTAGAGAACATACAATGAATACGAACTGCATTGTTGCATCATAAAATGCGCTTGGATAAACTGCAGCAGCAATAAACAGAAAGACTAATGCAAGCGCTATATTAACAACAGGTCCTGCAAGGGATATGATTCCATTGGTCTTGTCATCCAAGTAGTTTCCGGCATAAGTATACACTGCACCTGGAGCCGCAAAAACAAAGCCGAAAAATGATGATACCAATGCGAATATCAATCCTGCAGGCCATAACTTGAATTCGGCCCAATAACCATAATGCATGGAAGTGAATTTATGTCCTAATTCATGCAATATAAATCCTAAACCTAATCCAATCATTACTATTGGAAATATTTGCTGTAATGCAGCAAAATTACGGCCTGAATAAAGGATTGAGAAACTTAGGGAAATAAAAATGAATGCAATAATCAAATCTCTTATTTCACTTGTTGTAACTTTAAACATAGTTTTAAAATATCTAATTCTATATATAAAAGTTTTTTCTAAATATTTAACTATGCACATAAAAAATATTCTAAAAGATATGGAAAAAGATAATATTCAGGCTTACTTATTAACACAATTTACAAATATTCAATATATTTCCAATTATAAACCTACCAGTTTTGCTTTCTGTATCATTAAGGAAAATCCGATAATTTATGCCTCACAAATGGATATGGAAATCGCAAAAAGGGATTCGTCAATCGAAGTTCGTGAATACGAAAAATTTGAAATAATGATTGATGATATGAAAAAGGAAGGCATAAAAAATCTGGCCATCGAGCCAAGTCTTGTTTACAGTTACTATGAAAAGTTCAGGGACGATTTTGAAATTACTTCAAAAAATTATATTGATAAACAAAGGATGATTAAAGATTATTCAGAGATTGAAAACATTGAAAAGGCAACAGAAATTGCACAGACTGCTTTTAAAGAGTTGGATGTTGCTTCAAGAAGTGAAAATGAAGATGTTCTGGCATTTGATCTGGTCAGGCTGATGATTGAAAACGGAGCATCAGGCGAATCCTTTGACACTATTTTGGTGAGTGGAGCCAATACAAGCCTGCCTCATGCAATTCCGCAGTCTAAACCCTTGGAAACTCCAATACTTGTTGACTGGGGAGCTAAATTCAATGGATACTGTTCAGACAATACAAGGACAATAGTTTACACTGAAAAGCAGTATGAGATATTTGATATCGTTCGTGAAGCTCATGATAAAGCAATCAAGGCAATAAAGCCAGGATTAAAATGCTGTGAAATAGATAAAGTTTCAAGAGACATTATCACTGAATATGGCTATGGCGACAGGTTCATTCATTCAACAGGTCATAGTCTGGGTTTGGATATTCATGAAACTCCAGGATTTTCTTTAAGGGATAAGACAATCATTGAAAAAGGAATGGTCATTACGGTTGAACCGGGAATATACCTGGAAGGGAAATTCGGGGTTCGTATAGAAGACACGATAGCTATTGAAAATAAAGGAAGGATTATCGGTAATTTGCCGTTATAACTGTTGCAATTTATGGTATTTTGCTTACATATTTATTCCATTTGGGTAAAATTCATTTGTCTGATAATATCTTATTGGCTGCGGTGTTTTTCGCATTATTTATCGCAGTATATGCAATATTAATCACAGCCCTTCTCAACAGGTATCAGCACAGGGGATCTTTTTTCCAGGCATTTAACTTTAAAAAAATTTTTCAATTGTTCAGATTGTTTGATCTGGAAAATTTTATTCTGCTATTTTTGGCAGCTGTAACCTCACAATTGCTTACATTATCATGTTTTGTTGATTTTTATCAGAATTTAACATCAATTGAAATTGCACATGCCTTGGTGATGATTATTCTAGCACCATTTATATTATTGGCCTGTAAAAGACTAATTGGACTTCGTTCAAAAAAATTGCTGAACAATGTAACTAATTGGATTGAAGATAATGGTGTTGTCCACTATTTAAATTTAACCTTGATTTCGGGCTTATTTTAATGTAATTTTTATTGATATATTGGCAATCTCATATACATGCACTAAATTCATAATATTTTGAAAAATCAATATAATCATTATAATAGAAGTT
>NZ_JAFSNZ010000035.1 GCF_017447225.1 Methanobrevibacter sp. | reverse complement strand
TTTGTGTGTCTGCTCATAAGTATCGCTGTTTTCCGTGTAGTAAACGGTTTTTTCAGTGCGTCTGTTGAACGGATCATAGCTGTATTCAACGAGATAGTCAGAATTCGCGACGCTTGTAAGACGGTTAAGTTTGTCGTAAGTGTAGACAATTTCCGGAGGATTACTGCCGTCGAAATCTTCAGAAACAAGATTGTTATTTGAATCATAGCTATAAGTGATCCTGTTGTTATTCCACGATTTCTCTGTGAGTCTGTTGAATCCGTCAACCGTCCAGGTGAAATCGGTCTGATTTTCTCGGCTCGATCTGATATTGTGAACGCCGTCAAGCTGGAAGTCTTCGCAGCCGCTTTCCGCCGTGTTGCACTTGAAGACGTTGTTCCTGCTTTCTATGCAGGTAGGATCGCTTGAACTGTAGGCGCAATTGTAATCAACTCTTCTCAGGCGGTAATAGGAATCGTAAGTGTATTTATCCGAAGTCTGCTTTATTCCGTCCGCCTTTTCGATCAGGTGCCAGCCGCGTGAATAGTTGTAGCTCATGTCGTAAATATCAGTTTGAGATTTTTTGATGTTGTGGTTTTCAAGCATTATTCTTCCTGATTCCCGTTTTTGATTTCAATGCCGTGTTCCGCACATATTTCTTTAGCTGTTTTTCCCCAGTTATCTTTAATTTCAGGATCTGCGCCTAATTTTACAACAAAAGCTACTAGGTCTGCGGATGAATTTTTATTAAGGCACATGTTGTGCAGCAAAGTGTCACCTAGCTTATCCTGCGAATTTATATCTGCACCTTTCTGAACAAAAGTTTCCACTATTTTTTTCCAAAGATTTATCTCTTCATCTGTCATATCCTTTTCTAAAAATCTGGCTCTTAAGCCAAGCGGAGAACTGTTCATCAAATTTTCCTTAACATTGACTTCGGCACCGTTTCCAAGGAGCAGAAGAGCCGTATCCTTTGCTGTAAAAAAGAGCGCGGAAATATTGTCCTGATCTCTTTGGTTGATATTGATTCCTTTTTCAATCAAATATTTCGTTATTTCGATGAAATTAGGGCCTGCTGCATAAGTTATGTTCGGGACCCAAATACCGTCTGTTTCATCAAAAATTTCATAATGTTTTCTGTTTCTTACCAATCCGGGGAATTCCTCATCAAGTTTTTTTCTTTCAGCCAAGGCTTTTTTGAATAGGTTCCCTCCTTCAGATTTTCTGCTAAGACGTGTTGTAAGGATTTTATTTAAGGCTCCGGATATCATCAGCGGCAAGGTGGATTCCGGAAATCCTTTAGTATAGTCTTTAACAATGTTACTGCTGAAATCATCTTTGTTTTTTATATATTCCAAAATTTTCTGCGGATCAGGAATATCCTGCGGGTAATAAGTGATTCTGTTTATTTTGGGAGATATTTCATTCACATCGACTCCGCATTCTTCGACAAGGAATTTCACTATTTCAAGGTGACCTTGACCGATTGCGGCATTCAAAACCGTTGTATAGAACAAGATCGGCTCAACATTTAAAAAAATCAATCCTTTTTTATTTATATCGGCACCTTTTGCAATCAGAAGTTTGAGAATGTCGAAATTCCCTCCAGCGGCAGCCCACATCGCTGGAGTCGCGCCGTTTTCATCTGTATGGTTTACATCCGCACCTTTTTCTATCAAGGCTTTTGCCTTTTCAGTTTCATCATTTTTGATGTATTCGATAAGTTTTTTTTCAGGTTGTTCATTTTTTAATAAAGGCTGGAACGGACTCAAGATCAGAAGCAAAGAAACAAGAATAAGAACAGTTGCTATATATTTTTTTGCAGGGAACGAAATTTCTCTGATAAGAATTCCGATAAACCAGCAAAACATGCCTGATACAAAGAGTTTTACAGCGATCACATAAGTCATATTGAAAATGGTGTTAATTAAAAAATGACCGGAAAAGACTGATATAAAAAAGAAAAGAACTCTTTTACTGCCTTTGACATCATAGTTGTTTCTAATCAGAAAAAATCCGGTTAAAAAACAAGCTCCGCCTAAACATAAGGGATAATAGTAAGAGAGAGAATCTGTCGGCAGAATATTGATATGCAGCATAACACCCAAAAATAACGAAACAACAAATTCCGCAAGAAAAACAATCAAAGTATTGAGAAAAACACCTTTAATAAGTTTAAACATGATACACTCCTTAATTAAAATATGGATCAACATTTGTTTGCGGGAATCCAGACTGTTGCCACTTCTCATAAGTAGTTAAATCATAGCCATATTCTGCATTTGTTGGAACAAAAGGATTCCTGTAAATCATTGGCTGACACCTTTTATTCCAGAATAAAAATTTCGGATATGCATACATTTTTGAATTTGCTGCCGGGGAGTATTTCTTTCACTTTAAAGCGGAGAGTGCAGTTTTCGTAGTGAGGCATATCACGTTCGCCTTCATAAATGATGTCGTAATCGAAATAAATAGGTCTTTCGTGAATAATCTCGTATCTTTGTCTGATCTCCGCTTCTTGTGGATATTTGTCACTCTTTTGCTTTTTTGTTTTCAAAAAGTTCACAGGATTTTCTGGTTTGTTGACACATGCTAATATAGCTGAACAATTTTTATACTCGATTTCCATAGATTTTACCTTGCCGTTTTCGGACAGCGTTTTTTCATTTTTCATGTTGCCGTTCAAAACAGCGATAAATCTTATGTTGCTCTTCTCGGTTTTGACCTCTATCCAGTTGTTTTTGCCGGTTGCGCACCATGCAGTCGCCGGGTCTCCGTCAAACAGATTGGCAGCCTTTGTTTCCGCTGCCGCAGAAGAAACTTTCACGCTTTTTATCTTGTTTTTTGTCGTGAGACGACTCCCGACAATCTGATCCCATAAATTTCTCAAGGAATTATCGTACTCTATTTCAATTTCACTGTTTTTGGAAAAATCGAAATTTTTTCCTTTGAATTTGAATGTTCCAGCCTTGTCAAATGAGAAAATTCTCGGCTCAAGCGTCAGCAGTTTTCCGCCGTTACGGAACAAATCACTCATATCAATGTTTATTTCAAGTTCGTCTGCCGATCCTGAACCGAAATATTTTGCGTTGGACATAGAATATTTTGTTTTTCGAGGCCTGAACCAGTATAGAGTATACGGTCCATATTCAGTGATGTCTCCCCACGGATCAACTTCATAATTTACTTCGATTTCAATGCTCTGTTTTGCAGGAAAATCGAATGAACAAACAAAATAAACATTATTAGATTCACCTCTTGGAATTTTCTGTTCTTTCATTTTTTGTGCGACACCGTTGATTTTTACAGAAAAATTGCGGATTTTGTCTTTTTTGAACTCAGGATCATCACTCACATAACCATTCTCGAGAATATCTTCAAACAAAACGGGAAAAGCATAATCGATTTTTTCCGCCTTGCCGGAAGCGTTTTGCAGCCTGTATTTGACATTGAATTTGAAAACATCATTCACAAACACGATGGAGATACTTTCTTTCTCTATTTTGATATTTTCCTTCTGGATATAGACTATATTTCCAGTTCTTGTAAGGCTTGATCCGTCAATTGCCGCACCGTTGGCAAAAACTGTGAAAAATGAGAACAAGACTAAAAGTATAAATATGAATCGCATTTTTTCCTCCTAATACCAATAAGGATCAACATTGGTTTGCGGAAACCCAGCTTGTTGAAATTTTTCATAAGTCGTTGAATTATATCCATATTCAGCACCAGGAACAAACGGATTCCTGTAAATCATTGGTCGTCCCGAACCATTATTTCCATCAAACAAGATAGTTTTTAAAGGATCTTTGTTTACATAGTACGGATTACGGTAAATCATTATTGCTCCGTTTGGTCTCCACCAGTTAAATCAACTATTTTCGGTCTATTCATTCTTTCTTCAATGAAATCCTTAATGTAAAGCAGATCTTCCTTGTCTCCGCTGAGATAAAATTCAGGATATGTCTCTTTATATTGCACTTTTTTTTCGGGAGAAACTTTATGCTTAATATACAACAAATCTTCTCCAAGAACTCGTTTGATGAAAATGATTTCTATATCCTTCACTGCTATTTCTGGAAGATATTTTTCATTTGCAAAAGTAAACTTTATAACATCATTGTAGAGAAGTACATAAACAGATGTCCCCCATCTTGACATGGAAATATGTCTTGCTTGAACAATATCTTTTGAAATAATCATAGAGCAACTTAACTCGTAAAGAGGCTTTTCTGACTCCACATACTTCTTTTTCTCTTGTTTTTTCTTTTTTGCATCTAGTCTATTAAGAATAAAGAGGGCAACTACAATCAATATGCCTGAAACAACTTTTAATGTACTCATTGCACCACCTACTGCCAGTAAGGATCAACATTCGTTTGCGGGAATCCGGCTTGCTGAAATTTCTCATATGTCGTTGAATCATAACCATATTCAGCTCCTGGGTCAAAAGGATTCCTGTAAATCATAGGTCTTCCAGAGCCATCGTTACCATCAAAGAAAATTGCTTTCATCGGGTCTTTGTTCACATAATATGGGTTGCGATAAATCTTAATTGCGCCATTTGGACCAGTGCTATTATCAATGAAAACTGGAGGCTGTTCACTTTCCCCACGTTTGAGCATTTTTGCCAAAATGTTGCTCATTAAAATCCTTTGGATTGCATTAGAAGGATCTTTGTCTGGATCCGACGGCATATTTTCACCTGTTGCCCCAGAACAATCTCCTGATACACACTCGCAACTACCATAGCCGCAATCGACATTGGATTTTGGATATTGTGTTTTTGTAATATTAGATCCAAAATAATCATCATCTTCACTTACTCCCGGCTTAGATTCAGGATCTGTTTTTTCTTTTGGAGATTCGATGTCTTCTTTAGCTGGTCCAGTATTTTTTTTCTCATCTTTATTTTCCACCGGATTAGAAATTTCCAACATCTTTTCAGATATTGATAAGGAATTACGTTCTCTGATAGAGTCTTGAGTTCTATTATTTAACAATTTCAATTCATTAAATGTGCCAATCGCATCCCACCCCAAACTAAATAAAAATTTTTTTGTAAAAGTATTTCCGATTTTAACCATAGAATAATATTGCCCACTTCTTATAGCTACAATAGAATATACAAATAGATATTCCTTATCAACAATATTTAAATCTTTCATAATTGTTCCCAAAGTTCCGAGAGCACCCCAAATTAATCCAGAAGGACCTGACAAAGCAACACTTACTCCAATATCAATAATAGCAGTCTTTATCCAACCGACAACCATTTCTTCTTCAGGTGACATTGGAGTTGTAGGAACATCATGCTTATTGAACCCATGAACTTCTGCAAAAGAATTCGCGTCACTTGCCAACCCTGTCGGATCACTCGCTTCAATGACCATTCCGGCAACATAGGCGAAGCCGTTGCCGAGGTTGTTGGCATCACCCCAGATGCCGATGGGATCTTGGTTGATGAAGCGGTGCATATCGATGTGGTAATAACGGTTGCGCATCCAATAAAGGTTGGTTTCGGGCTCGTAGAGTGAGCCGCCCCAG
>NZ_JAFSNZ010000034.1 GCF_017447225.1 Methanobrevibacter sp. | reverse complement strand
GATACGGCATTCAATAGCATGTCCTGTAACTTTAATGTCTTCCTGTGAATAGCTTAACTCTTCACCGGCAGCGATTCTGATTTGCTCTTTAATTAAATCAGTGTTTGTAACAAGTTCTGTAATAGGGTGTTCCACCTGGATACGTGTATTCATTTCCAGGAAATAATAATTTCCGTTATCGTATAGGAATTCTACTGTACCTGCACTGGTATAACCAATATATTCTGCAGCTTTAACAGCACTTCCACCCATTTCTTCCCTTAATTCTTCGGTCATGATTGGGGAAGGAGCTTCTTCCAGCAATTTCTGATGTCTTCTTTGGATTGAACATTCCCTATCAGCCACATGAATCACATTTCCATGTTCATCAGCCAAAAGCTGGAATTCAATGTGTCTTGGCTTTTCAAGGTATTTTTCAATGAATACTGTCGAATCACCAAAGTTTGTTGCAGCTACGGATTGTGTGGATTCTATTGCACGTACAAGTTCATCTTCTTCATAAACTGCACGCATACCGATACCTCCACCACCTGCGGAAGCTTTTACAATAACCGGGTATCCGATTTCTCGAGCAATTTCTTTTGCCTCTTCAATATCACTGACACCTTCGGGAGTTCCTTCAATAACAGGCACACCCGCTTTTTTCATTAAAGCTTTAGATGTAATTTTATCTCCCATTTCATGGATAACTTTTCCGCTCGGTCCGATAAGCTTAATGCCATTTTTTTCACATTCTTCTCCAAATTTAGGATTTTCTGCTAAAAATCCGTATCCTGGGTGAATTGCATCAGCTCCGGATTCAAGTGCGATATTGATAATTTTTTCAATATTCAAATAGGATTTTGCCGGTGAAGGATTACCTAAAGGATAACTTTCATCAGCATAATTTGTATAAAGAGAGGTCTTATCCGCATCAGAGTATACTGCTACACTTTCAATATCAAGTTCACGGCAAGCCCGCATAACTCTGATAGCTATTTCACCTCTATTTGCAATTAATACTTTTTCAAACATTTGAAACCTCAAAGTAATTTATTAGTATATAATAATTATATGTACTATAAATAATAAATTTGTTGATTAGATGAAAAAAATTACACGAAAAAAACATTTGGAAATGAAAATTCAGTCAGTTCTTCCACATCCAAATCCGAAAGTCGAACTTGAACAGTATTCAACTCCGTCAATAATTGCTTCAGACCTGTTGTGGAATGCGTTATCTCTAGGAGATATTGAAGACAAGAATATTCTGGATTTGGGCTGCGGCAGCGGTATATTCGCAATAGGATCTGCTTTATTGGGCGCCAAATCTTCAATAGGCGTTGATATTGATGTGGAGTCCGTTAATCGGGCCCGTGATAATGCTAAAAATATGGATGTTGGGAATGCTGATTTTATTGTGGGAGATGTTTTAAGTCTTGAGAAGAATCTTGAAGCAGATACGATTTTTCAAAACCCGCCTTTCGGTTCTCAAAAGCATGCTGACAGGGGCATTGATTTGGAATTTGTCAAAAAAGCATATGAACTTTCTCCAAATGCATTATATTCATTTCACATGGCTTCAACTGAAGAGTTTTTAATTGATTATTTTGAAAAGCTCTCTTTTAAAATAACACATATCTTCAGATATAGCTTTCCAATACCAAAAATCTATGATTTCCATACAAAGGAATCTAGGGATGTTGATGTGATTGTAATAAGGTCAACCATTTAAATATATTAACATCGTTGTGTATAATATTTAACAAAGGGGATTTTATGAAACGTTATTTGATTTTGCTATTATTATTTTTTTTATTGATTCCTTTTGTTTCTGCTGATGAAAACTTAACATCCAATACTTATTATGTAAGTGCTGATGGTGCTGCTGATGGGAATGGTTCTGTCGATAATCCATTCAGTGACCTTCGCACAGCCATTGATAAGTCTTATTCAGATGATGTAATTTATATTAGGGGAGGAACATATTCTGGAGTTAATAATACTAATTTGGTAGTTCCTTTTTCAAATTTAACAATAAAAGCTGTTGAAGGAGAAAAAGTTATAATTGATGGAAATAAAACTAACATATTTACAATTAACTGGGATTATTTTGACATATCTGGAATTACTTTTGTCAATGCTTATTCAGTACAGGGGTCTTGCTTTAATATCTGGTCAAGATATGTGACCATTTCTGATTGTGATTTTATCAACGATTCTGCTCAGGTGAGCGGAGGGGCAATAAATATTAGAAATAATTTTTTAACAGTGAAAAACTCCAATTTCATTAATTGTTATTCTTTTATGGGTGGAGCAATGCATATTGAAGGAGCTGAAAATAAAATGTATAACTGCAGATTCATTAACTGTAGTGCATCTCAGGCGGGAGCTATTGACTGGCAGAGAAAAAGCAGTTATTTATATGATTGTGTTTTCATGAATTGTTATGCTTCAACTAACGGAGGAGCAATGGCCGTAAATGAAAACACCGTTGTTTTCGATAATATCACTGTCATTAACTGTTCAGCTAAAAAAGATGGTGCAGTAATTTATGGGACAGAATTAAAGGGCACTATTTCCAATTCTATGTTTACCAATAATTCTGCCAATAGAGGAGCTGTGTTCCATGTGTATTTTGATTCCAATGTGAATCTGGTTAACTCCTCTTTAATAAATAATAAGGCTTCATCTTCAGAGATTTTATTTAACATTTCAATTAACGATTCTGATGTTGAGATTATTCCGACATTCAGGGCAAATAATTTGGTATGCAATGCATTCAACAGATTAACTGAATCTTCCGTTTCCTTTTCAAACGTTACTTTCTGGGGTATTGATGGCGTTATGAATAGCGGAAATGTTGAAAATTTTGTAAGTGGTGCTGAGAACAGTCAAGGGGGACAGCTTGTTTATGCTGATTATCGCCAAGCAAACCAGCTGATTGTTGTGGAAGTCTATGATTCAAACAATATATTAATAGAAAATATCAGTCAAAATACGGATATTTTCGGAAGTGTTTCATTAAAACTCAATAATCTAAGCTATGGGAATTATATTGTAAAGGCATATCATCCGGAAAATGAATATTATACTTATATTTCATCCAGTCAGAATTTTGAAATATCAAAAGACAGCATTATTATTGAAAGTCAGGACATGGACATGTATTACCATGACGGATCAAGATTTATCGTAAACTTAACAAACAATAATCTTCCGATAGCAAATGCTTCAGTTACAATCAGTTTAAATGGTGTTGACTATACTCGTTTAACGGATGATAATGGTTTGGCTTCATTAAGCATTAATTTAAACAGTGGAAAATATGGTATAAACGCTTCATATGTTGATGAAAATAATAAAACATATGCTACTGATGCTGTTATTTTTGTCAAATCAACAGTTGATGCATCAAATCTAACTAAAATATACAAAAACGATTCCCAATTCTATGCAATATTTACAGACTTTTCAGGCCATCATTTGGCAAACACGTCTGTCACTTTCAACATTAATGGCGTATTATATAATCGTACCACTAATTCTGTTGGTGTTGCTAGATTGAATATTAACTTAAATCAGGGAACTTATATCATAACATCATTAAACACATTAACCGGTGAAAAAACATCCAATGTGATTACTGTACTTCCGTCCATTACAGAAAATAGGGACCTTGTCAAATTCTGCAGGAACGCAAGCCAGTATGTTGTCCGCATCTGTGATAAACAGGGAAATGTTGTTTCCGGTGAAAATGTGACATTCAATATAAATGGAGTATTTTATAACAGGACTTCCAATGCTACAGGCCATGCCAAGCTCAATATCAATTTGCAGCCGGGCAATTACATAATAACTGCAATTTATGATGGATGCATGGTTTCCAATAACATTACTGTTCTGCAGGTGTTGTCTGCTGAGGATTTGGTTAAAAATTATGGAACATCAGATCCTTTTGTAGCGAAACTTATTGATGGTGTTGGAAAACCTTATTCTGGGCAAAACATCACATTTAACATAAATGGTGTCTTCTATAATAGGTTAACTGATGCAGACGGTTTGGCCAGATTGAATATCAATTTGCAGTCCGGCGAATATATTATTACTTCGATTTATGACCAAATGGCTATTGGAAATAGGGTTACTGTCATTTAATTTTTTTTAAAAACCCTATTTTTTTCTTTTTTTAACCTAAAAATCAATAGCTTTATATAGTAGATGCTTAATATATAATATTAATATATTCTCTGAGTATAAAAAAGTTGGTAGCATAAAAAGAGCTACAGGTATTATAGTTGATATAATACTTTAAATGTGTAAATCTATTTTAGTGAAGTTAAATGTAGGGTAATCTTTATATAGTTTACATAATATATTATGTATGATGTATAAAGATGAGCTATCTATATTTATTCCAAATTCATTTCTTTCTGAGTCTAAAGATCTCAAAGTCCGTACTTATAAAGTAGGGATTTTAGGTAGAGCTTTAGCCGTGTTTCAAGCAGATAATGTGGTTATTTATAATGATGATCATATGAAAAATGAAGATGGAGAAAGTGACGGAGCCTTTATGGCTGAAGTTTTAAGTTTTATGGATACACCTCAGTATCTGAGGAAACAAGCTTTTCCAATAAAAAAAGAACTTAAGCATGTAGGAATACTCCCACCTTTAAGAACTCCACATCATCCTTTAAATAATCAACCTGACGTCGGTGATTATAGACAAGGATACACTGTTAAAAGAAACAATAAAGGAACTTTTGTTGATATAGGTATGGATAAACTTGCATTCTGCAAAGAGCAACTTTCAGTTAAACAGATTTTTGACTTTAAGATTGCTAAAATAGCTAAGAAAGAAGTAATAGTCACACCTGATAAACCAGATGACATTTACTGGGGATATAATGTCATGTCCTCTAATAAGAGTCTTAAAAATAGCTTAAAATTAATTAAACCTGATCTTGTAATTGAAACTACAAGATAT
>NZ_JAFSNZ010000033.1 GCF_017447225.1 Methanobrevibacter sp. | reverse complement strand
TAGATAATAATAGAGTATTAACCAGCACTGATATTGAAATTATATATCTTACCGTGGCATTATACATGAAATCCAAATTAACCAAATCTGAATTGCTTTTTAAGATTGCAGATTTAACCAATAGAGTAGAAGGTCTCACTGATGATGAATTGCATGAAATTAAATTATTTCAGAAAGCTTTTATGAAAAAATTCATACCTGAAGAAGATAAATTGAGAGGAGAGTTGGAGAAAATGATATCAATAAATGCTTTGCAAGTGATGAGGGAAACATTCCCTGAAGAATTAAGACAGGAAAAAGAAGAAGCTAGAGAATCTGGAATGGAAGCCGGAATGGAAGCTGGAATTTTTAAAACTGCAAAAATTATGAAAGATTTTGGGGATGATTTTGATTTCATTTCTAAAAGGACTGGCCTTAGCATTGAAGAAATTGAAAAGTTATGATATTAGTTAACTATTAATATTTTGTTTTAATTAAGTATAATCATGAAAATATTAGCATTAAACGGAAGTCCAAGGAAAAAAGGAAACACTAACCGCATTCTTGATGAGATGATTAAGGGATGTGAAAATAATGGCCACGAAGTTGAAAAATACTTTTTGGACAAGTTGGATATCAATCCGTGCAGCGGATGTGAAATATGTTCCAAAGGAAAGGACTGCAGATTCAACGATGACGGAACCGAAATTATTAATCAGCTGGCTGAAGGAGCTAGTCTGATTGTTGCTTCACCAATATACTTTGGACAAATGACTGCTCAGCTCAAGACAATCATTGACAGGTTTTATTCCATTTTCAACAATCCTGACAAGAAGTTTTCCGGAAAAGTTGCAGTGATATTCACTCACGCATATCCTGGTGATGATTTCTACAAGCCATATATTGATTTGGTCTTAAAACAGCCATTTGAAATGAACACTGAGCTTGAATTGGTTGATTGCCTTGAAGTCGGCGGCGTCAAGTTCATTGGTGATGCTGATAAGGCTGAGGATGCTTTGAGGAAAGCTTATGAAATAGGATTGAAATTTTAGATAATTATTTTAATTCATAGCATTAATATTATTAATGTAGGTTGTGTTATTTTGTCAGAAAATTGGAAAATCTGTGATAATTGCCAACAAAAAGTAAATATTGATGCTTTAAAATGTCCTTACTGCAATCATGAATTTAGTGATGATTCCGCTTTAAATCCCGAAGTTAGGGAACTCTATGAATACTGTGACTTGATTGACAGTCGTGGAGACTATTCAAAGACACCTCTGATAGATGAAATCAAATCACAGGACAAATCAATCAGAAATTTGGTAAAGGATGACTTAAGGGATTTTCTTGTTTTCATTGCCTGTGAGGGTCAGTCTGAGTGCGATGAAAAGCTTGAATTTATTCATGACAATTTGGGAACTGATGTGAGTTTCGATAGTTATTCTAAAGTCGATTTACCTGAATCCTTTAAGGTATTTCATGAAAATGACTTGTTCCACAGTGAATTTTTAGAAAACAATCATCTTGAAGGATACACAAACAAGCTATATGGAATCTATCGGAGTCTGGGTGATGAGTTTCTTAAATGCGGTACCACACAGCCTAAAGCCCACGCAGTTTTAAATGAATATATGAATAATCTGGCTCACCAAATCAGCCAATATAAAAGAAATTATTCTTTAGCCAATAATCCTGCTGATGAAAATCATATTAAGGATGTATTGGAAACATTAATCAATTGCTCAAGTGCTGATGATGTCAGTCAGGACATAGTCAATGATGCTCGCAGTTTCATAAACGCATCCGTTTCAGGTGATGAAAGTTATACTGCTTTTTATGATGAGCTTTCACAAAAAAGGCCTGATGTTGTCGCTTCTATTATAATTTCAAGCAACAGTGATTATATTTTCAATCCTTCTGAAAAACCTCCCGAAGATGCTGAAGATGAGGTTACTTTACAGGATTTGCTTGATGAGTTAAACAAGCTGGTCGGTCTTGAAAAGGTTAAAAAGGATGTCAATTCATTGATTAATCTGGTTCAGATTAGAAAAATCCGTGCTGAGCGTGGTATGAAACAGCCTCCAATGTCTCTTCATCTTGTGTTTTCAGGAAATCCCGGTACGGGTAAGACCACTGTTGCAAGGCTTCTTTCAAAGATTTACTGCAAGCTTGGCGTTATATCAAAAGGCCATCTCATAGAAACCGACAGAAGCGGACTGGTTGGTGGATATCTGGGCCAGACTGCAATCAAGACACAGGAAGTTATCCAAAGTGCAATGGGAGGTATACTGTTCATAGATGAGGCCTACACTTTAGCTCCGAAAAGCCAGGATGATGCATATGGCCAGGAAGCTATTGACACAATCCTAAAGGCAATGGAAGATCATCGTGATGATTTGATAGTTATCGTTGCGGGCTATCCTGAGTTGATGGACAATTTCATTCATTCTAATCCAGGTCTGGAGTCAAGATTCAACAAATATATTTTCTTTGAGGACTACAATCCCGATGAATTGCACGGAATATTTTTAAGCATGTGTGAAAATTCATCTCTTAAACTTGACGATAAGGCAGACAAGTATCTTAAAGGTCTATGTGAGGACATCTACAACACCCGTGGAGATAATTTTGCCAATGCAAGACAAATCAGGAATATTTTCGAAAACGTTCTGACCGCACAGGCCAACAGGTTATCGACTGATGATGACATTACAGATGATGAGCTGATGACTATTCTTTTAGAGGATTTTGAATAATTTTGGTTTTTTTGCTTAACTAAAAAGCATATTCTTTTTATAAAATGAATATTATAAATAAAATATGGAGATGTATATTATGACTGATTTAAAAGGTACTAAAACTGAAGCAAATTTACAGGCTGCTTTTGCCGGTGAGTCCCAGGCTCACACAAAATACCAATATTTTGCTGCAAAAGCTAAAGAAGAAGGTTATGTTCAAATCCATGACATTTTCATGGAAACTTCCAAAAACGAAAGGGAACATGCAAAAATCTGGTATAAACTTTTACACGATGAAGAAATCCCAGACACTATCGCCAATTTAAACGCTGCTGCTGACGGTGAAAACGAAGAATGGACTGCAATGTACAAAGAGTTCGCTGAAACCGCACGTGAAGAAGGATTTGCTAAAATCGCATTCCTGTTTGAAAAAGTTGGCGGAATCGAAAAAGAGCATGAAGAAAGATACAGAACTTTACTTGCAAATGTGGAAAACGAAAGCGTATTTGCTAAGGAAGAAGAAATCGAATGGAAATGTGAAAACTGTGGTTTTATTTTCAAAGGTCCTAATGCACCTGAAAAATGTCCTGTTTGCGGATACCCTAAAGCACATTTCGAAGAAAGAGCTCAAAATTTTAAATAGATTTTGATTCTTTTTTACTTTTTTTTAATTTTTAGAAAAACAAGAGATAATAAGAGGTGTTTTGGTATAAAACACCTTTATTGACATATTTGAAAGTTTTTTTGGCAGATAAATTTTTTGAATCAGAAAATTGTGGAAACTAATTCAAATAATTTAATTTTGGAGATTGTATTAGTTTTTGACTAATAATGTTTGAAGCAATGTGTTTTGTGTTTTAAACTTTCACATCACTATTTAATACTGTTGTAAGAAGTAGTATATAAAACTTTCGGAAATTTTTAGGTAAGCCTAAATTTTTAAGATCATTTTTAAGTAAAAAATTTCAGGAAAAATAAGAGATAATAGAGGCGTTTTCTGGCAGCAAAAACGCCTGACTTTTTTTTGGCAGATATTTTTTTGAATTAGAAAATTGTGGAAACTAATTCAAATAATTTAATTTTGGAGATTGTATTAGTTTTTGACTAATAATGTAAAGCAATGTGTTTTGTGTTTTAAACTTTCACATCACTATTTAATACTGTTGTAAGAAGTAGTATATAAAACTTTCGGAAATTTTTAGGTAAGCCTAAACTTTTAGTGATGTTTATTAAAAAAATCAGCTATGGTTAATTAAAGATTGTTCCTTTTAATATATAAATATAACTATTGTGATATTTCTCCACAATAAAAAAACTGATTTTGATTAAAAATAACATTTTTAAAAATAAGAGATAATTAGGCGTCTTTTGGCAGTAAAAACGCCTGAGTTTATTGGCAGATATTTTTTTGAATTAGAAAATTGTGAGAAAACTAATTCAAATAATTTAATTTTGGAGATTGTATTAGTTTTGACTAATAATGTTTCAAGCAATGTGTTTTTAGGTTGGCCTAACTTTACATCACTAATTATAAATGTAGTATAAAGTAGTATATAAAAGTTTCTATAATTTTTAGGAAGGCCTAAACTTTAAATGCAAAACATATAAATAGTACAATTTATAAATAATTTAAACACAACTTATATTATGGAGGTAGTTTTCATGAACAGTGAAGATATGGATATAATATTTCTATTGGATAGAAGCGGATCAATGTACGGAAGCGAAAACGATACCATAGGAGGATTCAACTCATTCATCGAAAAGGAAAAAATAGAAGAATCAAACGCAAGGGTAACTACAATACTTTTCGACCACGGATACGAAGTACTCTACAAAAGAAAAAATCTTTATGATGTGGAAGAATTAACCAGAAACGAATACTACGTAAGAGGATCAACATCACTTCTCGATGCAATAGGAAAAACAATCGTTACAATGGACAGGGAAGTTTCAGACAAAGTCCTTTTTGTAATAACAACTGACGGATATGAAAACTCTTCAGTCGAATTTACAAAAAGCCAAATAAAAAACCTGATAAAAAATCACAAGTGGGAATTCATATTCCTCGGCGCAGACATTGATTCATATGCCGAAGCATCAGGCATTGGAATTAGAAAAAACAACATCGCAAATTATAGAAAGACTTCAGATGGAGTTAGGAACATGTATACATCTGTAACCAAGGCATCCAGGATGTATAGGGAATCAGAAATGTTGGATGCATCCTGGAAAGAGGACCTGGAGTAGTCACTTACCAGACCATCACCACTGACAAAAATATAAATATCACTGTCATATAATATTAAGATTAAGAGACTAATTTCTTTTAATAGGTGAATATAATGGCTGATAAAAAATTATTGAAAGATTACACAAAAGAAGAAATTGCTGAATTTTCTGCTTTGGAAAAAGAAGCATTTGACAGGGCAAATAAATTAAATAAGGAATTCATCCATATCGAAAGCCTTTTAGGTGATTTGACCGAACACTGGAAAGAATACTTCATATTTCTGGAAGACAATAAAATCTCAAAAATCTGTGAATTCTACGGTGACAAAACAGTTCCTTTTGACGATGAATTACGTGAAGTAATCGCAGCAAACCTTAAAACTTCCTTAAACAGTGTTCACAAGGCCGTTAACTACAACACCAAAAAAATCGACACTGGAAGAATCAACGACAGATAAGTGTTTCAACCAACACTTTTCTTTTCTATTTTTTTTCAACAAAGTTTAAAAGTCTAGACTTTTATACTATATTTATGAATTCAAAATTAAGATTAGCTAAAACAATTTCAACCTTTACAAATCCTCCGATTATTTGTATACCCTTGTTTTTCATAATATCTCTGGTATTGTCATTAAATAATTTATGGGATTTTCCGCTCATGGAACTGATATCAATAATCTTTGCATCAGTCCTGCCGATGGCAATCATATTATATTGGGCTAAAAAAACAGGAAATGACAAGGACATCTCCAACAGAGAGGACCGCTTTACTCCACTGATTGTAGGAACAGTATCCTATTTCATAGGGTTTTTAGTCTCATGGACATTGGGTTTAAGCGATTTTCTTACATTTCTCTTCCTGTGCTATACAATCAACACATTCATTGTCATGATAATCACCAGACAATGGAAAATAAGCATTCATACAACTGGATTAAGCGGCCCGGTTTGTGCATTGATTATACTTTTAGGACCGATCGGAGCGATATTTGCACTGCTCTATCCAGTTTTGATCTGGTCACGCGTAACATTGAAAAAACACACCATGGCCCAGGCAATAGCCGGCGGTGTTCAGGGATTTTTCCTCACGGCAATTGAAATGTTTATATTCATATCAGTATTCAACTTGAATGTAGGTAATATATATCCTGTGCTTTATGTATTCGCATTCATCTTAGCAATAATCTTTACTCCCGTTGTTTTAGGAATATTCAGCTATAGAAAAATTGCAAACGCACTGATATTTTATCTGGTTGAAATCATAGGGTTCTGCTTCTTTTTGGCAGTAACGCCAATCGATGTTACGGTAATCTTTGTTTTGACAACAATAGTTTCAATCTATATTGCAAACTATGCAGGTGAGCGCTTTGACTGGTATAATGTAATAAGGTAATCTGGATGAAAACTAATTTTCTTTATTTCGGGCAGGGCGAAAAGACCATAGTATTCATACACGGTCTAAGTGATGATTTGACTTACTGGATGGAACTATCATCAGAGCTTGAAAATGAATATAAGATATTGCTCTATGACATCAGAGGCCATGGAAAATCTGAATCTGGCGATTTTTCAATAGATATATTGGCGGATGATCTGCATGAGCTTCTTTTTAAATTAAGCATCACAAAAGCATCATTTATCGGATTTTCTCTTGGGGGAAACATTGCTCTGGCATTTGCTCTAAAATATCCTGAAATCGTTGAAAAGATGATTTTAATGGCAAGCTTCAGCCAATGTGATGAGCAGCTGGAATCCAGATTTCTCGAATTTAAAAATGCATTGGACATATCTTTTGAGGAGTTTTATGACGTAATCATTAAATATGTTCTTCCTGAAGAGATTATTGGCCGGAACCGTGAAGTGCTTGATCATATCAAGCACGAGAAGGCAAGGACGTCCAATGTTGAAGCCATAAAATCCGGTGTGAATATGGGATTTGGATTCAACTGTACGGACCAGCTTCACAAAATAGATGTTCCGACATTGATTCTGGCAGGCCGTAACGATGAAATAGTCGGCCTTGATTTAATCGAAATCCTAAATAAAAATATAAAAAACTCAGGACTGGTCATATTTGACGATACAAAGCACAATCTGCTTATCGGAAGAAATATTCAGCAAATATTAAAGTTAATAAGGAAGTTTATATGAAAATATCAGTAATTTTAACGGCATATAATGAAGAAAAATACATTAGAAAAGCTATTGAAAGTGTTTTAGGCCAGACATTGGATGATTTGGAACTGATTATAGTAAATGACGGGTCAACTGATAATACCTTGGATATTATAAATTCATTCGACGATTCAAGAATCAAAATCATTTCACATGAAAATATTGGTCCCGGTGCATCAAGAAACAGGGCTTTGAAAATCGCTCAGGGTGAATATGTCGCATTTATTGACGGCGATGACTGGTTCAGCCCAGATGCCCTTGAAAAATCCTACAGCGAAGCCAAGTTATATGACACAGACATCACAATGTATCAGATGATAAACTATGATGATGAAACAGGCAGAATCTATGAAAACGACTGGTTTGATCTGATTTCATTTGATGAGTCATTTGACGGCAGGGCATTTCATCCAAGCGAATGCCATGACTTTCTATTTGATCTCTCCGTTGGGGTCTGTCAAAAAATTTATAGAAAATCATTTTTGAAAAAATCAGAAGTCCTATTTCCTGAAGGGATATTTTTTGAAGACATGCCCTTTTTCTTTGAAGTTTTTCTGAAAGCGGAAAGAATTTCAATTATCCGAAAGCATTTCTATTACAGGCGCAAGCATTCAAAGTCAATCACGAATGTAGTTGACTGCAAGTTTCTCGATACAGTTCCGGCCGGACAGGAGCTGATGAAACGATTCATCGACAACGGATTTTATGACGACTATAAGTATGATATGATTGCCTATAAAATCAACGGCCCCCGTATGGCTTTGGCAGACATTGTTGATGAATGCAAAGATGAGCTATATGATTTAATTCATGAGGATTATCTTCAAATCAGAGATTCTCCTTATTATGATGACTTTTTAAATGAACTTGGTCCTGTCAAAAGGAAGTTCTTTTTGGATGTTATTGAAGCTTCAGATTACGAAGAGTTTTCAAATATCAAATAATTAATTTAACGATTAATCAAATAACTTTTATTTTACTTTTTTATATTTTAATGATAGCTGATTTTGATATTTTTAAATTTACTTATAAAAAGAAACTTTCTAATTGCTTCCACTACATCATATTATAAATATTATGTAATATTAATTGTTGATGGTGCAATTGTTGTTCATGCAACAGTTTATATAGTATGAAATACTAATGGATAACTATCAATAATTTTTCTATTAAATTAAATGAAGGTAAATTATGTCATATTGTGATTTAGAAAAAGTTGATGTTAATGAAATGCCTGTTGGCAAGTTAATTGCAATCCTTTCAAAGGCACAGTCAACATATTTCAACAACATGTTTTCCGAGCTGGGAATCAATAATCCTCAGCTAAACATTTTGTTCGAAGTCAATAAGGACTCAAGAATAAATCAGGAAAAGATTGCATCAAGATGCAATACGAATAAGGGTGCCATTGCAAGGTCTGTCAGGAAACTGGAAGAAAACGGACTGATAACAAGGACAATTGACGAAAACAACAGAAGACAAAATATTATATCACTTACCAGTGAAGGAAGTCAAGTCCTCGATAATGCTATTGAAATGTTGGATGAGTTTGAAAGATATATTTTCAAGAATGATGAGCAGAAAGAGGCTTTACAGTTAATATTGAAGGATTTGGCCATCAATGTAATGAAATTAAATGAGGAAAGGTTTGGGAAAAAATGAGTGAAAAAAACAAAAATATTCAAATGATTACGGGAGATCCGAAAAAGGCGATAATCAAGTTAAGTATCCCAATGATGATTTCAATGCTTTTAATCATGTTATACAATATCGCCGACAGTATTTGGGTTGCAGGGCTTGGTGCAGATGCTCTTGCAGCCATCGGATTCATTACTCCATTATTCATGGTTTTAGTAGGATTAGGAAACGGTATCGGTGCCGGTGCAAACTCACTGATTGCACGTTACATAGGCGCTAAAAATCATGAGCAGGCAAATAATGCAGGACTTCATGCAATCCTGTTATGTATAGTGATTTCTGTAATTTTTACAATTCTGATGATGGTTTTCATGAGACAGCTATTGGAGCTAATGGGAGCTGGTGACACAATCAGTTTCGCTTTAGACTACGGATACATCGTATTCGGAGCATTAATCATATTCGTATACTCCGGCGTGGCTTCAGCGATATTCAGATCAGAAGGAGACATGAGAAGAGCAACAATTGCAATTGCAGTGACTGCTGTGATGAACATCATTCTTGACCCGTTATTCATCTACATTCTGGATATGGGAATTGCAGGTGCAGCATGGGCTACAGTATTTTCAGCAACATTGTCATGTCTAGTAATGAGCTACTGGATATGGGGCAAAAAGGATCTGTTTCTGGATTTATCTCCTAAAAACTTCAATTATGAAAGCCAGATGATTGTGGATGAGCTTCAGGTTGCAATTCCGTCAACATTGGAAAATATAATATTTTCACTTTTGGCGGTCATGATTAACGGAATGCTTGTAATAGTTGCCGGAACAACTGCAGTGGCTGTTTATACCGCATCCATGAGAATCGTTCAGCTTGCTATGATTCCGCTGATTGGTATAGGTACAGCTGTACTGACTGTTGCAGGTGTTGCTTACGGAGCACGTAACTATGAAAACCTGAAAACTGCTCATAGTTATTCAATAAAATTAGGTTTTGCACTGTCAATCACCCTTGGAGCTATAATGTTCATATTTTCAGCTCAGATTGCAACAATGTTTTCATATACTGCAGCAAGTGCTGATTTGGCTCCGCAGATTGCAACAGCATTGTCAGTACTGAGTCTGTTTGTACTGGCCATTCCTCACGGTATGATGTCTTCCATGGTTTTCCAGGGCGTTGGCAGAGGTGTTAACTCTCTGATTATTACTTTGCTCAGATCTTTAATCCTGGAAACTGTATGCGCATACATATTCTGTTTTGTATTCGGATGGGGATTGGTTGGAATCTATTCCGGAGTAATCATCGGATGTTTCATCGGAGGAACATTCGGTTATATCTGGGCTAAAATATTTATCAAAAGATTCGGTGAAAACTTACATCATGCGTAAGTTTTCCAAATTTTACTTTTTTTAAAATCCTAAAAGGATTTTCACACCAATTAAAATTAATATGACACCACCAAGTATCTGGAAGCGTCCGCCAAAGTAGTTGCCTATTTTTTTTCCTAAAAATATTCCTGCTATAGTAAAGAGAAATGCGACTATTCCGATAATGATTGAAGGTAAAATTATTTCTTCGCCTAATATCGCATAAGTCAGACCCACTGCAAGAGCATCTATACTTGTTGCAATTGCAAGAAGTGTCACTTCCTTAAAGCTGAAGTTATCGGAAATCTCTTCATCATCGTCAAGGCTTTCCCTTATCATATTCAATCCGATGGCCAAAAGAAGAACAAAAGCTACGATTGATGCGACTGAAACGATAAATCTGGAAATCACTCCTCCGATATAATAGCCTATCAATGGCATCATAAACTGGAAAAATCCGAAAAACACTCCGTAGTATAATATTTGATTTGTCTTTAGATTTTTTTGTGTAAATCCTTTTGTCAGAGATACGCTGAACGCATCCATCGCAAGAGCTATTGCTATAAGTAATGTTGATATGATTTGAAATGCCATTATTATACTCTTGGTTGGAATTTTATATATAATTTGGCATTAAATATTAAATTTAAATAATTTTCTTAAAAATGCTTAACTGTTTTGCAATTGAAAATTATTCAGTAACTATTTTTATACAATATATTTTTTTATTATGTATTTGTTCATTCTACAATAGATTTTTTTCACATTATGTAGTGTTTAAAAAATTAGTATTTGTGTGTATTTTATTATGAAAAGGATATAAAATTGATTTTTTATTTAAAAAGGATATTAAATTCTTTTATTTTGATTTTAAAAGAAATTTCAAAAATTTTATTTTTGTATCAAATAGATTGAAAAATGGGAATTCGGCTAAAAAAGCCCTTAAAAATGTTTTATTTATATAGTATTAAAGTCAAATCTATACTACAATAGTTAAGGGGATAATATGAATTCAAAAGTTTTATTATTATCATTTGTATTTATTTTATTTGGATTGTCCGTTATGGGCGGGGTTTGTGCTATTGACAATTCAACAACTTTAGGTGATAATAATATACAACCTGATACTTCAAACCTCGAATTTACCCAAAATTATACTCCAACCAATATTAATAAAAATCAGGTATTTGAAGTCCTTTTAAATGTTAAGAATACCTGTCCGGATACCTTACATAATCTGACAATTCTTTATAAGTTACCTGACCAATTGAATTTAATAATATGGCCAGATGAATACATTAATAACTCAATATGGTCTATAGATACATTATATCCTAATGAAGACAAGACATTGACTTTGGTTTGTATTCCAACTGCCTCCAATCACACATATGAATTCACCACTGATACAGGTTTGGAAATGGATGTTCACACAAATCCTCTGGCAGATTTGGCTGTCGGCGTTGATTATATTGTAGGTGACGATGTAATAACATGGATTGTCAATGTAATAAACAACGGACCTGATTATGCAGTAAATACTGTTGTAAGTAATTTGCCGACACAGCTGGGAGTCATTTCATCCAACTTAACAAAAGGATTCTTGCTATCTAACCAATGGATTATTGGAGATTTGGCCAGTGGCGAGGCCCAAAGCCTGACCTTAATCACCAATTTTGTTGACGGATTTGAATATAACATCAGCGTTTTAAGCGACACTTATGATGATAACATGTCAAACAATTATGCATCAGGCATTGTCAAAAATAAAAGCGTTCCTGTGTATAATGAGATTCTGGATTCAAATGCAACAGCAAATCCGATTTTACTGCTGATGCTTGCGGTTGTATTCGTCCCATTTTTAAGATTCAAAAAAGATTAATAACTAAAAGGATAATATTTCTTAATATGAAGAATATCTGGATTTTTATTTTTATTTTATTTTTTTGCATAAATGTCAGCTATGCATTTTCCATAGAGGATAATGCTTTGTTTCATAATGAAAATCCTTTTAATGAAAGGTTCAAATACTCATTCAATTCCAGTGATTTGATAAAGGATTATCTTAATGCCAGTCAGTATGAGATTCAGGTTCTTGAAAACGGAAAACCTGTTAGAGCCGGTGAAAAGGTAAGCTTTTTGGTCAATGGCGTAAACTATACCAGATTAACCAACAGTGATGGAATTGCAACACTCAACATTAACCTGAGGCCGGGAAATTATATTGTATATTGCCAATACCACTCATGCAAGACATACAACAACATAATGGTGCTAGGATGAAAATCAGTGAAATCAATCCCATAAAATCAGATTCATTGGAAATCGACTGCCAGAGGATATATGACTGCATTATTTCATCTCAGAGGGAATTTGACGATAATTCTCAATTTGAAATATATCTTTCACAGACTTTAGGTGAAATTGAAACACTTCTATATTCCGTTAACGACATAGATCTTTTCCCGGAAATGATTGACATGATATACCGCTTCAAGTATCGGTTGAGGGAACTTGAAGGCCAGATGAAATTCATTGATGATGAAAATATCACAAACTCCAATGATTTGACATATATTTTGGATGAAATGTCAAAATTCAAAAGAATAATTTAAATGTTATTACTAGTAAATAGTATATTATAGGAGTTTTCGAAGATGTTTGATAAAATATTACTACCTACTGACGGCTCTGAGTTTTCCGAACATGAAGTTGAAAGAGCAATTAAGGCACTTGCTGATGATGGTGAAATCATAATATTGTCTGTTGCAAGCAAATTGGCAGCAACAACACCATTCCAAAGCAAAAAGAACATTGCTCAAATGAATGAAGGATTTTTAAAAGAAGCACATGAAAACGTTGAACATATGGCAAAACGTTTCGACAACCGTGTAAACGTAAGAAAAATGGTCGTAACTGGAATTCCATCAGACACTATAGTAAAAGTGGCTGAAGATGAGGATGTTGACCTGATTATTATTGCAGCATCAGGTAAATCCGGTTTGCATAAGTTCTTCATTGGAAGTGTAGCTGAAAAAGTGCTTAAAAGCACTGAAAGAGATGTCTTATTAATCCATAACTAATTTACTTTTTTTAACATGAAATTTTCAGGATTTTTAAACGTTTCCAGATTGGATTCCGGAGAATGGGAGTATCGCCTGGGCGATAAATCCCACCGTGACTATTCCCTGAAGAATCTCGAATTCATAGTCCGCATGCATGGTTTGAAATGGGGAGTGCTAGATGAAAAGCTTGCCAGACAATCTCTGAAGGAAGATGAACTTGTTGAAACGGGATTTCTAAACGTGTATATCAAAAAGGATTATAATGGAGAGAAATGGTGCTACAGAGGCTCATCCATTCAGTCAAAAGATTTGAATATTCTTGAAAAGAAAGTCGAAAAGGAAAGGCTGGAGTGGAAAGTCACAGATTCTGAATTGGCTGAAAAGTCTCTTAAGAGAAATTCGGATAATTTTAAAAGGAAAAAGGTCGGGATTCGTGACAGGTAATTCTTTTTTGATCAGCATTAATATCAGGGAAAAACGATGGTAACTAAAGAAGTATATTATATTGATTTTGATGTGAATGAGGTAACTTCAAAGATTAATGGTCTTATGAGCAGATGGTCAGTCCATATGATTAAAATCAGAGGCCAGAACTGGCAGATTTATAACCATTCCGATGAGGTTATCTATGAGTTTCACTTTTTCATTGACTTCAAAAACATTGAAGGAAGAATCAAGCTTGAAGATTTGAAACTGAATGTTATTCATCATATCGAGTCTCTGAGGGATGACACCACATATATTGATGAGCTGGTTATAGCTGAGCTATTGTACTGAGTTTCCAGTCGATTTCTTCAATATTATTTTTTTTCAGGAATTCATTAGCCATTTTAAAGTGATTGCATCCGAAAAAGCCACGTCTGACTGAGAAAGGTGAAGGATGTGATGTTGTCAAAACCAGATGATTCGGATTTGTCAGAAGTTCCGTTTTCTTTTCCGCCTGTTTTCCCCATAACATGAACACTATAGGTTGTGTCTGTTCGTTTAATATCCTTATGACGTTGTCAGTAAAAGTCTGCCAGCCGCAATCGCTATGTGAGTTGGCTTCACCTTCACGAACGGTTAATACAGTGTTTAGAAGAAATACGCCTTGTTTAGCCCATTTTTCAAGACATCCTGAATCCGGAATAGGATAATTGTACTCGGCCTGAATTTCTTTAAAGATGTTTTTAAGTGATCTTGGTATTGGTCTTCCTTCAGGAGTTGAAAAGGCAAGTCCGTGAGCCTGTCCCTTTTCATGATAAGGGTCCTGGCCAAGAATAACGACCTTGACATTGCCTAATGGTGTGAATTCAAATGCATTATAAATATCCTCTTTTGGGGGATAAATAGTTTTTGAAGAATATTCCCTTTCAATAAACTCTTCAATTTCCTTAAAGTACTCTTTTTCAAACTCTTCTGTTAAAACTGAATCCCAATCATTTCCAATCATGGAATTTAATTTGTAGTTTGTATAATTAATATTTAACTTTCAATTGAAGAAGTCTTCGAAATAATTTCATAGAATCAGAATTGATAAAATTTCAAGTTTTTTTCAATAGATTTATCTTAAATGTGCAAGAATACCCCGACCTCTAAGGTCTGGGATGAATTGCACATAAAATGGGGGGCACGATTACTGTTCAAATGCTCTCTAGGACTTATTTTAAATATTAATTTTAATAATATTATTTAGTATAAACACACTTATAAAAAATAATAATATTTTTTTTAACTATCATCATATGGGGATTTTTTTCATGAATATGGTTAATAAGAATTTGAAAATTCGTATTTATCCTTCTAAAGTTGATTTTAATGATAATGGGGAAAAAATTGTTAGTATTGGTAAAATTGAGCAAAATTTAGGTAATGCACGCTTTGTGTGGAATGAAACATTAGCTTTCATCAAACATTTTAAAACGTTATCAATACAAAATGGCTATTCTTCCTATGTTAAAGTTAATAATAATTCATGTAATATTATTTTAAAGATGTTGAAACAAGAATATTCTTTTCTGGGTTTATCTGAGTCATTCTGTTTACAGCAAACTGAAAGAGACCTCAACCAGGCATTTAAACGATATTTTAATCCTAATTTAAAATCAAATTATCCTAGGTTTAAAAGTAAAAAGAATAAAAAAGACAGCATCAGAATCCAAAACAACAAAAACAATGTAAGAATAACTACTGACAAAAATGGATATCCTAAATTAAAATTAGCAAAATTAGGATTAGTAAAATTTAAAACAAGCAAAGAATACAAAAATTTACTAAAAAAAGGAAGTGATCC
>NZ_JAFSNZ010000032.1 GCF_017447225.1 Methanobrevibacter sp. | reverse complement strand
TTATTTAATCTAACACACATATTTTTTTTTAGAGAACAAAAAAAATTCTCTAAATAAATTACAATAATTATATAATTAAAATAAAATATATAAATAAAATCAAAGAGAGCATCTGAACACTATTCGTTCGACAGAAAAAAATAAAAATGGTAAAAACTTTTAGTAATATACTATAATAAGACTATATAGAAATGAATTAAACACATTTAAAGGAAGTAATCTTTTTACAGATTTAGATTTGAAACACGTGAAGGAATACTGTTGAATTTTGAATTTCAAGACAAAAAACTTAAAAAAGAACATTTGAAAAAATATAGGAATTATAAGGTTCATTTACAATGCCAATCAGGAAAACCGGTAGTTACAGTAATTATCTGTACATATCACATCAAATCAAGAATCTATGTATATGATGAAACCGAAACATCTCTGTTAAAGCCAATAATAGAATATTTGACAGATTATTATGATGAAGTTAAGTATTTAACTATTAAAAATAAAATTAATAATGAGTTAAAACTGTCACTTAGGGAAATCCAATTTTTAGTACTATTACCATTCATGACTAGGAAAAAATTTAGATTAAATAAAGTAAGGGATGTTTGCAATTTGATAGAGGAAATTAAAGATAAAAAGCTATTCGATGATGAGAAATATTATTTACCGTTAATTTCAGCGATTCATCAGTGGCAGTGATGAAACAGAACAAAAAAACTTAATTAAGGTGTTAACTATGAATATGCCAGCAGATGAGATATATGAAAAAGTAATGAACAGTGGAATATACGAACAAGGATTGGAACAAGGATTAGAACAAGGTTTGAAGCAGGGAGAATTCAATATGGCTTTAAAGATTAAGAAATCTTTGGGAATTGATGAAGCGGTTAGACTCAGTAATTTCTCAAAAAAAGAACTTGAAGAAGAGATTTTAGATAAATAATTAATTGGGTTTAGTATTTCAAACCCAATATTATTCTCCAAAACTTACCCTTTCGAATTTTTCTAATGTTTTCAGTGATTTTGTAGCATCCACACCAATTTTTGTTGTAGTACCATCGCTTTCAGCTACAGGATCAAGTGATGAACCACGGACATTAGGAACAATCATAATGTCTCTGTCACCTTTTACACGTGTAGCTATTGCGTATTCTACATCTTCAGCGTCAAACACGTTAACGTCAGTATCCACTACAACACAATGCTTGAGTGACGGGTGAGCGGATAACGCTGCCATAATAGCATTTTTTCCGTCACCTTCGGTCTGTTTATTGATTGAAACAGCCGCATGCAACCAGCAGCATCCTCCTTCAGTTAAAACAACATTTTCAACTGTTGGAACTGCATTTTTTACGGATTTATATATTCTAGGCTCTTGAGGAAGTCCTTGAAGCAATTTGTGTTCAAATCCGGCAGGGACAATTGCATGATATGCAGGATTGTCTTTTTTGATATGCATTTTTTCCAGGTTAATAACCGGCTGGTCACGGATGATGTCATAAGTATCAGTCAAATCGACGAACGGTCCTTCAGCTATGCTTTCTGTTACGGAAATCTTACCTTCTAAAATGATATCCGCTTGAGGAACTTCCAGTTCTCCGCATTTGATTAAGGTCAATTCACCATCTTTAAATGCATTTGCAACTTCCATTTCATTATAGTCGATTGGAATTGAAGTGGTACTTGCAAGCAATATGGCAGGGTCCATTCCAATAGCTATTGCAATTTCCAGATCTTTACCTAATTTTTGAGCCTTTTGGAAATAGGTGTATAGATTTCTTGGAACTATCCTGATAACAAGTCTTTTATTATCTAATACCATCATCCTGTGAATGGATGCATTCTGTATTCCGTTTTCAGGGTCACGTGCAAACACGACGCCGGCAGTGATATATTTGCCTCCGTCCCTTTTATAATGGGTTAATATAGGTATTTTATCCAAATCCACTTCTAAAGTATCATATTCACTGAAATCAGTAAATTTATCCACTTTGATTGGATTGTCACTTGCTTCAATTATTTTTTCAGTAATTTCAGAAACTTCACAGTTAATTGATTTTGCTATTTTTTCACGGGTGTTACAGATACCTGAAACAACAGGCATGTCAAATCCCTTAACGTTTTTGATAATGACGGTATCTTTCGGATAATCTCTTAGAACACGGCTTATTTCAAATTCAGAGGATAGTTCTTCAGTAATTTCTATTATATTTTCATCATTAATATTCATTTTAATCCCTACAAGTTAATTTTCTTATCTTTTAATTTTGTTAAAAGTTCAATAATGTTAGCATCTTTAATTGAAAGTATTTCACCGGCAAGAACTGCTGCGTTACGTCCGTTATTGATTCCTACTGTTGCTACAGGCATGCCCGGAGGCATATTGACAGTTGTGAGCATATACTCATTTCCATTTTCATTTTCACATGGCACACCAATGACAGGCCTGTCGGTAAGACCTACTAAGGCACCTGTCACCTGTGATGAGTTTGAGCTGATTCCAATAAATATTTTGGAGTTTTTAACTTCATTTATATAGCTTTTAAACTTATTGTTTGATCTGATTGGACACACTACTTTCATATTGTAGCTGATTTTAAGTCTGTCTAGGGTAAGGCTAACTTTTTTGGCGGTAATCAAATCGGAATGCCTGCCGACAATGATTGCAACATCAGCATCCTTTTTAATCAATGAACTGTCAATTTCAATCAGTTCATCTTTCTCTATTTTGATGTTGTCGACATTCAAATAATCTTTAACGAGGTATTTCTTATCTTCAAATTCATCAACAGCTTTATTGCTATCGAAAACTTTTTGTTTATATCCCTTTCTTAAGTTGATGACTTTCTGGCGAACTTCTTCGTCATGAATTCCTATAAACTGTGCAGCCAGTATAGCACCGTTGTCTCCCCTGTCAATTCCCACAGTTGCAATCGGGGAAGGATAGGGCATCTGAACACAGGACTCAAGAGCGTCAATACCGTTTGTCTTCACATCTACTGGAACTCCGATTACAGGTCTTGGAGTATATGCGGCAATCGCACCCGGTAAATGCGCTGCAAGACCGGCAATTCCTATAAAAACTTCAATTCCAGCGTCTGTGCCCTGTCTTACAAGTTCACGAACAAGATTAGGTGTTCTGTGCGCAGAAGCTATTTTTAGACTATAGGGAATTTCCAACTTTTCAAAAATATTCATACTTTTCTCGGCAATGGCCATATCTGAACCGCTGCCTAATACAATCATCACCTTTGGAATCATTGTAAAATACCTTCATCATAATTAATTACTTTATAATATTGAATTTTTTTTATATTAAAATTTTTTATATTTAATTATATTATCTTTATTTAAAGTTTTTTACCGTAAAACATCACACGACGCGCTGAAAAATTCCAGAATAAAACCAATATTGATGCAAAAATTTTAGACCATAAATAATTTATTGAACACATGTCAGTAAAAATATAGAGAAGTATTTCAGTAAATATCAAACCTACGAAACTTATTGCTAAAAACAGATTAAATTCAACAGCCCTATTTTCTATTTGAGACTGGTTAAATACCCATGATGTTGACAAGTAATAGTTAGCTAGAACTGAAATGAAAAATGCGATTGCGGCAGCTATAAGGTAATTAACATTTAGAAAATGCACTAATGAGAAATATATGAAAAAATCAATTAAAAATGCTGTTCCTCCTACAAATATGAATCTGAAAAATTGTAGCAATATATTATCGGTTTTTTCAACAAATAGTTTATTAGTCAAATCTTTCATATTATCACACGTTTAGTTATTAAATCTCTATCATATAAATTTTAAAAGTGTTATTCTTAATAGTTTGGTCAAATTGAATTTCATGTAAAGTCAGTCCTGAGGAATTAAAACTGCCGATGTCTTCATATCCTCCATCAATATAATACACTTTAGCGCCAGATGCAATTTTACTCTGTATTCCAGGATCTTTTAGTGATTCATTTATATTTCCCGAAATGTTTTCGACAAAGCACAGGTGCTGATTGTCTTTTAAGAGATAGCCTTGGAGTTCAAAGTATGTTGGGAAGAAATCATTAAATATTATGTTTCCGCTTCCGATTACACTATTTAAAGATTCATACTCGGTTTGTGTATCAACCGCATCCTGTGATTGTATATTAATGAAGTTCACACATCCGATAATTCCAATTATTAACATAACTGTTAATATTATATAAAAAATCTTCTTATTATCATGTAGTTTTGTTAATAGTATTGAAAAAGCCAACCATAAGCATCCAACGGCAGGAATCAGGAATCTTTGATGGAAGAATGGATGCGTCAATTGTGATACAACAACACCAATTATCGGAACAATTAAAAATGCTATAATTCCACTGACTGCATATTCGTCTTTGACCCTGTATATTAGGTATATGCATATTATAAGCATGATGCTTCCTAAAATTGTAGGGGATACTAATTCATTTGACTGAATAAATACATTGGCAGGAGATAAAATGAAGTAAACATAGCTAATCAACGTGTTGACTGTAATCGGTGCAATCCAATAATTGCTTTCGATATTGGAAATTTGACCTAATATTATAAATATCCATGGAATGAATGCAATAACTCCAATTAATGCGGATATGAACCAGTATTTTATTTGTGATTTATTGTTTCTAAAAAGATGTACAAATAAAACAATGTAAAGTCCGAATGATGCCACTCCAGAAAAATAATGTGTATATTCAGAGCATATTGTTAAAAGGGTTAGTATAATCCAGCTTTTAATGTTAGGTTCTTTATAAATGTCATATATATAAATAAAGCTTGCAGTTACAAAGAATAATGCCCATGAATACATTCTTATTTCGACACTGTAAAGCATTAGCTGGGGCATCATTGCAATGCATAAAAAGAATAATCCTGCTGTTAGCATGCCAAAATCTTTTTTGACTTTTGTAACAGATAAAATTCCAATCAGATAAATTGGTATTAATGACACGATTTTTCCTACAACAGCAACATCCAAAAATGAAAAAATCTTAATGAAAACCTTAAAAATAAGGTAGTATAATAAGGGATGAACATCTCTTGAACCTAAATCAAGCATTTCTGAGACTGGGAGTTGTGAAAATGCTATTGAGTAAAGCTCATCATACCATAGACCTATTTTTGTCAGTCCAATATATGTCGTTATTAAAAGGAATACTGCTCCAATCATGAATAGTAAAATTCCTATAGTATTTTCGTCACTGCTGTTTTTAAATTTGAACATTGATATAAGTATATTATTAATATTATTTAATATTTAACAGCGGTTGTAAGCATTAACATTCCACCAATGAAAGACAAAAACACTGTGAGGAATAATAAGGATAATTCTTCTTTATCATAATTTAAGATATCTGCATTAATGATAAATGGAACAAAGATTAACAGAGGCATAAAGTAACGTGCAAAAACACCATTAATAACACTTGTGGCTCCAACACTAGACCATGTCAAGTACTGAACTGCGATTACTCCAATATATATTAACAATCCAATTAACAATCCTTTTATTCTAGTTTTTATCTCAAATTTTTCTTCTAATGGATATATTATTGAAAATGCAATGAAAGATAGTGTATAGAGTGCAGATAAAAGAGTGGATGAATAATCACGCACATCATTTGAGAAATAGAATAATCTATCAGCAATCACCGGAGATTCACTAAACACATTCAAAAACCTTTCAAAAGCAAAACCTGGGTTACTTGCAAGATAATTAATTTGCTCTGTAGCGTTCACATGTTTTGTAATGAAAAAGTCTCCTCTCCATGAATTTGAAAGTACACTTGTCGCATAGCTGCTCCAGCCAATTCCTATTCCAAGTGTAGGTAGTATTGCTAATTTGGAGACGATATTTTGTAATTTGCTTTCAAAGTGATTGTTTGGAATTAAAAAGATTAATAAACTTAGAGCTAAAAATGGGGATTTTAAAATTCCGGATAGGATTATTGCTCCATAAAATATTGCCAAATCAATCCATTTAATTTTAGGAGTTTTATAGAAATATAAGAAGTATGCAAATGCTAAAATCGCAAATGCTGAAAACATTCCATCAACGCTCATTGATGCGGCCTGGTAAATTGCAAGAGGCAGAATTGATACAATAAGCAATTGGAATTTTAAAATAGGGCTTTTGCGTATTGCTAATGAAATAATTCCTGCATATACTAACAGATTAAATAATCTTCCAAGCCATAACATCCAAATTGCATTTAAATCCAATAGTTTAGCTAATACAATACCAATTGCCTGTGGAAGATAAGAATAAAATGGATTTTGAGAAAATGCGGAATTGAAATAATTAGGAGTATAGTCAATCTTTGCATCATCAACATCCGTATTAAAAACATTCGCTCCAGCATTCTCACAAAAAATTATAATTGAATTTATAGTCTGATATCCGCTTTCACTTGTATTTGGTATTGGAATGTAAGTTGTTGATAATTGGCCTGTTGATAATATCTCAGACCTTACAAAATGCTCTTGTTCGTCGGATACATCATTAATTGGTGTTAAAAAAACACATGTAATCCCAAATAACAATATAATTATAAACGCAACTTTGTGAAGGTTATCTTCATTTTGTGTATAGTAATATAAGCTAAATGATCCTATAACAAAAATCAATATTAACATTCCTATCTCAAAAAGAGGAGATAAATAATCATCATATTGTAAGAAGGATAAGCTAAAAAGACAAATAATAATTAAGTAAATTAATGCGTATTTTTTATTTCCAAGATTTATATTCATTTTATCAACTATTCCATTGTTATTTATTATTTTCTTAAAAATAATATTTAAATATTAAATTAACATTGATAGTTGAATTCTTTTTCTTGAAATATCGACATCTAAAATTTTTACCCTGACAATTTCTCCCACACTAACAATATCTAATGGATGTTTGACAAATTTATTGGCTAACTGAGATTTGTGAACCAAACCATCCTGATGGACTCCAATATCAACAAAAGCACCAAAATCAACAATATTTCTGACAGTTCCTTCCAATACCATACCTTCCTTTAAATCTTCGATAGAAAGAACATTTTTCATTAATTTTGGCTTTGGCATATCCTCACGAGGGTCACGGCCAGGTTTTTTAAGCTCTTTTATAATATCCTTTAAAGTTTCAACACCAATATTAAGATTTGATGATATTTCTTCTAAGTTGATATCATCCAGTTTTAAATTGTCTTTTCCAATATCATCAAGCCCATATCCAAGACTTTTCAAAAGCTTTATCGTAGCATCATATGATTCCGGGTGGATTGTTGTGTTATCCAATGGATTTTGTGCATCATGGATTTTGACAAATCCTGCACATTGCTCATAAGTTTTTTTACCTAACTTCTTAACTTTCAACAATTCTTCACGATTATTAAAACTGCCGTTATTGTCACGATATTCAATGATATTTTTTGATGTAGTCTTATTAAGACCTGATACATAATTCAATAAACTATAAGAAGCAGTATTTAAGTCCACTCCCACTTCATTAACGACTTTTTCTACAACCCCATTTAATGACTCGCCCAGTTCCTTTTGGTTCATGTCATGCTGATACTGTCCAACACCAATTGATTTAGGGTCAATTTTTACGAGTTCCGCCAACGGGTCCTGAAGTCTTCTTGCAATGCTTACAGCACTTCTTTCACCCTCACTGAAGTCTGGAAATTCCTCATCAGCCAGTTGACTTGCAGAATAAACTGATGCTCCTGCTTCATTAACGATAATGAATTCCACATCCGTATTTTTAATAATATCTGCTACGATTTCAGCAGATTCCCTTGAAGCCGTTCCATTACCTATTGCTATAACATCGATGTTATATTTTTTAATCAAATCACGGACAATCTTTTTGGATTCATTAACCTTATTTTGAGGCTCTGTTGGGAATATTAATGCTGTATCTAAAACTTTTCCAGTATTGTCGATGATAGCTAGTTTACAACCTGTTCTAAAAGCCGGATCCCAACCGAGAATTATTTTTCCAGACAGTGGAGATTCCATTAATAACTGACTTAAATTTTGAGAAAATACCTTAATGGATTTTTCTTCAGCTATTTTGGTTAATGAATTTCTTATTTCACGTTCAATAGCTGGTGAAATTAATCGTTTATATGAATCCTTAATTGAGTCTTTAATGATTGGTGTAGTATAAGGATTATACTCGATTTTTTCAGGAATTTTGGATTTGTTTTTCAGGACATGCCTTGAAAGATATCTAATAATGTCATCTGTTTCAACTGTAACTTTTGCTTTAATTACTCCTTCTTTTTCAGCCCTGTTGATTGCAAGGATTCTATGAGCAGGTATCTTTTTCAAATCTTCATTATAGTCGTAGTAGATTTCATATTCGGAATTAGTGTCTTTATCTTTGGATTTTGTTTCGATTTTTCCTGTGTGAAATGTATTCTGCCTAATTTTTTTCCTGAAATCAGAATTTTCAGAGATTACTTCAGCAATAATGTCTTTAGCACCTTCAATAGCCTCTTCACCGGATAAGACTCCTTTTTCTGGATTAATGTAATTTTGTGCAATATTTTCAATTGGTTTTTCAACATCCTGTTTTAGAATAATGTCTGCCAATGGTTTAAGACCTTTTTGTTTAGCTATTGTGGCTCTAGTGTTTTTCTTACTCTTAAAAGGCCTGTAAATGTCTTCAAGCTCAACCAATGTCTCTGCATTTATAATGCTTTTTTTCAAATCATCTGTTAATTTACCTAGATTATCAATCCTTTCGATGATTTTGGATTTTTTCTCTTCAAGGTTTCTTAAGTATTTTAGCCTTTCATCAAATTTTCTTAAGACTTCATCATTCAACGAACCTGTCACATCTTTTCTGTATCTGGCAATGAATGGTATGGTATTGCCGTCATCAATTAGCTTTATAACTCTTTCAACTTGCCAGGATTTAATTTTCAGTTCCTTCTGGAGGGTTTCGCTTATCATGTTAATTCAGTTTTTTATTATCAAGTTCTTCGTTCATTCCCCATCTGAAGAATATTACTTTATCTGATCCGCTATTAAAACATTTATCAGCATCTTTCATCAGTTCATTTGCAGGCAAATCTGTAATATTGTTATCTGATTCATATGTCTGAAGACCGCACCAGACTTCAGCATCGCCGGAATTTTTTACAAACCATTCTGTTGTATTTTCAATCCATGTGCTGTTCTGCTCATAATTTCCTTTATAAATCATAGGTACAATAGCATCCACATATTTACTAATTGTAGGAATATCTTGACCGTAAAAATATTCGTCTTTGTCTGTTTCAGGCATTACCGTAGCGGATATTGTTAAATCAGGATTTACTTCTCTTACAGATTTTGAAAAACTTTCAACAAATTGATTTATGGCCTTTGTACCATTTTCATATTCATATGCGTTTCCCTCAAACCGGATATAGTCTATTTGTATACCGCTTACTTCATCCAAGCCCGCATAATATTTTGCTTCTTCTATTTTGTAATTGAAGTATTGCGTATCGGGAGTTCCGTTTTTGAGTGGTGAAATCCAGTTTCCCGTATTAAAAATCTGCATCCAAACATGAACTTCTATCCCATGCTCGTTAGCTTCTTTAATCCAGTCCAAAACATCTCGTTGGCCATATTCGGTAAAAGCAAAAGAGTTTAAAAAAATGTATTTAACGCCATTATCTGATAATTTATCAAAATCAACATCGTACATGTCTGTTGCCCAAACATAGTATCCGTATTTGTCACCTCCAAAATTGAAGAAATCCCAAAAACCGGACTTTTTGGAAACACTCATTTTTTCAAGTGAGAAATCATTTGTATTTTGATTATCTTGAAAATCATTATATTCCGGATTTACTGTATTTATGTCTGTTGCGAATACTGTTGAAATTGAAAAAATAAAACATAGCGTTAATAGTAATATTAACAATTTTTTGTAAATAAATAGTCCTCCTAATTATTCTCCGTTATATTGAATTTTTTCATTATCTTTTATATTATTTTTTGTTTTTTTGATTAAAAATCAATAATAATACTAATATAATAATAATGAAAATTATAGATTATTAATAATTAAACTCTTTAGGATGAGGTAAATGAAACATTTTAACAAAATCTTTTTATTTTTGATATTATTCATACTGATTATTCCGATTAGCTTTGCCAGCGATAATATCACTATGGATAATGATAACTTAGCTGTTGGTGCTGATGACACTTTATTATCGGCATCGGATATTTATTTTGACTCTTCAGTTGAAATAGATGGAAATGGAACTCAAACAAGCCCTTATAAATATTTATATTCCTCAAGACTGACTTCAAATAGTGTAGCCCATTTTGCAGATGGGGAATATCAATTGGATCGAACAAAAGACTTAAATAATTTAACAATTATAGGTCAAAGTCCTTTAAGCACGATTATTAAAAGCAGTTCATTAAAATTAACCACTCAAACAACATTAAACATAATTAACATCACATTAAACGATGTATCAATCAACAATCGTGGAAATTTCATGGCAAATAATGTGATTTTTGAAAACAGTGATGGCAGCTATACCGGCGGTTACAGTAATGTATTTGGTGGTATAGTCTATTCAAATGGCGGTACTACTTTAATTTATTCATCCACTTTTAAGAATAACACAGCAACTTATGGTGGAGCAATATATGCTACCAATTCAAAAGTAAAAGTAGCAGATTCTATTTTTGAAGATAATTATGCCTATAAATATGGTGGTGCTATTGCAAGTGAAGATAATTCCCAATTGTTTGTTGAAAATTCAGCATTTACCAATTGTTACACACTAACAAATGCAGGTGGTGCAATTTATTCTAAAGGGTCTCAATTAACTGTCAACAAATCTAACTTCACTTCATGCAATGCTACTTTTGGTGGAGCAATCTGTGATTTGGCATCCAATTCAGATGTAAATTCAATTATTGCCATTAATAATGAGGCTAATTATCAGGGAGGAGCTATTTATAAGATGTATGGGTCAATGAATGTAACTTCATCAACATTCACATCAAATAATGCATTAAGCGGTGGAGCAATATTTGCTGACAATTCATCATACTTTTCTGTCAAATCATCAAAATTTGATTCAAATGAGGCTACTTATGATGGTGGAGCCATTTACACTATTCTAAACACAAAAAATGTTATTTCATCCAACACTTATAAAAATAACAAGGCAAAAAATGAAAAAGATTATTATAATGCTTCCAGTTACGATTTGTCCATAGGAAACGGAAATTATACATTATTTAAGGGTGATTTTTCATTTAACGGATCTTTACCTTCTCAATATGACTTAAGAGATTACGGATGGGTAACTCCGGTTAAAAATCAAAAAGGCAGTGGGAACTGTTGGGCATTCACTTCACTCGCCGCTTTGGAATCTTGCATTTTGAAAGCTACAGGCATTACTTATGACTTGTCAGAAGAAAACATGAAAAACGTCATGGCATACTATTCAGATTACGGTTGGGTACTTACAACCAATAAAGGTGGATATGATGACATGGGAGTAGGATACCTTGTAAGCTGGCTTGGAGCCGTTGAAGAGGAATTGGAGACATTCAGTGATTATAGTGTATTATCTCCAGTATTGAACAGTACTATTCATGTTCAAAATTTAGTTTATCTTACACGTTCAAATTATACAGATAATAATGCAGTCAAAGAAGCTATTATTAAATATGGTGCTGTTGCAACAGGAATCTATTATTCCAGTTCTTTTATGAATTCAAATAGCTATTTTTACACAGGAGCAAACGGACCTAATCATGCCGTAACTATTGTCGGATGGGATGACAGCTACTCCAAAGATAAATTTAAGAAAATTCGTGTTAATGATACAACATATATTTCTCCAGGTGGAGACGGTGCATGGATTTGCAAAAACAGCTGGGGAACTACCTGGGGAAATAATAAAGGTTATTTCTATGTTTCATATTATGATAAGAATTGTGTAAGACTGGGAGATTACGATAAATCAACTTATACGATTATCTTAAACGACACTGTCCGTTATGATAAGAACTATCAGTATGACATAATCGGAATCACAGATTATTTAATTACAGGCGAAAGCACCATCTGGTATGAAAATATTTTCAATGCTACTGATGATGAATTTTTAGCCGCTTTTTCAACATATTTCAATGCAACATCTAAATGGACTGCCCAAATTTATGTAAATAATGCTTTAAAACTCACTCAAAATGGAATATCAAATGCAGGTTATTATACTTTTGATTTGGATGAATTCATTCCATTAAAAACTGGTGATGAATTTAAAATTGTTATTAAACTTGAAAATGATAATTTGGCTTCATTTCCAATTTCCGAAAAGGTAAGGTCAAATAGAATTTTATACTCTGAAGGTGTATCTTTCTTCAGTTTTGACGGTGAAAACTGGATTGATTTGTATAACTATAAGGCAGACATGTCACAATACGGCCATACTTATGATTCACAGGTTGCATGCATTAAGGCATTCACAATAAATGAGCTAAATACAGAAATTTCTCTTGATATCCCGGAATTTGTATCTGTTGACGCTCCATTAAATATTGCTGCTATTGTAAAAGATGAATATGGCAATTCAGTTAATTTTGGAAATGTAACATTTACTTTAGATTCTAAAGACTATACTGTCCCTGTTATTAATGGAACTGCAACTTTAAAAATTCAATTGACTTCTGTTAAGGATTATCCTATAACTGCTAATTACAACACTAATGAATATTATTTAAATTCAAATACTTCCAGTGTAATTAATATCACAATTAAATCCGCTAATTTAACGATAGATATTTCAGATATTCAATATGGTGAAAAATTCTTAATAAAAAATACTTTAACATCTGACGGTTTAAATGTTTCAGCTATTGTAAAAGTCACAATCAATTCAAAAACTTATTCCGTCAAGTCCAATTCCCAATCAGCAATCGATGATATTTTAAATCCCGGTGATTATGTGGCTACAGGATTTTATTCAAATATTGCAACTGCAAACACTACATTCAATGTAGCCAAATTACCTTTAAATATGGATTTAAATATATCAAAAACAGATTATGATTCTGTCATGATTTCTGTAAAACTTTCCGAGTCAATTAATGGTACTGTTAATGTAACTGTTAATTCCAAAGTCTATGAAGTAAATGCAACTAACGGCTATGGTGCTTTATCTTTATCTGATTTGGATTATGGAAAATATGCTGTCAATGCTACATTTTCAGATGCTATCCATGAAGATGCATATGGCAATGCTAATTTCAGTATAGATAACATTAAAACCAATTTAAGCGCAGATAATGTGGAAATGTATTATAAGGACGGACACAGATTTTATGTTACTTTATTTGATAAAAAAAGCAATCCTATAGCGAACCAGAAAGTTGTAATTAGAATAAATGGTGTTGACAATACCAGAGTAACAGACGGTAATGGTTCAGCTTCAATTGCTATAAATTTAATTGCTAACAACTATGATGTTTTTGTTGTCTATGAGGGTGATGGAAAATACCTTTCATCAAATTTATCCAGAACCGTAACCGTAAAATCAACTGTAAATTCAAACAATATCGTAAAATATTATAGAAATGACACTCAGTTTTATGCCACAATATTGGATTTCAAGGGGAATACGGTATCTAATGTAACTGTAAAAATGAATATCAATGGTGTTTTATATTATAGACCTACTAATTCTGAGGGTATTGTAAGATTAAACATTAATTTGGCCCCTGATACTTATATTTTAACTCTTACCAATCCATTTACTAATGAGATGAGATCTTATAATGTTACTGTTCTTTCCCGTTTGGTGGAAAATAACAATCTGGTTAAATATTATAAAAACGCTTCTAAATATTCTGTTAAGGTTTTGGATGAAAAAGGTTCACCATTAGCCGGTGTTAATGTTACATTTAATATTAATGGGGTATTCTATCAGAGAACTACTGATGCTTCAGGTGTAGCTAGCTTAAATATTAATCTTAGACCAGGAAATTATATTATTACAGCACAATATGGATTTGCTGCCGTTTCTAATACAATCACTGTATTAACAATTATAGAATCTTCAGACATTACAATGAATTATCGTGATGGCACAACATTTAAGGCTCGGATATTGGATGATATAGGTAACATATCACCCGGCGTTAATGTAACTTTCAATATTAATGGAGTATTCTATCAAAGGACTACCAACGCTTCCGGAGTTGCAAATTTAAATATTAATCTAATGCCTGGTGAATACATTATCACCAGCATGTATAAAGGATTACTTGTTTCTAATACGATTAGAATTAGAAGCATTTAATCAAACTTTTTTCTTTTTTTAACAAACATTTTATAATATTGAATAATATACTTATAAATAATTAAATAATTTTTTAGGTGAAAAATTGTCTTGGTTATTCGTTATTCTTGCATTTTTACTTGCCAGTATAAAAACAACAAAACCAAAATATCAGAAGGTTTCTGTTATTATACCGGCTTATAATGAAGAAAATACAGTAGCTAAGGTAGTTGAAGTTGTAAAGGCAGTTTCATTCGTTGATGAAATCATTGTAGTCGATGATGGATCGTCTGACAACACAACTCAGGAAGCTATAAAAGCTGGAGCTATTGTAATTAATCATGAAGTCAATAAAGGTAAGGGAGAAGCACTTTATACTGGTTATAAGAATGCTGAATGTGATATCATAGCTTTTATTGATGCGGATATTCATAATCTTACTTCTAAAAAAGTTGAGGAAATGATTATGCCTATTTTGCTTGGAAAGGCAGAGATTACCAAGACTAAATTTGCACGTGAAAGTGGACGTGTAACTGAACTCACTGCAAAACCACTTTTAAACTTCTTTTTCCCTGAAATTTCTTTTGAACAACCATTGAGCGGTCAGTTTGCTGCTCGTAAAGAAGTTTTGAAAAAGATTAATTTTGAAAAGGATTATGGTGTCGATGTTGGTATTGTTATTGATGCTGATATTTTAGGTATTTCCATTATGGAAGTCGATATTGGTGCAATTGAACATGATATGTCTCCTTTAGCTGATTTGAATAATATGGCTAATGAAGTTGTAAGAACAATTATGAGCCGTGCTAATAAGTACGGTAGGGTAACAATGATTGATGATATCGGATATTTTATTCGTATGTCTATTGTAGGTTTATCATTAGTTATTCTGGGACTTTTTACAATATTCTTTGTTAAATTCATCCCGTTATCTGTTGGGGTTATAATTACTATAATCGGAATTATAGCATCGGTTTATTATATAGCAAAGGTTATTATTCAGTCAATTATAATGTATAGAAAGACGCCGAGGGCTAACTTGTTCAAATCTTTCATTAGGGTTCATTTCCCGCTTATTATTTCAATGATTTTATTGCTTTTAATGCTTTCGACATTTTTAGGTGCCGCCACATTTGAAAACGGTAGCATTTCAATCGAGCCGAATTCAAGGAATTTGATTATTTTCACAGACCAAAGCAGCGACAATACTGTATCAGTCAGAGGACCATATACTGTGGACTCAGCTATTGAAAATGAATCTAATGTAATGAGGGTTCCAGCAGATGCAATGATGACTCTGGGAATTAGAGCAAATGACACGATAATTGTAAATAATGAAGCTTACATTGTAAATGACAGTAGAAGTTTTGAACCAGGTATATTAAGACTCCCTCTCGATGTTAAGGATACATTTAATGTTGATGATGGAGATATAATTCAAGACAGTCGTCTTGCCGATATATTTGAAAAATCAACCGTATATCATCATTACGGTTCAGATAATACATCAATTGTTGAGAAATATGATATCGGGTCAAGACAATCTGGAAGCTGGACATATGAAATTATTGTTGATAATGTTTCAGCCGGATATTCTTCAGGATTGTTCTCTGAAGGCCAAAGTTATGCCATATTTTGTGAAAATTCATATTTAGGCAGCATCACATATTCGGATGGAATAATCGAAAATCAGAATTTCACATTTAATGGCCATCAGATAGAACTAAAATTCAGCAATACAAATTCATCATCCATAAAGTATTTCGACAATGATTACTTTATAGATCTTTATTTTGATAATTAATAAAAAATAGTTAAATAAGAGAAAAAACTCTCTTATTTTTTATCATATGCTTTTACAGCTTCTTCAACATCATTATAAAGACCTAAAGCTGCAAGAGCACCTACTTTGCCCTGTTCACCTGTAACAGCTATTAATTCAATGCCTAAATCACTAGCAGTTTCTTCGGCTGTTTCAACATCCATCATACCGGATTTTGTTGCAATTGAATATTCTCTTAGTTTTTCCGGTATTTCAAGACCTTTTAAAATAGCTATTGCGGTTTTATCAGATAAAGTATCTCTTTTAAGAATTTCAATGACTCTTTTTACCAAAGTTTCTTTTTTATCACTTTCAACTGCAAAAGTCAAAGCAATTGAAACACAATTTTGAGTTTTATGAGGATTATGTGGATATAATTGGACAATAATATGGTCAAGGTATTCAAAACCTTCACTAGCTAATTCAACACCCAAATTATGAGCCATTGTCCATGTTGCACCGGCATCCTTAACATCTGTGTCATCAATACCTATTACAACTTTTTCAAGCTTAGGCGTTACAACGGTCGCCCTTCCTTCTTTAGAGCCACCACCAGATTTGAGGAGTTCAACGTATTTAACTCCTTTACCCATTCCTCTGCACATTCCAGCTCCAACTCCAGCGCCTGCAAGACCTGCATGTGTTACTTTAACCTCATCATCGATTACTTGGATTTCATCGATTCCTGCAGCATTAAAACTGGCTTTCAAGTCAAGAGGAGCAGATCCGACATGACATGAATAAACATGTTTGTTACCGTCACGATAAGCATCATCAATCAGTTCTGAATTATTTTTATATTGATGTAGCAACCAGTGGGAGCCTGAAATGCATGGATGATATTCGACGATTTCAACTTTATCGCCATCAACCATTGTAAGTACCTTTTCATATGGTGCAACCCATGGGTCTGAAAATTTTTCTTTTAACTCTTCAGGTTTTAGAATTTCCATATAATCATCTTAAATTTCTTTTAATCTATCACACATTTTAATAGCAGCTTCTACAGCACTTTTAGCGTTTTTAACACGTCTGTGAGCATCTAACCTGGTCATTCCAGGACCAGTAATTCCTAGAGCTACTGGAGTGTCATATTCCAAAGCCAAATCAGCGATTTTACGTGAAGCGTGCTGAGCAACAATTTGATCATGGTCTGTTGCGCCTTCAATTACAGCACCTAAAGTGATAATTGCATCGTATTCGCCTTTTTGTAATAATTTTTTAATGACAAGAGGCATATCGAAAACGCCTGGAACTGCCACTACTTTTGTAATTTCACAATCTCTATTTTTAGCTTCAGCTGTAGCTAATTCTAACATCATCTGTGTAATATCATAGTTAAATTCTGCAACGACTGCAGCAATTTCATATTTTACCATATTTTAATCCTCCATTTAAAAATCTATGCAAATATTAAAAGTAAGAAACCAGCAACCCCACTTAATACCATAATGATTATGATAAAGAGTGCAGCTAATTGCATTCTACTAAGTTTTTTCATAATAAAAATCTCCTTAAATTATAATTAATATAACATTTTTAAGTTATTTAAATTTTTTTCCAATTTTTCTGAAATTTTCTGTAAGCTTCCAACTATTTGAGTTCATGATTTCTGAATTTTCCTTTTCCAGTTTTTGAATTTTATTATTCAATTCATTGATTTTGGCTTCATAGATTTCATCTTTTCTAAATTCAGACTCACATACATCAATCAATTCCATAATTTTTTGAGTTAAATGTATAGTTCTATCTTTTCTATACTCATTTTCATTAGATATTTTTTCAGTGTCGCTATTCAATATAGAATTTAAAGTCTTTAAATTTTCATCTAAATTGTTTAAATTTGTTTTATATTCAATATCAAGCTTAGACATTTCACTATTTCTTTCACAAATTGCCCAAATGTGGGCATTTGAACCTTTATAATCGGATAGTTTGGATGGAAGATAAGGATTCTTAATGAAATGACCTTTAGTATAGCTATCTTCAACAATTAAAACATCAAATTTATTTGAAAGGTTTAAAAATTCTAAATAATCAATATTCTGGTTAAAAATTGTTTTTTCAAGTAATTCACTACTTAAAAGTTGTTCAAATAATGTCCTATTCGGACCGAATATATGAAGTCTTATTTTATTTTTATTTTCTTCAGATAAATTATCAAATGCATTGATAAAGTCTTCAAAGTTTCTATTTGAAATGATAACTCCAAAATAGGCAAAATTAATATATTTACTATCTAATTCGTATTGGCTTTCTTTAATGTAATAGTATTTTTCATCTAAAGTAGGATGTGGTGAAATAATATACTTTTTATTGATTATGTCTTCGATATTAAATGGTAAAGTATCAATCATCACATCTTTTTGACTTTCATTTGTAAATATGATTTCATCAGCAAAAATAAATGTTAAGTATTCGCATATAGCATTAATATCGTTATCTGAGGTAATTAATTCTAAATTTTTTTCTTTTAGGATTTTGTTAATTCTTCTAATGTAATTTTCATCTTCAAGCTTTTCACTTAAATGCCTATTTCCAAAAGTATAAATTAGCGGATCTGAAAATTCAGCTCTCCAATAAGTATTTGGATTATTTAATTTGTATTCTAATGCTAAAAAGTGTGAATGAACAAAATTAGCTCTGCTATATATCCTGTCGTAATTATTAATTAATTTTATACCTTCATTCATGAAATTTTTAATATTATCCCATTCTGTTGAAAAATTAGATTTTACAGTGAACTTTTGTACTATATATTCCAAGACAACCTTTTCAAGTGTAAAATCTTTTGTCATATCATCAAGGCTTGCACATATCACATCAACGTTTTTCTTTTCGGATAAAATTCTTTTGGCAACAACATTACTTGTAGTTGTATTCGTCGGTGGAAATGCATAAGAGATGATTAATTCTCTTTTATCATTATTTAGTTTGGATATGTCTTCATTAAGATATTTATAAGGAAAAAATTCAAATTTATAGCTTAAAATATCTTTTAAAACTTTTGTATAATCTTCAGGATAATTTTCAAGATAGTCGTTGATTTTAACTATTTGACCGCCAGTTAATCTTTCTATAAAACTCCTCATTTCTTGGGTTTTTGCTTTTTTGAGGCCTTTATTAATGTCATTAATCACTTTTAAACGATTTTCAACGTTGAAATGGTATGACATGTCCTGTCTAGATATTGAACCGTGTCTCCATAAGCGATAATAATTGGCTTTTTTATCCTTATCAACCACATAAAATTCAAAATCATTTTCAGGATAAAAATTTGCATAGTATGCAATGTCCACACCATTTTTGAGTTCTGGATTAAATGCAGAGTTTTTAACATTAATTGTTGGTATTACTTTATTTTGCGTAATTACAATCGCATCGGTAATTGTACTGTATGGATTTTCTATAATTCCAGAATTTTCTAGAAGAGGTGGAGTCATGTAGGAGTTTTTAACTTCACCAGTATTTTCATCAATATCAAGGAATGTTCCAACAACTATTCTATTAGGTTTTACACATTTGTATAACTCTTCGAAGTAATTGTGGCTGATATAATCATCATCGTCTATGAATGTGGTATATTTTCTGCTGGCCAAATCAATGCCTTTATTTCGGGCATTACAAACTCCTTTTTCACTTTCTGTTAGAATAATATTAACTTCAGGATTATCTTCCTGATATTTTTTAATAATATCTGGAGTCGAATCCAGTTCCCCATTCACAATAAAAATTGCTTCAAACAAATTAAAATCAATGCTTTGATTAATTAAAGAATCAAGTAATTTGGAAATATAATTTTCTCCTTTATATGTAGGAATAATAGCACTTATGCCGTCTTTTAATTCTGATTCCTTAATCATGATACTCACTTATAACAATTTTATAATTTCGTTTGCAACATCTTCAGTGGTTGCATTGCCACCTAAGTCACCGGTCAATACCTTCCCGTCACTTAATAACTTTATAATAGCGTTGTCAAGTTTGTCTGCAGATTCATTTTCATTCAAATATCTAAGCATCATAACTGCAGATAATATCATAGCTATTGGATTTGCTATTCCTTTTCCAGCTATATCGGGGGCTGATCCGTGAACGGGTTCAAATAATGCTCCATCATTACCTATATTTGCTGAAGGTATTAAACCAAGTCCTCCTACGAGACCTGCTCCTTCATCGGATAATATGTCACCAAACAAGTTTGTAGTCACTATGACTTCAAAATTTTGGGGTTGTGTAATAAGATACATTGCAGTTGCATCTACATAAAAATCTTCTTTTTCAATGTCGGGGTATCTTTCTCCAACTTCATAAAAGATTTCTTTAAATAAACCGTCACTTTTTTTCAAAACATTTGCTTTGTGAACACCGGTAACTTTAGATTTTCCATTGTCTTTAGCATATTTAAAGGCATAGTCTATAATTCTTTCTTCTGCTTCACGAGTAATTACTCTTTTTGCAATTGCTCCTTCTTGTGTGAGTTCTTCTTTATCTGCAATATATAATCCTTCTGTGTTTTCACGCACAATCATAAAATCAATGTCGTCAGACAATGAATTGGTGTTAGGATAAGATTTTACAGGCCTTAAATTTGCAAACATTTTCATTTCCTGACGTAATTTAACGATGACATCAGCTGCAGTTTCGCCAGCAGCACCAAACAAACATGCATCACTGTTTCTTACAATATCGATTGTTTCTTTAGGCAATGCATCCCCAGTTTTCTCTAAACATCCATCACCTGCTTCACCATAAATATAATCTAAATCAATATCTAAATTATTTAAAACAGTAATTGTAGCATCCATTACTTCTTTACCTATTCCGTCACCTGGAATAACTGCGATTTTGTATTTATTTTTTGTCTTTGAGGTACTCAATTAACCCACCTTTTTCAAGTATTTCTAACATAAATGGAGGTAATTTTTTAAAGGTTATTTCTTCTCCGGTTGAAGATTTGATAATGCCGTTATCCATGTCAACTTCAATTTCATCTCCATTTTCAACTAATTCACTAATTCCTGGAGCTTCAAGAAGTGGAACGCCCACGTTTGTAGCATTTCTATAAAATATTCTTGCAAAGGATTCAGCTATCACGGCTGAAATACCCGCACCTTTGATTGCAATCGGGGCATGTTCACGTGATGAACCGCAGCCAAAATTTCTTCCCGCTACGATAAAATCTCCTTTTTTACATTTTTCACTAAATTTATCATCCAATCCTTCCATACAGTGCTTTGATAATATTTCTTCATCAGTATAAATCAGATATCTTCCCGGAAGAATGATGTCTGTATCAATGTCATTTCCAAATTTCCATGCAGTTCCTTTCATATAATCACTCCGGTGCAACAATCCTTCCTTCAATTGCTGATGCAGCAGCAACTGCAGCAGAAGATAAATAAACTTTACCGTCAGGTGAACCTTGCCTACCTTTGAAATTTCTATTTGAAGTTGATAAACTTACTTCACCAGGACCTATAATTCCAGTATGTCCTCCAAGGCACGGACCACAGCAAGGTGCAGAAACTAAAGCTCCGGCATCTACAAATATCCTGATTAATCCTTCATCCAAGGCTTTAGAGTAAACTTCTTTTGATGCTGGAATGACCAACATTCTAGTTCCTTTTACAATTTGTTTTCCTTTCAGAATCTTTGCGGCATCTCTCAGGTCACTAATTCTTCCATTCGTACAGGATCCAAGAAATACCTGGTCGATTTCCTGGTCAACTTCACTTACGGCCTTTACATTATCAACATTATTTGGGCAAGCTACCTGAGGTTCCAAGTCACTAACATCAATGTCTATAATATTAAGAGAGTCTGCATTCAAGTCAGTTTTAAATATTTTATAAGGTTTTTTGGAACGTTTTTCAACATATTCTATTGTTTTTTTATCAGGCTCCACTAAACCGGTTTTTCCACCCATTTCAATAGCCATATTACATAAAACCATCCTGTCTGAAACACTCATGTCCCTAACTGTATCTCCTGCAAACTCACAGGCTTTATAAGTTGAACCGTCAGCTCCAATCTGGCCAATAATGTTTAGAATAACATCTTTAGCATAAACGTTTTCATTCAATTCACCTGTAATTTCAAAACGATTTGTTTCCGGTACTTTAAACCATAAATTACCTTCAGCGAAAACCATGGCCATATCAGTGGAACCAATACCTGTTGAAAATGCTCCTAAAGCACCATGGGTACATGTATGTGAATCAGCACCAACAATAACTTCTCCAGGAACAACATGACCTAGTTCAGGCAGTATCTGGTGGCAAACGCCTGCATTCACATCATAAAAATTCTCTATGTTCTGTTTTTCAACAAATCTTCTCATAATTATATGATTATTAGCAGAGTCAATAGAATCTGCCGGCACTTGGTGGTCAAATGGTATGACAATCTTTGATGGATCCCAAACTTTATCGACACCAATTTTTTCAAAGGATTCAACTGCAAGAGGTCCAGTTAAATCATGGGTCATTGCAACATCAATATTTGCAATTATAATGTCTCCAGCTTCAACCTTTTCTTTGCCGGAAGCTCTGGCTAATATTTTTTCAGACATTGTACTTGACATATTAATAAAACCTCATATTAATGAATAGTATATTGTCTTACATTCTATTTAAATTTTGAAAAAAATAATAATATTTAAATTTAAGTTATTTTTGGGTTCAAAATTTGATATTTTTTTTCAATTATAATTAATCATAAATTTATTATAACATGTCGAACAAAAAAATATTACATGAGTAAGTTCTTTGGAAGATTTAAAAAAGAAGAAATTCCTGTTGTGGAAGAGCAGGGTCCTGTTTGGGAAGATAGAATTTTTTGGGTAGAAACTTTACAAAAAATAGCTTTACCTGTATTAATGAACCTTAAAAAGGATTCTTTAAGAAAAAATATGATTGTAGAGTCCAATAGTCCAGAAGGTGAAAAATTTGCTTATCTTGAAGCTTTTGCTCGTGTATTTAATGGTATTGCACCTTGGCTGGAACTTGGACCGGATGAATCTGAAGAAGGCAGATTACGTGAAAAATATATTGATTTAACCATTAAAGCTATTTCCATAGCTGTAAATCCAAAGAAAAATGATTATATTTTATTTACTGAGCCTAAACAGTCATTAGTTGACATGGCTTTATTTGCTCAAGGTTTGCTTCGTTCTAAAAATCAAATTTGGCTCAATTTGCCAATTGATGTTCAAGCTAAAGTTATAGAAGAGCTTAAAAATACAAGAATCATTGCTCCTTATGAAAATCACTGGCTTTTATATACCTCAATAATCGAAGCAGCACTTTTAGAATTCACTGGTGAATGTGATATGGAACGTCTTGTTTATGCTGTCCATAAATTTAGAGATGAATGGTACATTGGTGATGCAATTTATGCTGACGGTCCGGAATTCACTAAAAATTATTATAACAGTTTTATTATTCACCCGATGCTCAATGATATATTAATGGTAATGAGAAAATACGGATTGGCCGATGGTGAATTTTTGGATATTCAATTAATGAGATCCTCAAGATTGGCTTCTCAATTGGAAAGATATATTTCACCTGAAGGTACTTTTCCTGTGATTGGGAAATCCATCAGTTATCGTACCGGTGTTTTCCATACTTTATCTCAAGTCGCATTGCTTAGGATATTGCCTAGAAATATTGAAGTTTCTCAAGTCAGGTCAGCTTTAACCAAGGTTTTAAGGAACATATTTGAAGGTAATCAGAATTTCACTAATGGAGGATGGTTATTATTAGGTTTCAATGGTCATCAAGTTGATATCGCTGAAAATGATATTAACACTGGAAGTTTATATATCTGCTGTTCAATATTTTTGGCTTTAGGATTAGATTCCAATGATCCGTTCTGGTCTAACGAATTTGCTGAATGGACTTCATTAAAAGCATGGAATGGACATGTAACTAATAGTGATCAATCTATTGACTTTTAAAATTGATTTTTATGAGTTTTAAATCTTTTTTTTCCAAAAACGAAAATTCGAATAATGATAGGGAAATTTGGGTTAAAACCCTATCGAAAATCATTGACCCTGTATTAACCAACATCGCCAATGAAACTCTAAAAGAAAATATGCCTGTTGCCTATGTTAAAAATGAAAGAGCAAAATTTGCACATTTGGAAGCAGTAGGCCGTACTGTATGCGGTATTGCGCCATGGTTGGAATTAGGCAGGGACAATACTTATGAAGGAAAATTAAGATCTAAATATATTGACTTAACTACTAAAGGTTTGGTAAATATTTGTAATCCTGATTCGCCTGACTATTTAATTTTTAATGAGCCTTATCAGCCATTAGTTGATTCGGCCCATTTGGTTGAAGGATTACTTAGGGCGAGAACTCAATTATGGGAAAATATTGATTCTGATGGTCAGGAGATGATTATTGATGCATTAAAATTAACCCGTTCCATTGAACCGTGGGAAAATAATTGGATTCTGTTTCCATCAATGATTGAAGCCTTCTTACTTGAAATTACTGGTGAATATGATGAATTCAGACTGATGCATGGTGTTAATGTTTATATGAATGATTGGTATTGTGGGGATTCCTATTATGGGGATGGTCCCAAATTCCATTTCGATTACTACAACAGCTATGTGATCCATCCGATGCTGACTGACATTCTTACAATTTTAAGAAAACATAATATTGGAGAATATACTTTTCTTGATGCTCATTTACACAGATTAAGGCATTATGCAGGTCATTTGGAAAGACTAATCTCCCCTGAAGGAACCTATCCTGTAGTTGGAAGGTCAATGCTATATAGAACTGCAGCTTTTCAAGCCTTAGGTCAGGCATGCTTATTCGGATTATATAACAAGGATGTAAAACCTGAACAGGTAAGATGTGCACTGACTAAAGTAATTAAAAATCAATTTTCCAACGATTCTAATTTTGATAAAAATGGATGGCTACGCTTCGGATTCAATGGCAATCAGCCAAAAGTAGCTGAAGAGTACAGCAACACTGGCAGCATGTATTTATGCACCACAGGATTCCTGCCTCTCGGATTGCCTCAAAGCGATAGGTTTTGGTCAGCTCCAAGCGCAGAATGGACTTCCCTTAAGGCTTGGAGTGGAAAGGATATAGATTCAAACATGTATATAAAAGATTAGATTTCGTATAGATTACCATAATTATACAATTTGATTTTATCCGGAACTTTTTCTATAATATTTTTAGTATCAAAAATTATGGTATTTTCATCTATTGAATCATAATCCAAGTGTTTAAATTCATTATGGTCACATAGGATTAAAATTAATTTAGCATTATCCACAGCATCCTTAAAGCTAACAAAGTTAGGATTTTCTATATGCGGGTCATGGATAGCTATTTCATAGTCTTTTTCGAGATTAGCTATAATTTCGTATGCCGGACTTTCCCTATCATCTCCGGTGTTTCCCTTATATGAAACTCCAAGGACTGCTATTTTTCCTTCTGAGATAATTTTTCTAACATTTTCACATACAAAGCCGGGCATTGAGTTATTAGTGTCTCTTGCCAATTTGATTATTTTTGCGGTTTCCGGCGCTTTCGCATATATGAAATAAGGGTCAATGGCAAGGCAATGCCCTCCAACACCAGGACCTGGGGAGTGCAAGTTAACTCTTGGGTGTTTGTTCGCCATTTTAATAACATCAAGTGCATTCACACCAATCTCAGCACATATTTTAGCAAGTTCATTTGCAAGTGCAATGTTAACGTCCCTGAAAGTATTTTCCATACATTTTGATAGCTCAGCAGTTTTTGCTTCAGTTAACATCAATTCGCCTTCAACAAATTGGCCATATACCTCGCTTGCCTTTTTAGAGCATTCCGGAGTTATTCCTCCGATAATGCGGTCATTGTGGATTAATTCATCAATGATTTTTCCAGGCAAAACTCTTTCAGGACAATGTGCGAGATATAAGTCCTTTCCAATAGTGAACCCTGCTTTTTCAAAAATAGGCTTTATGACGTCATCGGTTGACATTGGAGCTATTGTGGATTCAATAATAACCACATTTCCTTTTTCTAAAAATGGAATAATTGATTCACATCCACTGATTACATAGCTTAAGTCACAGCTATAATTTTCAACGATATATGGGGTAGGTACAGTAATGATAAACGCATCAGCTTTTTCAGGAGTTAATGATGCTTTATAAACGTTTAATTCTAAAGCTTTCTTAATTATATCAGATATTCCAGGCTCTTCGATGTGAATGATTCCATTGTTTAAATTGTCAATAATCTTCTCATTTACATCAACACCAACAACTTCGCAATGATTTCTGGCGAATAATGCTGCGGTTGGTAGTCCAATATAACCTTGACCAATTATACATACTTTCATAATTACAACCCCATTTAATTTTAAATATAAATATAGATATATTTAATTAATATAATAAATATTTGGGGATAAAATGAAAATCTTAATTACAGGCTCTAATGGAATGTTAGGGCATGATTTAATCGATGTTTTGAAAAATGAACATGAATTAATCTTAACGACATCTAGCTCATTAGATATAACAGACAAGGAACATACAATTGAATTTATTAAGGAGAATAAACCTGATATTGTAATCAATTCCGCTGCATATACCAATGTGGATGGATGTGAAGAAAACACTGATTTGGCTTTCGCAGTTAACGGTGAAGGTCCTAGAAATTTAGCACTTGGATGTAAGGAAGTTGACTGTCCACTTGTCCATGTAAGTACTGATTATGTCTTTAATGGTAAAAACACAAGGCCATGGGTCGAAGACGATGAAATTGGCCCTATCAGTGTTTATGGAAAAAGTAAACTTGAAGGAGAAATTGCAATTCAGGAAATTTTAGATAAATTTTTCATTGTAAGGACTGCATGGCTATATGGAGTTAATGGAGGCAATTTCCCTAAAACAATGTTGGAACTTGCTAAAAATCATCCTGAAATAACCGTTGTAACAGATGAAGTAGGATGTCCTACATACACCTTAGATTTGGCAAAGGCTATTGGTGAGTTAATAAAAACAGATTATTATGGAATATACCACATAACTAATTCTGACAGCTGTTCATGGTTTGATTTTGCGAAATATATCTTTGAGATTGCCGATGTTGATGTGGAAGTTACTCCAGTGACAGCATCCGAATTTGCAAGGCCTGCACCAAGACCTTCTTACTCTGTTTTGGAAAATAAAAAATGGATTGATAATGGATTTACTCCTTTAAGAAGTTATAAGGAAGCCATTAAAGAGTATATAGATATTATTAAATAGGTGGTTAAATGGATAAACGAATGTTAATAATTGTTTTTGCAATTATTATTCTGTTCGGCGGTCTTTTCCTGTCTGGAACATTCGCTCAAAAGGATGTTAAGGTAGTGGAAGATGGCCAGTACTGTACAGTGGATGAGGTTGCAGCATATATTAAGGAATTTCACAAATTGCCTAGCAATTACATAACCAAGGCAGAAGCTAGAGCTCTCGGCTGGTCAGGCGGACCTCTTAAGGAATATGCTCCTGGAAAAAGTATAGGTGGAGATATTTTCGGTAACAGGGAAGGTGTTCTTCCAAAAACTTCAGCTAAATACATTGAATGTGATATTAATGCTAACGGAACTTCAAGAGGGGCTGAAAGAATAATTTATAACACAGAGACATTTCAAGTGTATTATACATCAGATCATTATAAAACATTTAAAGAGGTATAAAATTGAAAGTATATGAACTTGACGGGAATCTGATAGCTAGTGAAGGCCATAAGTATCTAAAAGAGGCTCTGGATTTTCCTGATTATTATGGTGAGAATTTGGATGCTCTATACGATTGCTTATGTGATTTAAACTGTGAAATACATTTTACTAATGTAACTTCAGTGAAAGATTGTATTCTAGATACTTTTGACGATGCTAACAACGATAACGAAAATTTAATAATTAAATTTTTTTAAAAGTAAGTTTTTTATATTATACTTTTCAAAAAAATATATTAATTGTATTATTTTTTTGATTTAAATTACAAATAAATGAGTTAGATTTTTAATGTTTGAGAATAATGAGCACTTGAAAAACTTTAGTAAGTATAGTTTTTTGCTTACGGAGTTAATTAAAAGGGATATAAGTGGAAAATATAAGGATTCTACTTTAGGATTGTTTTGGAGTTTTTTAAATCCTTTATTATCCATGATTGTATTGACAATGGTGTTTTCACAATTTTTCGGCGGATCCATTCCTAATTTCCCTGTTTATTTGTTGAGCGGTAAATTAGTTTTTGATTTATTTGCTAATGCTACCACCGGAGCAATGGATTCCATTAAAGGAAACTCTGAAATTATAAAAAAGATTTATGTTCCTAAATACATGTTTGCTGTAGGAATTGTCTGTTCGGAGTTTATTAACTTCCTGATATCTCTTATTGTGCTCGTTGCCGTAATGTTTGTAACTGGAGCACCATTTTACATGTCTCTGCTGTACTCTCCAATTCCATTGTTTTTCTTGCTTGTATTAACAATGGGTGTTGGTTTGATACTTGCAACAGCCACAACATTCTTTACAGACATTAAATACCTATATGGTGTATTAACCATGTTATTATCATTTATGACTCCGTTATTTTATCCAATTGAAATGATACCAGAACAATACATGTTTTTATTTAAAATAAATCCTTTGTATGCAGCTGTAAAATGTTTTAGGGATATTGTTTTAGCAGGCACTTTTCCAGAAATGAAATTTTTCATTTATTTAATTATTACATCAATTATTGCACTTGCTATTGGAATTTACGTATTCTACAAATATCAAGATGAATTCATACTAAACATTTAGGAGATAAGAAGATGACAATCCAATTAAGATATCCAAAAAAAGTTTCTCAAAAGGAAGACAGTGAAAAATCCGCATGGGAAAATTTAGATAACATTATGCTTGATGATTGGGATGATGTTGCATCTACTCGAGTATCTCCTGGCCAAAGGCCGTCTGTAGTAACAATCAGTGATTTTAATTTCAATATTCCGGATGACGCAAGGGTTTCTGAAGTAGTAATTGAGCATGATTTTCATAAGGAATCATCTCAAAAACCTATTGAAATCGAACCTCCTCTAATCAAACTGTTCATTGAGGATAAGGAGTTTGAAATGTACTCTTTCATCAATGCCGACATTTATCCGGCTGACCGTAGTGTTGTCATACCTTTAGAAGATGTTTTGGGCGAAGATGTTAAAGGAGATAATTTTAAAATTGATTTTGAATTTCCGGAAAACCTGAATAATGATGCAGGAGTTTTATTCTTTGATTTTGTCCGTGTCAGATTGGTCTTTGAAATTAAAAGATATTTACTGACCTCTGGAGAGACGAATACCTATTTCCCAACAGAAAAAAAGCCAATTCAATTGGCCGTTGGAGATGAATTCAGATATTCGCTCTACTTTAGAAATGTAAATGGTGTTTCAACGAATCGTCAGGAAGTAAAATTAAATATTCCTGAAGGATTTGAAATCGTAAGGTATTACTTTAAGGCTTCTAAAATCAATAAGCTTACAGATGACGATGTCGATGAGGAGTTATATGAAGATGAGTTCGATGAAGATTCATTAACTTGGTATCCATCAGTACGTGGAAAAGGTTCCGCTGCTATCAGGCTTGTTTTAAAATGTAAGGAAGAAGGAATCAAGGCATTGTCCGGTTATAATGAAAACTTCGGTGTAACCCAGAATTTTTATGTAGAAGTTCATGATAAAGATTTTGAAAGCCCTCCGAATTTGTTCGATGAAACCACTAATGTATGGGGTTCAGAACTTGGAGATAATGAAGAATATCAATTAATGAACCAAGACACAGTTATTGAGGTAAATAATGTGTCAATGGAATTTAAAAAGGCTCAGGAAAAAGTAGATAATCTTAAAGAATATTGTATTAAATGGATTAAAAGGGAATTGAAACCTAAAAATAAATTCAAAGCATTAGATGATGTTTCATTTTCAGTTAATAAGGGCGAAAGGGTTGGAATTATCGGATTTAACGGTGCCGGAAAAAGTACTATCTTAAAAATATTGTCTGGTGTTTTAAAACCAACTAAAGGTGAAATTCATACTTATGGTACTGTAGCTCCATTACTTGAGCTCGGTGCTGGTTTTGACCATAATTATAGCGGACGTGAAAATGTATTTTTAAACGGAGCTATATTAGGATATTCAAGAGAGTTTTTAGAAAGCAAATTTGATGAAATTCTAGAATTTTCAGAGTTAGGAGACTTTATTGATATTCCTATTAAGAATTATTCTTCCGGTATGGTTGCAAAACTCGGATTTTCAGTTGCAACGCTTGTGGAACCTGATGTATTGATACTGGATGAAGTTTTATCTGTAGGGGATGTAAAATTCCAGAAAAAAAGTGGAGATAAGCTAAAGTCAATGATGGGTTCAGGTGTTACAGTATTGCTTGTATCTCATGCAACAGATAATATTCGTGAATTATGTACTCGTGCCATTTGGCTGGATCAAGGTAAAGTGGTAATGGACGGAGATGTGGATTACGTCTGTGATGCTTACATTGAAGCAGCTAAAAAAGCATCAGAAGAAGAATTAAGTGGTTTGGAACTAAATTAATTCACTTCTTATTATTTTTTTCATATTTTTTTTAGCTCTAATAGTTATTTTAATTAATTATTAGTTATAAAATATTATTCATATTTAAGTTATAAGTGATTTTTATGAAAGGTATTGTACTTGCTGGTGGTTCTGGAACTCGTTTGTATCCTATTACTAAGGCGGTTTCTAAACAGTTATTGCCGTTATATGATAAGCCGATGATTTATTATCCGATTTCTGTCTTGATGTTGGCGGGGATTAAGGAGATTTTGATTATTTCCACTCCTAGGGATTTGCCTATGTATAAAGATTTGTTAGGTGACGGTTCCTCTTTAGGAATTAGATTTGAGTATGCTGTTCAGGAGCATCCTAACGGTCTTGCTGAAGCTTTTATCGTTGGTGAAGACTTCATTGGTGACGATAACGTTGCACTGATTTTAGGAGACAACATTTTCCACGGACACAGATTCACTGAGATTTTAGAAAGAGCAACCAAACTTGAAGAAGGCGCAGTTATCTTCGGTTATTATACAAAAAATCCTGAAGCTTTCGGTGTCGTAGAGTTTGACGATGAATGGAATGTTTTATCCGTTGAAGAAAAACCTGAAAAGCCAAAATCCAACTATATCGTACCTGGCCTATACTTCTACGACAATGATGTAATAGAAATAGCGAAAAATGTCGAACCTTCAGAAAGGGGAGAAGTTGAAATTACATCAGTCAACGAAGAATACCTGAACAGAGGAAAACTCAAAGTAGAGCTGTTAGGTCGTGGAATGGCATGGCTAGACACAGGAACACACACAGGTCTTTTGGAAGCAGCAAACTTCATAGAAACCGTTCAAAAAAGACAAAGCCTATACATAGCATGTCTCGAGGAAATCGCATACAACAAAGGATACATTAATGACGAACAGCTTTTAAAAACCGCTGAAGAACTTAAAAAGACAGATTACGGTCAATACTTATTTAATTTAATTAAGGAGGATTAATATTTATGGGTCAATTTAAATTTACTGAATGTGATATTGAGGGTATGTTTTTAGTGGAACCTGCTATTTTCGGTGATAATCGTGGTTATTTCATGGAAACTTATCAGGAAAATGATTTTAAGGAAGCAGGTTACGATTTGACTTTTGTTCAGGACAACCAGTCCTCATCAACAAAAGGGGTATTGAGAGGCCTTCATTTGCAGTTAAAGTATCCTCAGGGTAAGCTTGTCCGTGTTATCAAAGGGGAAGTTTTTGATGTTGGTGTTGACTTAAGAGCTGATTCTCCTACTTACGGTAAATGGTTTGGAGCTATTTTGTCTGAAGAGAATAAAAAACAATTATACATCCCGCCATGCTTTGCTCACGGTTTTGTTGTCTTATCCGATACTGCTGAATTTGTTTATAAATGTACTGAGTTTTATCATGGTGAAGATGAAGGTGGTATTATTTGGAATGACCCCGATATTGGTATCGAATGGCCAATAGATGATATTGATGAATTAATTTTCTCAGATAAGGATAAGCAATGGCCTACATTGGCTGAATCACAAATCAAATATTAAAGGTGTTTTATAATGTCTAAAATTTTAATTACTGGTGGAGCAGGTTTTATAGGAAGCAATTTCGTAAAATACATGCTCGACAAATATTCTGATTATGAAATTATTAATTTGGATGCATTGACTTACTGTGGAAACCTTGAGAACTTAAAAGATATTGAGGATATGGATAATTATACCTTTGTTAAAGGTGATATCCGAGATAAGGAACTGGTGGATGATTTGGTGTCTAAAGTGGATTATGTCATTAATTTCGCTGCAGAAAGTCATGTTGACAGAAGCATTACAGATCCTGAAATCTTTATCAAATCCAATGTTTTAGGAACACAGGTTCTCTTAAATGCTGCCAAAGAGTTTGGAGTTGAAAAATACATTCAGATTTCAACAGATGAAGTATACGGAACATTAGGCGAAACAGGATATTTCACAGAAACCACTCCTTTACAGCCTAACAGCCCATACTCAGCATCAAAAGCAGGTGGAGACCTAATAACAAGAGCATACTACGAAACATTCGACCTACCAATCAACATTACAAGATGTTCCAACAATTATGGTCCTTACCAATTCCCGGAAAAGCTAATACCGTTAATGATATCCAACGCATTGGAAGACAAGAAACTACCTATTTACGGTGACGGGAAAAACATTCGTGACTGGCTACATGTATACGACCACTGTCAAGCAATAGATCTTGTATTGCACGAAGGAAAACTCGGAGAAGTCTACAACATAGGCGGACACAACGAAAGACAAAACATTCAGATTGTTAAATTAATACTTGAAGCTTTAGGTAAGGACGACTCATTAATTGAGTTTGTCGCTGACCGTCTAGGACACGACAGAAGATATGCAATCGACGCCGATAAAATCCGCAACGAACTCGGATGGGAACCAAAATACACATTCGAAACCGGAATCAAAGAAACCATACAATGGTATTTGGACAACCAAGACTGGATGGATCAGGTAAAAAGCGGCCAATACCAACAATACTACGAAAAGATGTATGGAAACAAGTAAATGGTGAAAAATATGGATGTAAAGATTTCAGTAGTTTTACCGGTCTATAATGTTGCCGATTATCTTAGAAAATGTTTGGACAGTTTAGTCAATCAGACATTTAAAGATTTTGAGGTTATTTGTGTAAATGACGGGTCCACTGATTTATCTTTAAGCATTCTTGAAGGTTATGCGATAAATGATTCAAGATTCAAAATCATAACTCAAGATAATAAAGGATTAAGTGGAGCCAGAAACACTGGAATTAAATATGTCCAAGGAGATTATGTTTTATTCGTTGATTCTGATGATTGGCTTGAAGAAAATGCATTAGAAGAATTATATGATCATGTTAAAGGATTCAATTCTGATATTACAATGTTTAAATTTAAATATTTTAATGAAGATACGAAAGAATTCAGTGAAAGTCCTTATACAAACCTAGAAATTATTCCAGATTCTTTTACAACTTCAAATTTTAATTATAATGATGTTTTGGATATTTTATTTAAAATATCTCATGCACCATTCAATAAATTATATAAGAAATCTTTTCTTGATGGATGCTCTTTTCCTGAAGGTTTAATTTATGAGGATTTATATTTCTTTTATACGGTTTTTTTAAATGCTAAAAAGACTTCAGTTATCAGAAAAGTGTTATACAATTATAGAATTCGGGATGATTCAATTTCTACAAAGGGAGATGAAAAATCCTTTGACATTTTTAAAGTTTTAATGCATGTTCAAAATAATCTGTTTGAAAAAGGAATATATGAGTCCGTAAAGCAGGATTTTCTAATGTTTATCATTGTTAATTTAAAATTTGTTTATTTACGATTAAATGAAGAGTTTAAAGATAGATTTATTGATTTAATTAAAGAAAAATATGGTGAGTTCAATTTGGGTGATGTAGAGGGTTTTGACGGATGGCATTATGAAGACCAGTCATTTTATAATTCAATCTGCATTTCAAGAAATAGTGAAATTTTCAATTTAAATTATGAAAAATTCCAGTATGAGATTTTATTAAAACATTATAAGACTTTATCTGAAACATTACAAGTTGAAAATAATAATTTAAAAACTCAATTGGAAGAGAAAACTGTTAAAAAATCCAGATTTAGAGATATTGTGAAATTATGAGCTATAAGTTAAGTGTTGTTATTCCTGTTTACAATGTTGAATCTTATATTGGCGAATGTCTGGATTCCATTGTAAATCAGACATTAGGAATTGAAAATATAGAAGTTATCATTGTAAATGACAAAACGCCTGATAATAGTATGGAAATTGTTAAGGAATATGCTTCTGATTATCCGTCTTTTAAAATAATCAATCATGAAGAAAATAAGGGATTGGGCGGAAGCAGAAACACAGGTCTAAAGCATGTAACTTCCGATTATGTTACTTTTGTTGACAGTGATGATTTTATATCATCAGATACATTTAAGGATTCATTGTCTAAAATTGAAGATTCCGGTGCCGATTTGTTAATTTATAATATGCAAACGTATACTGGAAATGAATGTATCGTAGACGAAAGTGTTCATAATCAAAATTTCGCTGAAAATATCATTGTTGATGACATAAATGATTACCCGAAATTATTTTTCTCAACATCAGCCTGTAATAAAATTTATCATAAAAGTCTATTCCCATTAATAGAATTTTCAAAAGGGCTTTATGAAGATAATGTTACAATTTCAAATGTTTTATTAAATGCAAAAAGAATATATTTAAGCAAAAATTCTAGCTATTTTTACAGAAAAAACCCTGAATCAATTACCGAAAGAGTTTCAAAGAAAAATGTCTTTGATTTATGTGATGTCATTTCAGGATTGTTTGATTTAAAGGATTATAATGTAAATTTACTAGCTATTAATTTCATTAATGATGTGTTGTTCTGGATTTACTATTATGATTGGCCTATTGCAGATGAAATATCTTTTGTAAATAAACTTCAGTCTTCAATTAATACAGTATCCGAAGAAGATATTGAACGTTTTATTCAATTAGTTCCAAATAAGAAAGTCTATAAGGAAGATATTTTAAGTCTTTTGAAATACGATTCAGATACATTTTTAGCTAAATTTAAATATTTTAATTCATTGAATAAGGTTAAATCAACAGCAAGTTTGTATATTGATATAGGTGATGGATTTAATGAAATCAATAAGGTTTCAATTGACTATTGTCCATTAGAAAGAAATAAATTAACATTTGATTTAAGTAATTTTGATAATATTCAATCTTTACGTTTTGATCCATTGGAAGGGGATTTTATCAAGGCAAGAATTAATAATATCGATGTCATTGATACAAATTCGGATAATCCAGATGATGAATATCAGATATTTACTAATTTGGATCCAAATTATATTTTAGATTGTAAATTCACTGATGAACTAATAATTGACTTTGATTTAATATTTTTAAATAAAACGGATATTGCTAATATATTAAATAATAAAAATAATATTATAAATGAGTTCAATCAAAAAAATAAAAAAGGCAGATTTAATTTTTTAAAGTAGTGTTATTATGGTAACTTTTAAAGACTTTCTAATCAAATCAAAATTCAATGTTAAAAAAGCTAAACTTTATCAAGAAAGCTATGATAAGATAATGGAATCCGGTTTATTTGATAAAAATTATTATTTAAAAGCTTATCCTCACGTTAAAAAAGCAGGAATGGATCCTTTGATTCATTATTTATTTTATGGTGCTAAAGAAAATAAATTTCCTTCACCAACCTTCAATTTAGTAAGGTATTTGCAGGAATATCCTGAAATCGAAAAGAACAATCTTAATCCTTTAATTCATTATATTGACAATGATGTTTCAGGGTTTACGATGGATAAAAGCCCTTTTCTTTTGAGAAGGCAAAAAATTATCGATACTAATATGGCATTTTTATCAAATTATGAATTTGAAGCAGAACCTTTAGTATCCATCATAATTTTAACCAGAAACGGCCTGCATCATTTAGAAAGATTATTCACGGATTTTGATAAAAAAACTAATTACTCCAATTATGAAATTATAGTTGTTGATAATGCTTCATCAGACGAATCTGTTAACTATTTAAAATCATTGGATTTGCCCATTACTATAATTGAAAACACCGAAAATGTCAGTTTCTCTAAAGGTAATAATGACGCTGCTAAAATTGCAAATGGTGAATACTTGCTTTTATTGAATAATGACATCGAGCCGACTTTTGGATGGTTAAATGAGATGGTCGGATGCATGTTGAACAATGATAATGTGGGGTCTGTCGGTGCCAAATTAATATTTCCATATTATGATGACATGAAAAGCCAAGGAAAATCATATACTATTCAGCATGCTGGCGTAAAATTCAGAGAAGAGAGAACTCCTTATATCTATGGTCCTTATCATGACCATATGTTTTCCACAATGATATTTTCAAGCGAATTGAACCATCAAAAGGAAGTTATCTCCAATACTGCGGCATGTCTTTTGATTCCAAAAGGCATTTATATGGATCTTGACGGTCTTGATGAAAATTATTTCTATGGATATGAAGATATTGATTTTGCATTTAAATTGTATCAAAATGGCTATAAATCTATTTTCAATCCTTTTGCGTTGTTATTCCACCATGAATCCGCTACCCGTGTTGAAGACCAGGCGGAAAAAAATAGACTTAATTTTGAAAATATCATGTATTTCTATAATAAATGGGGAGATTACATTTTTAAAGAAATTTTAAACGATAAACTTACTAATAATAATTTCATTACTAATAAAAAATTAGATATTTCCATTATAAGTAAAAATGATGAATTTATTCAGGAATTAACTCGAGATTTGAATAATATGGACTTTAATGTTAAATTAATTCCTGATTTAAACAATTTTGATATAGATGAAGATTGCGATATTCTAATATCTAATAATGAAGCATATGATGTTGATAAAATAATATCAAGATTGAACATAATAAAAGTTTTAATTTCAAGTAATGATGATTCTAGATATGATATCTGTCTAGACAAGCAAGATAATTATTCTCGAAAATTGATAAATATAATCAAAGAAAAGTATTTGTGATATTATGGGATATGATGAGATTTATGAAACTTACCAAGAGGTTTCAGAAAAACATATTGACAGGCCATTATTTGATCATTCAACTGATTCTTGTGAAGAAACAATTGAAGATATAAAAAATAATAAAATAGCTATCTATACAGCTTTCACAGGTGATTATGATACTTTAAAGCATCCTGAAGTCATTGATGAAAACTGTGATTATATCTGTTTTACCGATAATGCTGAATTAACATCAGACTTATGGAAAATAATTCCTATGGATGAATCTATCTTGGATAATAATAGAAAGGCCAAACAATACAAACTTCTCCCACACAAATACTTAAAAGATTATAAATATAGCTTTTGGCTAGACGGTACCTTTAAAATTAAAGGAAGCATTCGTGAATATATCTATAAAAATATCCGAGCTAACTCTAAAATGTTGGTTGTTGTTCATACAGAAAGAGACTGTGTTTATGAAGAGTATGATGCATCTAAAATTATCCCACGTTACCCAAGAGCAGTCATGGAAGAGCAAATAGAATATTATCGCTCCCAGGGATTTCCAGAGCATTACGGTTTAGGGGTAATGGGGGCGCTTTTCAGACAGCATAATCATCCGGATGTAATTCAGGTAATGGAAGATTGGTGGGATGAAAATATTAAATATACAAATCAGGATCAACTTAGTTTTGCATATGTGGCATGGAAAAACGATTTTCATCCTTCTGTAAGCAAAATCTACTATTGGGACAATGAATACTGGGCTAAAGAAGGTGAAAATTACCACCATAAGGTCATATTAACAACACCGATAACAAGTGACAATTTAAGGGCAAAAATCGGCGTCGATGTGGAAAATATGGAGTTGGGAGATACAATAGAATTATCCCGTGAAGAACTTTATCTTCTTGTTAATGATGTTAAGGGGATGGCAGGATATAGAATCGATACTGCCGGAAGAATCGGATTTTTACAAAACGAATATAATGAATTCATCAACTCAAATTCATTGAAATTAACAAAACCGTTAAGAGTTGCCGGAAGTCTTGCACGCAAGGTTAAGAATAATCATTATCTGAAGTCCGCAAAAAATTCAAATGTTGGTGTGGGCGAAGAACTCAGCGAATATTCTGCAATAAAGAATTTGGGAATCTTGAATGAATCCCAATATAATTCAATACATCCAAGTCCCGATGCTGTATTGCATTTCATTGAACACGGTTCAAAAACAGATTCTATTGATGAAAAAATAAAATATATTGACCCTATTTTTGATTTATATTATTATATCAGTGTTAATGATGTGGGTGATGATGATCCTATACTTCACTATATCAAAAAAGGATATAATCAAAAATTAAGGTTTAATAGAAAATATCCTCATTTCCTATCCAATTTAACTCAAAACATTCATTTACAGTTAGATAACTTTGCTACTGATCGTATTAAAAAAGAACTGGACTCCAACAGGTATATAACAGATTCAAAAGTATTGATTGATTATATAGTTACTAATAAGGAATTTAAAACAGATACAATAAAGGTTGGAGTGTTTTTAGAAGATAATTATGATAATATGAATGCATGTCCATTTATACGCATACACACTCCATTTTTCAAGCTGTCTGAAAGTGGGGATTATCACTTTTTCATTTATGGTCAGGAAATCATGCCTCTTTTGGATATTGACAACATGATAAATGCCCATATATTTGATGTAATTGTCATTCAAAGAGTCAATCCGTATTCTAATTACATTTTAAAGAAAGCTAAAAAGCATAATATAAAAATTGTTTATGAAAGTGATGATGATTTCCTGGATATCAATCCCGCCAATCCGTCTTACAACTATATTTTGGGCAATTTCGATAATATTAAAAAGCTAGTAACTAATTCAGACCAGGTAGTTGTCAGTACCAATGAGCTGAAAAATCGTTTCAATAATCTGGATATTGATAATGTTGAAGTAATTAAAAACTATTATGTGAATGATTACTTGCCTTTAAGGCCTTTTTCTTTCAGGGGAAATGATTTCATTAAAATAGGCTATTTTGGAACTTTAACTCATGAGAATGATTTGGAACTGATTCATAATGTAATTTTAAGATTAAAAGACATATTTTCCAAAAAGGGAATAAATGTGGTCTTCGAAATCGCCGGTGCTTCAATTGATGAAAATTCTGATTGGTATAATGTCCGAAAGATTCCTTATTATCCAATGTCAATGCATACATTTTACGACTGGTTAGGTAAAAATTCGGATTGGGATATTGGTATTATTCCTTTAGTAAACACAGAATTTAATAAATGTAAAAGTGAGCTTAAATACATTGAATTCTCAGCCTTGGGAATTCCGGTCGTTGCAAGTGATATGAATGTTTACAATGAGGCTATTGAAGAGGGGGTAACTGGATTTTTGGCGAATAATGAGGATGAATGGGTAGATAAACTCTCATTATTGGTTGAAGACCCAATTTTAAGAAACGGAATGGTTAATAATGCCAGAAACGATATATTGGAAAATTATAATATCAAATCCCGTTTAAGCCAGTGGGATGATATATTTAAAAAATTAAAAGGTTAGATTTCTTTTTTTAATCTTTGTTTTATATTATTTACCTTATATTTAAACCAGCCTTTTGTAGTTTGAAGTCTTGCAACCTGTTCGGTTTTCTGATTTAATTCTACTTCCAGATTATGAATTCTATTGGTAAATAACTGGTAGTCTCCCATCTGCATATATGCTTCATCCAGGTTTCCTGCAATTATCTGGTTGATAATACTTTTAATAGCATTATTTTGCGGGAAAGGTTCCACATTATTCAGTTGTTTAAATAAGGGGATAGATTTGTTAACCAATACTTTCTTATCTTCAAAATCTATCGTTTCACTCAATGCAACATCACTTAGCCATACTGATAAGTGCTGATTAAAAACAGTATCATAATATTTGCAGGCATTATTTTTCTTCAATACATCAATTGTATACAAATAACCTTCTATTAATCCGTCCAAATAATGCATTCCTTTTGATAAGCTTGTTGATGAATTATCGCCAGTTCTTAATCTAAAATTATAAACAACATCATTTATAAAGACAATTTTATTTGAATTAACAAAAACATCAATCATAAATGTCAAATCTTCTGCAAAGACACCTTCTGGGAATGTTATGTCATGTTTTAATAGGAATTCTTTAGGAAATATCATTCTCCAAATTCCATTTATTGAGAAGAATAATAGATTTTCATCAATGGAATTTAAAATGGTATCTTCTGTTATCCAGTCTTCTGTTACAAAATAGTTTTCCCCAAATGTTTGAAATTTACCAATGGCAACATCACTGGAATTTGCTGTAATGGCATTATATAATTTTTCAACGGTGTCTGGAAGATAATTGTCGTCATGGTCTATAAACATAATATAGTCTGATTCACTGTTAGCTATTCCAATATTTCTGGCTCTTCCGGGAGTTCCAGTCTTTTTGCCGGATTCATATGTTTTAATATTTTCATATTCCGCACAATATTTGTCAATTAACTCTTGTGTGGAGTCTGTTGAGTAGTCATCAACAATTATTAATTCAATATTCTCAAAGCCGATTGTTTGAGCTTTTATTGAGTTTATTGTTGAGTCTAAAAATTCAACACTATTATATGATGGAATAATAACAGTTACTTTATATGACATAAATTTATTTTTATGTTAATGTATTATATATAATTAAGAGTTGAAATCATGATTTTTTCTAAATCAATTAAAAGAAATCCTAAAGCTTATATTGCGTTTAAATCCAAAGGGAATCCGCAAAAAATTTCCCAATATCAAAATGCCTATTCAAGGATAAAAAGTCTGGCTATTCTTGATGAGGAAAAATACATTGAAGTTCATGGAAATTTAAATGATTTAGATTATATTCTTCATTACTTGTATTATGGGGTCAATGATACATTGGAAGTCCAGCAATCATATACAAGTGATATTTTCAATCTGGAATTCTATAAAAATACGTATAATGTATTAAATCCTATTTTGGACTATGTTTTAGATGGTTTTTTTAAAAATAATAATATCAATATTTTGGACAATAATTATATAAATACACTTGAAATACCTCTTTTTGAACAGTATTTTTCAAATGAAAAAACTAAAGTGGAGAAAATTGTCAATGATTCATATTATATAATGGATAAAAAAACGCTGATTCCTTATATTCAGCGTGAAAATCCTATTGAAATGGATAGTATTCGTGTTGGTGTTTTTACAAATGATCCTTTTGAAAATTTAGCCCCATGTCCATACATCAGGCTTCACGGATTGTTCTCGGAATTATCCAAAAGCGAAAAATACACATTTTTCATGTATGGTATGGATAGTTTTGTCATGATGGATATTGACAATATCTTGAGATGCAGGCTGTTCGATGTTGTTGTGGTTCAAAGAATTTTGCCTTTTTTAGATGTTCTTCGTGAAAAATGCCAAAGATATGGAATTAAATTAGTTTATGAGACTGATGATGATTTATTGGGTGTTGAAGAAAATAGTCCGTCATATGAATATGTAACGAGGGTATCGCAGTCAATTAATGATATTATTGATGCTTCGGATGTTATTACAGTAACCACTCCTACTTTAGCTTCAAAGTTTGATAAAAATAAAACGGTGATTATCTCAAATTATTATGTGAATTCTGTTTTTGATATAAAAGATGATATTAAACGTGAAGGAAAACTTAAATTAGGTTATTATGGTACATTAACCCATACAAAAGATTTATTCTTAATAAAAAATGTTATTTTAAAATTAAAGGAAAAATATGACTTTGATTTTGAAATAATTGGCGGATTTAATGCCTCTGATAATGTTGATGAGGATTGGTTCAAGCCAGTTCAGCTTCCGCCAAATAATATGGATTTTGAAAAATTCATGCCTTGGTTGGCAGATACTGTTGATTGGGACATTGCTCTTGTTCCTCTTGAGAATTCATCATTCAATCAATGTAAAAGTGAGTTGAAATTTATAGAATTGGCTGTTTTGGGTATTCCTGGTGTTTTTTCTAATATGTGTGTTTATAATAATGTTGTCAAAGATGGCTTTGATGGATTTTTAGCTAATGATGAAGATGAATGGGTTGAAAAGATAGAAAATCTTATTTTAGATGCATCATTAAGAGAAAATATTCGAAATAATGCGTTAACTAAAGTTTTAAATGAGTACACTATCGAAGATAGAATTAAATTATGGGATGATATTCTTTCAAAATAAGGATAGTTTTATATATTTTTAAATGTTAATACTATTCAAGGAAAGAAAATCTATCGGAAGTTATCTTCCGGTTATGGGGAATGGTGATGATGAATGTTGGAAGAGTATTTACCTTTTGTTGGATTGATAATCTTCGGAAATATTGAAAATTTAGTTCTTTCTTCTCAAGGTGTTGTGGCTGGTGTTAATCCCGTTAAATTAGGTATTGCTAGTTTTATTGCAGTAGCTATGTGGTTAGCTATTGGAACTTTTGGAACTCAAATTGCTTTAGATTATGTTGATTTCATTGACTTTTTCGGTGGCCTTGTTATTTTCATATTAGGTGCACAGGCTATGATTGAATCCATTAGGGGAGAATAAAATGACTAATGAATTAAAACAATTTTTGGGTTTAATTGTTTTTGGAAACATTGAAAACCTTATTTTAGCGGCGCAGGGTGTTGGTGCTGGTGTTGATCCTGTAGGTCTATCTATTTTAAGTTTTATTGCTGTTATTTGTTGGTTATTAATCGGTACTTTAGGTACAAAAGCGGCTATTAAATATGCAAGACATATTAATTTCATTGGCGGGCTTGCTATATTCATTTTAGGTATTCAAGCAATGCTTGAATCATTACCAGGAATTATTTCATTTTTCCACTAATTTTATTTTTTTTCTATTTTTAGATATATTTAATTAATATCAAGTGAATATTAAATATTGACATTAATTTTTATTGCTGATTTTTATGAGTGAGAATGTAGACCCTTATGAAGTTGTTAAAACAAGATATGAATCAAATGTGGATAGTTTCATTTTAAGCGATTTATTTCAACCTACTTTGGAAGTTGATGATGAATTAATTAGTGATATTGAAGATAATGAATTAATCGTTTATACAGCTTTTACAGGAGGTTATGATTCTTTAAAAGAGCCAGAATTTATAGATGATAATACAAGATATGTCTGCTTCACTCAAAATTCCGATTTAAAATCCGATACATGGGAAATTATCCAGATGGAAGACTCTACATTAGATGACAATAGAATTGCAAAACAATATAAAATTTTTCCAAATAAGTACTTTCCGGATAATAAATATAGCTTTTGGATTGATGGCTCTTTTAAATTGGTCGGAAGCATTCGTGAATATGTTTATAAATATATCAATTCTTCAATGTTGACTGTTGTCCATCCGGAGCGTGATTGTATCTTTGATGAGGCGCTAAGTTCCATTCAATTTCCAAGATACTCTAATTTCACCATATCAAAACAGGTTGAAAAATATAGAAACGAAGGAATGCCTCTGCATTATGGGCTGCCGTCACTTGGTGCAATATTCAGAAATCATAATGATTCCGAGATTATTTCTTTAATGAATCAATGGTGGGAGGAAATAATCAATTATACAAATCAGGATCAGTTAAGCTTCACGTATCTGATGTGGAAGAATAATTTTCATCCTTCCGTTGCATCTGAATACATCTGGTTCAATGATTATTGGACAAAAGTCGATGATTATCATCATAAAACTGAATTGGATGATTATATTACAAGCAGAAATTTAATTAAATCTCTGGAAGGCAATATTGGAGAGAAAAATACTTTAACCAAAGAAGAAATTAACTTATTGTTCAATGATATAGATGCCTTAAGAGATGAAGCTGAAGCTTTAAATCAGGTTAGAAATCATTGGGATAATCAAATCAATGGAATTAGAGATTCGTTTTCATGGAAATTAACAGGTAAACTTAGAAGTATTAGAAATAAAGGTGATTAAATGGACAGAAATCTTTTAAGTTTATTGCTTCCCTCTAATCGAGATTATAAATCTTATGTAAAATACCGCAGATATTATAATGAAATTGATAATTCCGGATTGTTCAATCATGATTTTTACAATGAGATGTATGAGGATGTTTCCGGAGATGCGTTAACGCATTATCTGGTTAAAGGATATAAGGAAGGAAAATTGCCTTCTCTTGATTTTGATCCGGATTTTTACCAAAAAGCATATCCTGATGTTAAGCAGGCAGATTTAAATCCGTTGTTTCATTATGTGGTCTACGGTAAATCCGAAGGAAAATTCATTCAGCAGTCCTATTCCATCAGAAGAAAGAATGAAATCTGTGAAACTAACTTGGCGTTTTTATCCAATTATGAATTTGACACTGAGCCTCTGGTATCAATTATAATTTTAAATAAGGATGGTATGAATCATTTAAAACGTTTATTTAAGGATTTTGATGCAAAAACTAATTATTCAAATTATGAAATCATTGTTGTAGACAATGCTTCTGTCGATGAATCCGTTAATTATTTAAAAAGTCTTGATTTGCCTATCACAATTATAGAAAATGACATTAATGTCAGTTTTTCTAAAGGTAACAATGACGCAGCTAAAATAGCTAATGGTGAATATTTGCTTTTGTTGAACAATGATATCGAACCTACTTACGGCTGGTTAAATGAATTGGTGGGAACGATTGTGTATAATGAGGATGTGGCTTCTGTTGGAGCGAAACTCGTTTTTCCATTTTATTTCAATGCCAATAGGGACCAGTCATATGAAATACAGCATAGTGGGGACATTTTTGCCGAAAGAATGTATCCTTGCTGTTTATATGCAGTAAATAAGTCTGATTCAAGATTAAATCTTTTTGATTCTTCATTAACTCGAAACAATCAGTGTGTTGCCGTAACCGGTGCAGTTAACTTGATTGATAGGAAAGTATATGATGAGCTTTCAGGATTAGATGAGGAATATTTTTATGGCCTTGAAGATGTTGATTTCTGTTTAAAATTACATAAAAAAGGATATAAAGTACTTTTTGCAGGCAACGCTTTATTATTCCATCATGAATCCAGTACTCGTGTTAAAAGTGAAAGTTATTTTGAAAATGACAAACGAAATTATTCTATTTTTTGGAATAAATGGGGTCAATATCTGTCCAGATGTTTGCTTTTGGATAAGATCAATTCCAGAAAGTTTTTCACGGAAAAGAATCTCAAAATAACAATTATAGATTCAAAAAATGAAGAAGATAAAGAACTGATACATGAGATTTCTAAAAAGTTCAATGATTTGGATTATACTGTTGAATTAATATCCGACCTGGAAAATTACTACATCGGCAATTCAACAGATATTTTGCTTTCATTTAATGATGATTATGACTTAAACAATATGATAGCCCGTAAGGATATTGTAAAAGTTATTGTAAACAATCACAACTTAAAAACTGATAATTATGACATTTGCGTTTCTTTAAATGAAATTAAGTCAGATTGCAAAAACAACATCATAATTAAAGACGATTTTGCCAATGAATTTCTGGATAATCTTGAAAAAATTTTAATCGATGGTTATGAGTTTTAAAAATAAGTTATTAGCTAAGTTTCCTTCAAAATATATTTCATATAAGGTTAAAGATGAAAATGAAGCTAAAGAAATTATAAATGGATATAAGGCTGTCCGTAAAAATAATCTGTTTGATGACGATTTTTATTTAGAGAAATATCCTAAGGTTAAAAGTTCTGGTATGGATCCTTTGCTTCATTATATTTTTTTCGGATTTAGTGAGGGAAAAAAGCCAAACAGCGAATTTGATGGCGTTTTTTATAAAAATCATTATGATGATGTTGGCATCAATCCATTACTTCATTATGCATTGTATGGTATCAATGATAACAGAGTAATTAAACCCAATGGTGCTGATTTGTCTGAGTTCAATGGCTTTGATAAAAATATTTTATTCATTCTTCATGAAAAAATCGGCACTGTCGGCGGCACAGGATTTCTAAATTTGGATATTATCCAACATCTTCCTGACGAATACTCTGCCTTTATTTTAACTTCTGATGGTGAAGATGTTGAATTATGGCAATATAATGGTTCTCTAGATAAAATTGCCAATTATCCAGTCAGTTTCAATACGGATTTTTCAGTCATTGATAATGATGACAATATAATCTCTAAAGATAATTTCAATAACATCTTTTTCAATAAGGATTTAGCTATAATTTATGATGAAATCCTTTCAAAATTAGATATAAATCTGGTTCATATTAATCATTTAATTAATCATAGTTTTGATTTAATCAATTGTGTCACACAAAAATCAATTCCATTTTTGGTTAGTCTACATGACTTTTATTATTTATGTCCATCTATACATTTAGTTGATAAAGATTGCAAATATTGTAACTTCGCATGTGAAAGCTGCGGAGGAATTTCTAAAGATAAATCTTTATCCAATGATGAAATACTCAATAAATGGAGAAAATTATTTAAAGATATGTTATCTAAGTCTTCATACAATATTGCTCCCAATCAGAGTGTTATAGAATCATATAAAAAAATTTACTCTGATTTGGATAATTTTAAATTAATTGAGCATGGTGTTAATATAGATAAATCCTCTCATAGGCCCGCATTGACTTCAAATCCTTGCAGAGTTTTAGTTCCGGGACATGTATCTCCCCATAAGGGATCCTTGTTAATAAAACAAATTAAGCAGTTGGATAAGAATAATCTGCTTGAATTGCATTTCATGGGGACTACAATACCTAATCTGAATAGTTTCGGTGTCAATCACGGAAGATATGAGAGAAGCGACTTCAATAATATCGTAAGTGAAATTAAACCATCTTTTTCTTTAATCTTGTCCACTTGTCCTGAAACATATTCATATACTTTAACCGAATCATGGATGGCGGGTATTCCTGTTATAGCAAGTAATTTGGGAGCTTTAGAAGAAAGAATTTCTAAAAGCGATGCCGGATGGTTAGTTGATTATACAAATCCTGAGGACATATATAATTTTATTATTAATATCAATCAAAATGATTACCAAAATAAGCTATCAAATATTTCAAAGATTAAGTTTAAAGATATTAATGAAATGTGTGAAAATTATATCGAATTATATAATAGTTTAACTGATTAAAATGGCTAATTATAAAATATCTGTAATTATATCCACTTACAATACTGGAAATTATTTGAATGAATTTTTAGATTCCATCAAAGCTCAAAGCATGGGATTTGATAATATAGAAGTTATTTTTGTCGATGACAAGTCAACTGATGAGTATACATTGAATCTGTTGAAGGAATTCGATGAATCCTATCAGAATGTAAAATCCATATTTTTAGATAATAATTCAGGTTTTCCTGGGACTGGAAGAAATGTCGGTTTAAAAAATGCCAATGCAGATTATGTAATTTTCGCCGATCATGATGATACATATACCAAGAATGCCTTTGAGGTAATGCACAATAAAATAGCCCAGAATGACATGTTAATATCTAATTTTAATCAGGTTTACACTGACAAATCCATTCCATTCAAATCAATTTATGGCGATAAAGGTGAAATTGAAGTTTCCAGTTTTCGTGACGATGAAAACCTTTTAAGAGTTCCAGCCGCCATATGGACTAGGTTATTTAGAAAGGATTTCCTGATTGAAAACGACATTCGTTTTTTAGAAGGGATGTTGGCTGAAGATGTTTATGTTGCAACATATGCCTGTTTAAAGGCTGATGGAATAATTTATCTAAATGATTTTTATTCATATAACTATAAAATAAGGGATTCAAGGCATAATAAGTCAACAATTCATGTAAGAAACCGTAAATACATTGAAGCTATTTTAAATGGCTATTATAAAATCGATGAAATGCTGGTTAACATAAACCAGACATCATATGGCGAACTTATTTTTAAAAGCCATCTCACTTCATGGTTATATACAATTGTTTTATCTCAAGTTTCAGATGCCGATAAAAAGGAATTATTTATTAAATCAAGAGACATATTTAGTAAATATTATAGTGAGGACCCTTTCTTTAAAAAAAGATATAATAATCTTGTCGAATTAATATTAAATCAGGAATATGATAAAGCGGTTTTGGAATCTAATAGGTTATCAAAAACGCAGAAAAATATGAATGATAGAAGTTTATTTTCTAGAATAAAAAATAGATTGGTTAGATAATATGGAAAAATATAAAGTGAGTGTTGTTGTTCCAACATATAATTCAGGTTTATTTTTAAATGCCTTTTTTGATTCAATGATGTATCAGAGCATTGGTTTTGAAAATATTCAGGTGGTTTTTGTTGATGATAATTCCGATGATGAATATACTTTATATTTGCTCGAATTATTCGATAAGAATTTTTCCAATGTCAAATCAATATTTTTAGATGAAAACAATGGATTTCCTGGAAAAGGACGTAACATAGGTTTGGATTTATCAGACGCTGAATACGTTATATTTTCTGACCATGACGATACGTATGTCCCTGAAGCATTTGAGGTAATGTATAATGCTGCCAGTGAAAAAAATGTGGACATGCTTATCACAAACTATTATAAGATTTTTCCTTCTGAAAGAATTGAAGTTGAAACGGTGTTCAATGGCGAAAACGTTCTAGTCAAGGATATTAATGAAGATACTCGATTGTTTTCAATTGACCCCGCAATATGGTGTAAAATGTTTAGAAAGGATTTTTTACTAGGCAATGATATACATTTCTTGCAGAGCATGTTGGCGGAGGATTTATACTTTTTTATAGTGTCTCTTTTCACATCAAAATGTACATATTACTTGGATGACTTTTTCAGCTATAACTACAACATTCGTAATGTTGAGGGAGACAAATCAACCATTCATATCAGAAATAAGAAATATCTTGGGAAAATGGTTGAAGGTTACTATGAATTGGATAAATATTTAATAGATTACAATTTAACGGAATTTTATGCTATAATCTTTAACATGCACTTCGTTTATTGGTTGACAAGTCTGGTTCTCAGTGATATTAGTAATAATGAAAAATTAGAGTTAATTAAGTTTATCAATCCTCTTTTAAAGAAAAATGTTGAAATAACTCCAGGATTTAATGAAAGAATCTATTCAAATTTAACAAATCCTATTTTAGAAGATAACTATAATGAAATACTTAAGATTATTAATTCTATCAAGAGATATCGTGGAATACTAAACAGAATGACGGATATTTTTTAGGGCTGTGGGGTAGTTTGGATGTATTTAAAACATAAGATATTTGGAAGCATTTTTAATATTTTTGCCAAGTTTCCTATTCAGGATAATATGATTTCATTTGTTATAGATTCCAATGAATCATTCAGCGGCAATCTTGAATATATAAAAAACGAGTTTGAAAAAAAAGGCCAATACAAATTTAATTTTTATTATAAGGATAAGATATCCTTCTCTTCCTTAAAAAAATTAGCTACCTCAAAATATGTTTTTTTAAATGACAATTTCTTTCCTATTGCATTCATGAAATTTAAAGATGAAACTTCAGTCATTCAGCTGTGGCATGCTCCGGGAGCTTTTAAAAAATTTGGGGGAAGCGTTGAAAATAAGGATATGCTTAAGCTAATTTCAGACAATACTGATTTTTTAATTGTCACTTCAAAAAATATTGAAAACTATTACAGCGAAGCATTTCAGATTGACAAGTCCAAAATCAAACCTTTGGGTCTTCCCAGGGCGGATTATTATTTTAAAAATCATGATGTTGACGGATTAAGGGAGAAATTCAATAAAAAATTCAACATTTCCCCGGATAAAAAGATAATCCTATACACCCCTACATTTAGGGAAGATAAACTCTACAATAATGTATTCAATTATCTGGATTTGAAGAAATTTAATGAACAGCTGGCTGATGATTATGTTTTAGCATTAAGGCTCCATCCGAAAATTAAAAATTTTTACTCTGAAGATATTTCCGTTGACGGAGATTATATTGACTGCAGCAATTATAAAAATGAACAGGAATTGTTATTGCTGGCGGATATTCTAATAACTGATTATTCGTCCATTATGATAGAGTTTGCAATGTTAAGTAAACCTATAATATTTTTCGCTTATGACTTGGAAAACTATTTAAACAATGAACGTGGGTTTTACTTGAATTATAAAAAAGACCTTCCAGGACCAATTGTATATAATGATGATGAGCTAATCACTGTTATTCGCGAAGGAATCGATATTTCTAACTTAAATTCATTTTTAAAAACACAATTTGATTTTATTGATGGACACGCATCCGAAAGAGTTGTTGATTTTGTAATTAATGAAGGTGGAAAAAATGAGTAATGTTAAAATGAGTGTTATCGTACCGGTTTTCAACGAACAGGACTATATTTCCGCCACTTTGGATTCGATTTTCAATCAGAACTTTGAAGATTATGAAATCATTGTAGTAGATGACGGCTCAACAGATGATACATTAAAAATAATTGAAGAAAAATTTGCTGATTCAGACATTGCACATAAAATCATTCATCAGAAAAATTCCGGCGTAAGTGCTGCTAGAAATAAGGGAATTAATGAAGCAAATGGTGAATATATAGTATTTGTCGATGGAGATGATTATCTATTGACAAATCATTTATCTGAATTGTATAATTCAGATTATGACTTTAGCTTAATTCAAATGATTAAAAAGGATAATGAAAAGTTATCCAATCCTCATGTTTATGATGTTGATGAAATTAAAGCCAAGGACTTTATAAAGTTGGAACTTGGAATGGAAGTGCCTTTTAATTTTGTACAATTGTCATATAAAACAGATATTATTAGAAAAAACAATTTAAGATTCCGTGAAGATATAAGCTATGGTGAAGATTCAGACTTTGCATTAAGGGCACTGATTTTAGGTGATTCTATTAAAATAAGCAATGAAATAACATATTATTATATTCAGCATCAGGAGTCTTTAATTAATACTTCCAAATTAAAACGTTTTGATTTCATTCCTGTTCTGGAAGATTTGGCGGAATTCTTTAGAGAACTCTCCCATCCGGATTTGGTCCAATTAATTTATAATTCAAGGATTCCAAGAGCTATTTTTGGCAACATGAACTATTTTTTCTATAATGACTATGACTATGATGAGGTAATTGAAAAAATGAGGGAATTGGATTTATTCAATAAATTAGCTAATTTTAAAGGAGATAAGAAATTTGAGTTAAAAATTAAGTTATTTTTATTTAATCCAAAACTATATTATATATTGTGGAAAAAATTTAAAAATTCAATCTAGATTATTATGAAAGTTTCAGTAGTAACACCCAATTATAATGGAGTTAAATTTCTTAAAAAGTATTTTGATTCACTCAATCGTGATAGTGAATGCATCGGTGAAGTCATTATTGTAGATAATGGATCTGATGATTCAAGCCTAGATTATATTAAAAACAATTCCTTCAACTTCCCAGTTGTTATAATAAGCAATGATGAAAATTTAGGATTTGCAAAAGCCGTAAATCAGGGAATTTCAAAAGCTAAACATGACTATATTTTCTCCTTAAATAATGACACTGAAATTAAGAAAGGCTCAATTAAGGCAATGCTTGATTTGATTCGCGATGATGATGTTTTTTCCGTTCAGGCAAAAATGCTAAAAGCTGACAACAAGTCACTTATTGATGATGCCGGTGACCAGTACAATCTGCTTGCATGGACTAAAAAGACCGGTGAAAACAGAAACTCAAATGACTATTCTGAAGTTTTTGAAATATTTTCCAGCTGTGCAGGTGCTGCTTTGTATAAAAAACCATTATTGGAAAAATTAGGGCTTTTTGATGAAAAATACTTCGCATACATGGAAGATGTTGATTTGGCTATCCGGTCACAAATCAGCGGTTATAGAAATTTACTCTGTCCCGAAGCTATTGTATACCATATAGGAAGTGCAACAAGCGGCAGCAGATACAATGACTTTAAAGTTAAAATTGCTGCAAGAAATAATGTATGGACAGTCTACAAGAATCTTCCAGTTCCGCTGAAAATAATTAATTTCATTTTTCTATTCTTTGGTTTTGCAATAAAATATGTTTTCTTTTTGAAAAAGGGATTTGGTCCTGTTTATTTAAGTGGTGTTAAAGAAGGTTTATCCACAAGATCACAGCTTCAAAAGGTCAATTTTAAAAAGTCTAACCTGAAAAACTATTTTAGACTGGAATATAAATTAATAGTTAACACATTAAATTTTTTAAAAAAGTGAATTATCATGGATTTATCTATAGTTATTGTAAATTATGGAACGTTTGAACTAACTAAAAACACTATCAATTCTATTTTGGAGTATTCCTATCCATTTGACATTGAAATCATTGTTGTGGACAATGCATCTCCTGATGACAGTTTATCAAAGCTGAAAGAATATTTTAAAGACAAGGTAAAATTCATTGCAAGCCCGTCAAACAATGGATTTGCAGCCGGAAATAATTTGGCATTAAAAACTATTGATTCAAAGTATGTTCTTCTCTTAAATTCAGACACTGTCGTTTGGGAGAATACGTTGAAAGACATTTACGAATTCATGGAAAACAATTCGGATGTTGGGGCATGCGGATGTCAGGTGCTTTTGGAGGACAATACTCTTGATAAAGCATGTAAAAGAACTTTCCCTAATGTTAAAAACTCATTTTTCAGGTTATTCCATATTCCAACAAATAGTGAAGACGATAATTACAATCTAGATGATTTGGATGACGATGGAGTCTATGAAATCGATTGTTTGACCGGAGCTTTTATCTTTACAAGAAAAGAAATTCTGGATGATATCGGTTTACTGGACGAGACATTTTTCATGTATGGTGAAGACATTGATTTATGTTACAGAATAAAAAAGGCGGGTTGGAAAATAATATACTATGGAAAGGATAAAATAACTCATTTCAAGGGAGCCAGCAGTAAAAGACAAAGGCCTAAACTTATTTATGAGTTCTATCGTGCAATGTACATATATTATAAAAAACATCATGCTAATGAGTCAAATATCTTAGTTAATCTGGTTGTTTACCTTGGAATATCTGTTTTATGCATTTTAAAACTTTTTTTAAATATTTTCAAAAAGAAAAATTAAATATTATATAAAATTCATATCATATTATTAACTAATTTGGGGTTTAATGTATGATAAAAGAAAATCAAAGATGGTTTAATCTAATCATGGTTCTGGTTGACGTTTTAGTTATAGCAGTATCATTAGCCGTTTCATGGTGGTTACGTTTTAAAACTACAATGTTCGGACCAATCGGGGGCCATCTTCCGCTTCAGAATTATTTATTATTCTTAATATTTGCCGTAATTCCGGTTTATCTGATATTGTACTTTTCTTTTGGATTATATAAGCCTCGCAGAACCTATAAAACGATATTTTCGGAAGCTACTCAAATCATTAAAGTCAATATTGTGGCTTTTGTCGTGTTGGTTGCTATTCTGTTTGTTTTAAACCAGCCTGACTTTTCAAGAATCATGCTATTCCTTTTAGGAATAATCGCAACGATATTTGCTATTATAGAAAGGTTTGTTATCAGAAGCTTTCTTAAAAAAATCCGCAGCGATAATAGAAATATAAAACATATTCTGATTGTTGGAGATAATGATTTGGCATTCACTTTCGCACGTAAAATTAGAAACAATCCGTATTTAGGTTTTGATATTAGTGGATTTTTAGGCAGAAGTAACCGTGTGGGTATGGAAATTGAAGGAAGTAAGATTATAGGTTCATTTTCTGATTTGGATACTGTTTTGGAAAATAATGACTATGACCGTGTCGTTCTTGCAATTCCATTAAAATATTACTATAAAATTGATGAAGTTGTGGAAAGCTGTGAACGTGTCGGTATTAAGGCAGAAATCATTCCTGACTATATCAGATATTTTCCGGCTCAGCCATCAGTTGACATGATTGAAGATATTCCGATTATCAATATACGTTACGTGCCTTTGGATGACTCCTTGAACAAAGCTTTAAAATACATTTCAGACTACATTATTGCAATAATAGCCATTATTATAACTTCACCGATAATGATTATTACAGCTATTGCAATAAAACTGACCTCTAAAGGACCTATTATCTTTAAGCAGGAAAGGATAGGTCACAATGGAAAACCTTTTGAAATGTATAAATTCCGTAGTATGAGGGTTCAAAGTCCTAATGATGAAAAATCCGAATGGACCACAAAAGATGATCCTAGAAAAACTAAAGTCGGTGAAATTATCAGGAAAACCAGCATTGATGAGTTGCCTCAATTTTTCAATGTGTTGAAAGGTGACATGAGTGTAGTCGGTCCCAGACCGGAAAGACCATATTTCGTCGATGAGTTCAGAAAGGAAATTCCTAAGTATATGGTCAAGCATCAGGTTAAGCCAGGCATAACTGGTTGGGCTCAAATTCATGGTTGTAGAGGCGATACGTCTATTAAAAAACGTATAGAATATGATATTGAATATGTAGAGAATTGGCATATGGGTTTAGATTTAGGAATAATGATAAAAACTATTGTTAAGAAAAATCCAAATGCGTATTAATAATCATCCCATTTTTATCTATTTATATAATATTTAAGCTATTTTAATAGATTTTTCAAACAGCGAATACTGTTCAAATGCTCTCCCACATCACTTATATTATAAGAAATTACATAATAATAATTAACTTTCTAATGAGGGGTTTGGTATGGAAAAAGAAATTTTAGAACAATACGAAAAAGTCAAAGATATACTCTCTGAAGAAGAATTTTTAGCAGAAATGGAGGAAATACGTCCAAATTACGATGATTTACCTTTTATCAATGATGCAGACATTGCAGCAGATGTTGTAAATAATCATATTGGTGTCAAGGATATTTCATCATCTAAAAATTCCGCTGACGAAAGTGAAGACGACTCATCTTTTGAAGAAGTCGTAATGACAGATGAACTTTTAGAAAAATATGAACAGGTAAAAGATTTTCTTTCACAGGATGAATTTTTAGCTAAAATGAATGCGCTGAAAAAAGAAAATTCCGATGTATCATTTATGAATGAGGAAACTTTTGCAGATCAGATCATCGGTGAATACATTGAAAAAAAAAATGAAATTCTAACAGAAAGAGAAGAGTATTCATCAGATGACATCGGTTTACTTGAAAATGGTGACAAAGAAAAATCATTTACTGGTGTAGTAAAGATTATAAGCAATCCTAAATCTTTCAAAACACGTAAAGGAAACTCCGGAAGAGTCTGTAATGTTGAAGTAGAAGATAAAACAGGCAGTATACGTGTTGTATTATGGACTGAAAATATTAAACACCTTAAAAATATTAATGAAGGAGACATTGTCCATGTAGGTGGAGTTGACATTAAAGACGGCTATTCAGGACTTGAAGCTACAATGAGGCCAAGATCTGTTTTCGAAAAAGTTGTTGATGCAGACCCTGCTGACTATCCAGAATATGTTGAGGAAATCACTCCAATTAAAGATGTTGAAGCAGATACTACAGTTAATATTATCGCAAGAATTACCAGAATCCCACCAGTCAGATCATATACTAAAAATGAAAAAGAGGGTAAAGTCGCATCTTTAGAGCTTCAGGATGAATCAGGTACCATTTCTTACACATTATGGAATAATAATGTTGATTTAATTGAAAGCCTTGATTTGAATGATGGAGATACCGTAAAAATTCTCCAGGCACAAGTCAGAGAAAGAAATGATGAAAAATCTTTAAGCCACTGGGATGGAAGAATAATTAAAGGTGACTTCGATGTCCCTGACTTTGTTCATGAATTTTCAGAAATAGGTGATTTGGATGATGGCGATTCCGATATTGCAATCATTGGTGTAGTAACCAAAATCCAAGACATCAGAAAATTCAAAAGGAAATCTGACAATAGTGAAGGCCAATTAAGAAATTTCAATATTACTGATGATACAGGATCAATTAGGGTCACTTTATGGGGAGAAAGTGCCGATATTGAAATTAAAAAAGGTGATATTGTTAAATTAATCGGTGGAAATGTAGTTTATGATGAATATGCCGCTGAAGGACATTCAATAAACACTAATTTCTCAACCCAAATAACAGTCAATCCTAAAAACCTGTCTGATGAACAGCTATCATTATTTAACTCTATTAAAGAATCATTACAGCCTATGTCCATAGAGCAAGTATTCCTGATTGACGATGATAATGTAGACGTTGATGTTATGGGAAGAGCAATGTCTGTCGGTGATGTAAGATCTTTCGAAAGACCATCCGACGGTAGTGAAGGCCGTGTGCGTTCAGCATCAATTTCCGATGGAACTCAGGTAATTGAAATATCATTATGGGATGATAAAACCGAAATCCCAATGGATGTTGGAGACGCTTACTTATTTGAAAATGCTAGAGTCAGATTTACCATGGACTCAATCAATTTGAATATCGGATCTTCTTCCCGTGTAATCAAATTATCTGAAGATGAAGCTAAATTCCTACCGTCTTTCGAATCATTAGAAAAAATGATTTATGAATACCGTGAAATTACCGATTTGGATGAATACGATGAAAATATTTATGTTGTCGGCAGAATATTTGAAGTATTTGATGTTCGTGAATTAGAAAGAGATGACGGCAGTAAATATTTATTAAGAAATATTGAAATCGCTGATAATTCTTCAGCTGTAAGAGTTTCTTTATGGGGTGACGATGCTCAAAGAGAATTTGACGAAGGCGAAGCCATTAAGATTCAAAATCCTCGTGTAGACTATTACAATGACCAGTTGACTTTAAATGTGGGAAGAAACACTGCAATTGTAAAACCTAGTGATGAAGAGTTATTGAATTTACCTTCTCTTGAAGAACTCAAAGAGTCAATATATGTCCAAAAAGAAATAGAAGCTATTGAAGATGAAGACGTAAATGTGCGTGTCACAGGAACTCTCCAAGATCTTGTTTCAGAACGTTTGCTTATTAGAAAATGTCCAAACTGTGGAAACAACATTGGTGACATTGAAATCGATGGAGAAACCACTTGCGAGTTCTGTGGTGAAGAATTTGATGAACCAAGAACAACAATTATGATTCCAACCACATTAGTTGACGATACTGGTGAGATTGGTATCACATTCTTCGATAATCTTGTTGAAGAACTCCTTGAAATGTCTAAAGACGAAATTGTCAGCATTGTAAATGATGATCCTGGAGCTTTAGATGGAAGAATTGATGATTTAGAAGGATTAACTGTTGAAGTTATTGCAAATGTTCGTTATGATGAATATAATGAAGCCAGAAGGCTTAACCCAAGAAAAATTTTACAAAAATATTATTAAACAAATTAAGGAAGGATTATTATGGTGGAATTAGAAGATTTACCAAGTGTCGGTGAAAAAACTGCAGAAAAATTAAGAGATGCTGGTTTTGCAGATATGATGAGATTAGCTACTGCTACTCCTAAAGAATTATCAGTTAAAGCAGAAATCGGTGAAGGTGTTGCTGAAAAAGTTATTGAAGCTGCACGTAAAGCTGAAGACATAGGATTTGAAACAGCATTGGAAGTTGATGAAAGAAGAAAAGATGTAGGTCATATTTCAGTTGGAAGTAAAGGATTCAATGAATTGATTGCTGGAGGAATAGAAACTCAGGCTATCACTGAAGTGTTCGGTGAATTCGGATCCGGTAAAAGTCAAATTTCTCACGAATTAGCTGTAACAGTTCAATTACCTGAAGAATTTGGTGGCCTTGATGGTGACTGTGTTTTCGTAGATACTGAAAATACATTCCGTCCGGAAAGAATTAAACAAATCGCAAATGGTTTTGAATTGGATGTTGAAGATGTTTTACAAAGAATTCATGTTGCTCGTGCTTTCAATTCCGCTCACCAAATATTAATGGTTGACAAGATTAATGAACTCATTCAATCCGGAACTAATGTTAAATTAGTTATCGTTGATTCATTAATGGCTCATTTCAGAGCAGAATATGTTGGAAGAGAATCTTTAGCTGTAAGACAACAAAAATTAAACCAACATTTACACTCCCTTCAGCAAATTGCTAATACTTACAATGTTGCAGTTTTCATTACAAACCAAGTTCAAGCTAAACCTGATTCATTCTTCGGAAGTCCTACAAAAGCTATTGGTGGTCACGTTTTAGGACACGCTTCCACTTACAGAATTTGGCTTAAAAAAGGACTTGCAGGTAAAAGAATTGCCCGTTTAGTGGACAGTCCTCATTTACCTGAAGGCGAATGTGTATTTAAAATTACTAATGAAGGTATTGTTGACTAAATACCTTCTCTAAATTTCTTTTTCTTAAATTTTATATACTTTAACTGACTATTTATAATAATGAATGCCATAGAAATAACTATTTTGTCAATTATATTAATGATTGCTTTAGGTTATTTTCTTAAGCGAATCGATTTTTTAAGCGTTAAAGACGTTGATTCTTTAAACAACATTGTTATTAATATCTTATTGCCTTGTATGATTTTTTCTGCATTATACATTGCAGACTTATCTTTAATGTCATCTTTGGGTGTTCTTCCTTTTGTTATTTTAGCTTCATCATTTATTACGGGAATAGTCTCTTATGTCATACTTAAAAAAATGAATCTTCCAGATAAGACGTTATGGAGCGTACTGGTTGCAATAATGATTGCTAACACAGCATTTATGGGCTATCCTGTAAATATTGGTATTTATGGCAGTGAAGGTTTTTTAAGAGCTATTTTCTGTGATATTGCTACCAGTGTCATCTTTTTGATTTTATCATTTGTTTTGGTTTTAAAATTTGGGGGATCTCCAAAAATGGCAGTTAAAAAGATTGCACTTTTCCCACCCTTATGGGCAATTATTTTAGGAATTTTATTAAATCTATTAAATATTCCAATTGGGCCTGTTCTTGAAAACACTGTTGATTATTTAGGAAACGGTACTATCCCACTGATTATGTTGTCTTTAGGTATTTCTATTGATTTAAGTGGACTTAAACGTTCCAAATCAATGATTATTTTCACATCTATAATGAAATTGGCATTTTTCCCGTTAGTTGCATTTTTCATTGTTTCATGGTTAGGCTTTGTTGACCTGCAATTCAATGTTTCAATTATTGAGGCTGCAATGCCGTCAGGAATGTTATCACTGATACTTGCAATTACTTATAAATTAGACTATGAATTGACATCGGATTGTATTTTAATTGACACTGTAATTTCACTGATTAGCTTGCCCCTCATAATCATGTTATTATAGCCCAAATTTTCCAAAATTTAAATTATTTAAATTTTTGTTTTCCTAAAAATTATTGATTAGAATTTATTTTATCATAAATAATGCTTATAAATCCTTTATTTTTTAATCAATGTTATTTTTAGCAATATTTTATTTCATCATATATATACTTTACTCCCATATTTTATCAGAAACCTTTATTAATGTGTTCATACTACATATTTAATATCTAACTCTATGTTAGATAATTTCGCACACTTGTACAAGGTGAAAATTATGGCAGAAGAAATAAGAGATAATAATGAAGAATTAAGGATAGGTGTTTACGTCTGTCACTGTGGTGTTAACATCGGTGGAGTAGTAGACTGTCCTGAAGTTGCAGAATATGCAAAGACTTTACCAAACGTTGTTTATGCAACTGACTACAAATACATGTGTTCCGACCCAGGTCAAGCTATGATCCAAGAGGACATCAAAGAGAAAAACTTAAACAGAATTGTTGTTGCAGCTTGTTCCCCTCGTCTTCACGAACCTACTTTCCGTAGATGTGTAGAAGAAGCAGGATTAAACAAATTTTTATTTGAATTTGCTAACTTAAGAGAACAAGACTCCTGGGTACACATGAGCTTACCTGAAGAAGCTACTGCAAAAGCTAAAGACTTAACTCGTATGGCTGTTGCAAAAGCAAGATTACTCGAACCATTAGAAGCTACCAAAGTAGCAGTAGATAACAAAGCATTAGTTATCGGTGGTGGAGTATGTGGTATTCAAACCGCATTAGATTTAGGTGACATGGGATTCAAAACCTACATGGTAGAAAGAAACCCAACCATTGGTGGAAGAATGGGACAATTAGATAAAACTTTCCCAACTCTCGACTGTTCAATGTGTATTTTAGCACCTAAGATGGTAGACTGTGCAAAACACGAAAACATCGAATTAATTTCTTACGCAGAAGTTACTGAAGTAGACGGATACATCGGAAACTTCAAAGTTACTGTAGAGAAAAAACCTAGATACGTAGATGAAGATTTATGTACTGGTTGTGGAGCTTGTCAAGAAGCTTGTCCTATCGAAATACCTAACTACTACGACGAAGGTGTAGGTATGGTAAAAGCTGCTTACATTCCATTCCCTCAAGCTGTACCATTATGTGCAACTATTGATAAAGACTACTGTATCGAATGTAACTTATGTGTACAAGCATGTGGTCCAGACGCAATTGATCACAATCAAAAACCACAAAAAATTGACTTAGAAGTCGGTACTATTATTGCTGCTATCGGTTACGACCCATTCGACCCATCCGGAATTTACCAATACGGATACGGCCGTTACACTAACGTAATTACCGCAATGGAAATTGAAAGAATGATTAACGCATCCGGTCCTACTGGTGGACACGTTATCAAACCTTCCGACGGTATCGAACCTAAACGTATCGCATTCATCCACTGTGTCGGTTCAAGAGATGAGCAAATCGGTAAACCTTACTGTTCCAGAGTATGTTGTATGTACTCCATGAAAAACGCTCAATTATGTATTGACCACGAACCTGACACTGAAGTAACCTGTTACTACATGGATATCCGTTCATTCGGTAAAGGATACGAAGAGTTCTACAAAACTTCCCAAGAAAAATACGGAATTGAATTCGTTAGAGGTAGACCTGCACAAATCTTCGAAAATGATGATTTAACCTTAACTATCAGAGCAGAAGATACTTTACTCGGTAAAGTAACTGAATACACTTACGACATGGTTGTATTAAGTGTTGGACTTGAACACTCTGCTGGTTCAGACGAACTCAGACAAATCTTAGGTGTTTCCAAATCCGCAGACGGATTCTACATGGAAGCTCACCCTAAACTCAGACCTGTTGACACCTTAACTGACGGTGTTTACATTGCTGGTGTAGCTCAAGGTCCTAAAGATATTCCTGACTCCGTAGCACAAGGTTCCGCTGCAGCATCCAGAGCAGCTATCCCAATGGCTAAAGGTCAAGTAGAAATCGAACCTATCGTCGCACGTACTGATGAAGGTATTTGTGGTGCTTGTGAAGTTTGTGTTGAATTATGTCCATTCGGTGCTATTTCAATTGTTGGTGACTCAGGTTCCAACCACGCTGAAATTAACACTGCATTATGTAAAGGATGCGGTACCTGTGTAGGTGCATGTCCATCCGGTGCTATGGATCAACAACACTTCAAAACCGATCAAATTATGGCACAAATCAGTGCTGCTCTTGAAGACATAGGAAAATAGATTTAGAGATTTTTAATCTCTATTTCTTTTTTTACTTTTTTTTAACACTTTTTTTACAGTATTTTTTTCATGATATTAAAGTATTAATACTCATTTTAACATAACTTGTGTTATTAATTAAATAGGTATGAATTATGAAAAATAATCCTAAACTGCTACTTTATATATTAATGCTTTCATCATTGGGTATTAACACACCATTAAGCATTATAGGCATTATTTCACAAATTTCACAATATTTCAATACTTCAATTGCAATATCCGGACTATATGTTAGTTCATTTACTTTCACTATTGCGATATGCGGACTATTTGTACCTACACTATTTTCAAGGTTTGAGAGAAAGAAAACTTTCGTTTCAATTTTGGCTGTCTTTGCAGTTTCTAATTTTATAATCATATTTACAGATAATATTCTCATCGCTTCATTTTTCAGAATAATGTCTGCAGTATTCTATCCTGCATTTATTTCAATTGCATTGACAGTCTGTGAGGAAATTGCTCCTGAGGGCCAAAAACAGGATTATATCACTAAGATTCTTCTTGGAATTTCTGTCGGAAGTATTGTGGGTTTGCCAATAACAACCGCTCTCGGAACAATTTTTGGATATCAGACAGCCATGTGCTGGATTTTTGCAATCAATTTTTTAACGCTGATTCTGATAGTGTTATTTTTCCCAAAGATTGCGGGCAAAGCAACAAGCTATAAAATGTCATTTTCAAGTTTAAATTCAAAAGAATTCATTTTAGCATCTGTGGGAATTGTCATGATGCCGATTGGCGCAAGCATAGTCTATAACTATCTTCCATATTTCCTGCAGACGGTCAGCCATATCTATACCTATAAGTTGAGCATTTTCCTGTTTGTCTATGGAGTATTTTCCATTTTTGGAACATGGCTGGGTGGAAAGCTGATATCAATGAAAGATAAGCTCACATTAATTATTTTCCAGATTGTCTGTGCTTCGGTTTTTGTTGCATTGTACTTTTCAGTTGATTATCTGATTCCAGTATTGGCATTAATTTTAATTTTTGGAATATTGGATGGAATGGGATACAATTTGATTCAATATATCGAAACTTCAGTACTCTCAGATAATCTTGAGCTTGCAAACGGCATATTTTTAAGCATTTTAAACGGTGGAATCGCCATAGGAATTGCAATCGGCGGATTTCTCGTCGACGGTTTTGGAGTAATGTCCATATTTCCAGCAGGTACAGTATTTTTACTTTTGGCATTCATCCTGCTTTTTTATGTAATCTACATTTTGAAAATCAATTTGAAATATAGTTAAAATAACTCCTATTTTCATAAACATTATATTTGATTATCAATATAAATTAAAACATAATTTTTAATTTAATTTTAGGTGTAGTAAATGACTAATTATCATGACGAAATTTTAAAATTTGAAGAAATTGCAAAAGAACATACTCAATATATGAGAAACAGTATTAATTTGATTGCTTCTGAAAATGTAACCAGTGTAGAGGTTACTGAAGCTTTAGCAACTGATTTTGCTCACAGATACGCTGAAGGTCAGGCATTCCAAAGATTTTATGAAGGATGTCAGTTCGTTGACCAGGTCGAAGATATGACCAAAAAACTTTCATGCAAAGTTTATGACTGTGACTATGCTAACGTTCAGCCTGTTTCAGGTGTAACCGCAAATCTAGCAGCATTCTTTGGATTTGCAAAACCTGGTGAAAAAGTAATGGCTTTGGAAGTACCTTCCGGAGGACATATTTCCCACGCAGATGTAAGTGCAGCAGGTATCCGTGGATTAAAAACCGTATTCCATCCTTTAAACAAAGATATCATGAACATTGATATCGATGCAATGAACAAAAAAATCCTCGAAGAAAAACCAAAAATAATCTTGTTCGGAGGAAGTTTATTCTTATTCCCTCATCCTGTTAAAGAAGCTCGTGAAGCAGCTGATGAAGTTGGAGCAACTATCATGTACGATGGAGCTCACGTATTAGGTCTTATTGCCGGAGGCCAATTCCAGCAACCTCTTAAAGAAGGAGCAGATGTAATGATGGGAAGTACCCACAAAACATTCCCTGGTCCACAGGGAGGAATCATCCTTTCACACAAAGAAAATGAAGAATTAATCGACAATGCAGTATTCCCTGGTGTTGTAAGTAATCACCATTTACACCACTTGCTCGGATTAGGTATTGCAACTGCTGAAATGCTGGAATTCGGTGAAGCTTACGCAAAACAAACCATTAAAAATGCTCAGGCATTAGGTCAGGCAATGTATGAATTAGGATTCGATGTATTATGTGAAGAACAGGGATTCACCCAATCACACCAAATTGCTGTTGATTTAAGTTCCATTAGATCAGCATCTGATATTGCCCGTGAATTGGCTGACAATAATGTTATCTTAAATAAAAATCTCCTTCCTGGTGATGACAGAGACAATTCCGATGATCCATCAGGTATCAGAATCGGTACTCAGGAAATTACCAGAAGAGGTTTAAAAGAAAAAGAAATGTCTGAAGTTGCTGAATTCATTAAACGTGTTGCTGTTGACAAAGAAAACATCGCTGATGAAGTTGCTGAATTCATGAATCAATACGTAACTTTAGATTATGCATTTTCCGATAAAGACGCTTATCAATATCATAAATTATAGATTACTATGAGAATAGGGTTTGCTTTTACTGGAGCAGGTCATTTACTAAATGAATCTGTTCAAGTTGCTGAAAAACTGGCTCGAGACCATGAAGTAACCATATTTCTTTCAGGTGCTGCGGAAGAAGTATTGAAAATGTATGGCCTTTACGAAAGGGTTACCAGACTGACTGGTGGCAAATACAGAGAGCTTGCTACAGATTCCAACCAAAAGTTTTCATATCCAATAACAGGCAGACTCTCACTTGGTAAATATGATTTACTGATAGTATCGCCTGCAACGGCAAATACGGTTTCCAAAATCGTTTATGGTATTGCAGACACATTAGTGACAAATGCTGTTGCACAGGCAGGCAAAGGTGCTGTTAAGACATTCATGGTCCCTGTTGATATCCATCCGGGACCAATTGACACTGTTCTTCCATCCAAAATGGAAGCCAGCAAATGTCAAAAGTGTGATGAGTGTGTTGCGGCTCTTGTATGTCCTGAAGGAGCGATTATTCCTCATGATGAGATTGATTTGACAAAATGTGTCGGATGTGGACAATGCAGGAATTCTTGTCCCTATGATGCAATTTCAGAAGGAAAAATCATTACAATCTACATGAGAGACATCGATATTGAAAATACAAGGAAATTATCTGAAATTGATGATATTCAAATTTTCGAACATCCTGAAGATGTTTTGGAGTTTATCTAAACTCAATTTTTTCTCCTTTTTTTAAATTTAAAAAGTTTTCTTTAGTTTCCAAAATATATTTTGCTTTTTTTGATGGGCTATAGAATTTCCAGGGTTTCAGTGTGGTCTTATCAATAATGACTTTATTTTCATCTAAAAAATAAGCATCAATTGTAAATCTCATAAAACATGTATGGATGCTTGATCCGTATTTTAAAATGAATAACAATCCGTAATCAATGTCTTTTTTAAACATCAGTCCAAGTAATCTTTTGAAATAGCTGTCTGCATATTTTATCCTAATCATGGAATATAGCTTTTACGGAACTTTATAATAAATTTAACTCATTTTTAAAAGCAATATTGCTTTGAGGAGGTTATTCTAATTTATCTTCAATGTCTCCACTTATCAAATCTTTTAAGGCATTTTTAAATCCTTCAATAGTTAATGCGCCGGGAATTGCAAGGGTTTCATCACCTTTTTCAATGAAATAGAATGGAACGGAATTAACGCCATTTAATCTGGCATCATCTTCATCAATCTGGACTTCAACTTGGTATTTATCACTGTTCAACATTTCTTCGATTTCATCTTTGTTTAGACCTTCAGATGTTCCGATTTCAATCAGAACTTCTTTATCTGACAAAGTTTTTCCTTCACACAAAAAAGCCTGGGACAATTTTTCACAAATATTATCAACTAATTCATCATCCATTTTGCTTGAAGCCAGCTTCACTAATCTGTGAGCATTTCTTGAAGATGTAATTTTGCTGTTGGAATAATCATAATTTAAGCCTTCCTGTCTTCCAATCTCATCAATTTCTTTAAGCTCATCTATAGCTTCAAACTCAGGAATACCATATTTTCTCGCATAATGGTTTTTCATGGGAGTAGCTATTTCATCACTTTCTTCCGGTTCAAGTTCAAAAGCTTTCATCTCCATTTTGATATCCAAATTCAGTTCATCTATTGCCTTTTTAAGTCTTGTATTTCCTATATAGCAATATGGACAGTTGAAGTCGCTCCAATATATGATTTTCATATTTAATGTTTTGTTATTTTTCTTATTAAAAAATTAGTTTTTTTCTATTTTTTATCTCTTCAATTTTAATAATTTTTATATAATATTTTAGATATAACTTATAGTGACTATTTGATTTGTTAATAAAACACTGAATTAAAATTGAATATTGGTGATAAAATATGAATGAACTAGGTAGAACATTTACATCAGAATCAGTAACTCAGGGACATCCTGACAAGGTTGCGGATATTATTTCTGATGCTATATTGGATGCATATATGGCACAGGATAAAAATTCACATGTTGCATGTGAAACTTGTGTAACAACTGATTTTTGTATGGTATTTGGTGAAATAACCTCATCAGCTCATATCTCAGAAGATGAAATTGAAAAAATCATTAGGGATACAATCATTGAAATTGGATATGACAATCCCGATTTAAAATTTGATGGTCACACATGTAAAGTTGAAAATAGACTTCATGAACAATCTGCGGACATTAATCAAGGGGTAGACCGTGGAGAAGAAGAAACCGGAGCTGGAGATCAGGGAATGATGTTCGGTTTTGCAACTAACGAAACCGATTCATTAATGCCTTACCCAATTGATCTTGCCCGTAAATTAACTAATAAATTAACTGAACTCAGAGAAAGCGGGGAAATCCCATATTTAAGGCCTGACGGTAAAGCACAAGTCTCTGTAAATTATGATAAAGACGGCAACGTCGTTTCACTTGATGCAGTGGTATTGTCAACCCAGCATGATGAGACAATGTCAGAAAATCAGGAACAGTTAAAAGAGGATATTCGTGAAAAACTCTTCAAAGCTGTTATTCCTCAAGAATTAATGACTGAAGATACTAAAGAGCACATCAATCCGACAGGTAAGTTTGAAATTGGAGGTCCTCACGGGGATGCAGGCCTTACAGGCCGTAAAATCATTGTCGATACCTATGGAGGATATGCCCGCCACGGTGGAGGAGCATTTTCAGGTAAAGACTGCACTAAAGTAGACAGAAGCGCATGTTACATGGCAAGATACATTGCTAAAAACATCGTAGCTAGCGGACTTGCAGAAAAATGTGAAATCCAATTATCCTATGCAATTGGAGTTGCAGAACCGACTTCAGTTATGGTGGATACTTTTGGAACCGGTGCAGATGTTGACTTTGAAAAAATTGTACGTGAAAACTTCAGATTAACACCTGATGGAATCATCGAAACCTTAGGTTTAAGAGATGTTACCTACAAACAAACCGCTAAGTACGGTCACTTCGGTATTGAAGGTCTTCCATGGGAAGAAACCGACAAAGCTGAAGATTTAAAAAAGTATATTAAAAACTAAATCTGACTTTCCTCTTTTGAGGATAAGTTTTCTATTTTTTTATTTCTATTTTTCGTTCAAAATCTTTTAATTTTTTAAAATTTTAAATATTGCAATAAACTTTATTTAATATTTAAAACAAAAATATAAGTATTATAAATTATTAATTTTTGAGGAGTTACAATGCCAATAAAAGAGGCAGAAAAATCATACGATCATGATAAAATAGAAAAGAAAGTTCAGAAATTCTGGAATGAATTTGAAACTTTTAAAAAAGTTAATGAACTTAGAGCAAGTGGTCCTAGATACTCATTTCTGGACGGTCCACCTTACTGTAGTGGTAGAATACATTTAGGTACAGCATGGAATAAAACAATTAAAGATACATACCTACGTTTTAAATCCATGAATGGTTTTAGCCTAAGGCGTCAGGCTGGATGGGATATGCACGGACTTCCAATCGAAAATAAGGTAGAGCACCTAATGGATATCCAGTCCAAACAGGAAATCGAAGAGACAATTGGAATAGCTGCTTTTGTAGACAAATGTAGGGAATTTGCTATGGAAAACAAAGTTGCAATGGAAGAGCAGTTTGACCAGTTGGGTGTCTGGATGGATTGGGATGACCCTTACATGACTTTGGATCCGAAATATATGGAATCCTCATGGTGGACACTTAAAAGGGCAAATGAACAAAACCTGCTTGTAAATGACCAAAGGGTAATCAGCTGGTGTCCTCACTGTGGAACAGCTCTTGCAGCAGCAGAAATTGAATATGAAGAAAAAGTCGACCCTTCCATATTCATTAAATTCCCGGTAACCGGTGAAGAAAATACATATTTCCTTGTATGGACAACAACTCCATGGACATTGCCGGCAAACCTTGCAATTTGTGCAAATCCTGAATTTGATTATGTTTACGTTTCAAAAGACGGTGAAACTTATATTTTGGCTGAAAACCTGATGGAAGCGGTTTTAGGAAAACAGGTCAAAATCCACAGAACCAAAATTCCTGCAGAAAACGAAGGCGAAGAAGATAAAATCATCGAAGAAAAAGAAGTAATGTATGAAGTCATTAAAACAGTAAAAGGTGAAGAATTAATTGGAATGGCTTACGATTACATTTTAGCTGATGAAATTCCAAAACAGATGGAATTTGACTCAGAAATTGAAAAAGTCCACACAATATTGCCTGGAGATCATGTAGAACTTGGTGAAGGTACCGGTTTGGTACACACTGCACCTGGACACGGTCCTGACGACTTTGAAGTCGGTCAAGCTAACGGTCTTCCAATATTCTGTCCTGTAGGTGAAGACGGATGCTTTACCGAAGATGCAGGCAAATACGATGGAAAATTCACAAAAGATGAAAATCAGCAAATCATCGAAGATCTGCAGGCTAAAAATTTAATGTACAGGGTTGAAACTATTGAGCACAGATACGGAGTATGCTGGAGATGTAAAACTCCAATCATATATCGTGCTACCAAACAATGGTTCCTGAAAGTCACAGAAATCAAACAGAAAATGTTGGATGAAATTGCAAAAGTCGAATGGGTACCTAAATGGGCTGGAGAAGGTAGATTCCATGATTGGGTAGACAATGCACGTGACTGGACAATTTCAAGACAAAGATACTGGGGTATTCCAATTCCTATATGGGAATGTCCTGACTGTGGCGAGCTGAAAGTAATCGGTTCTCTTGACGAGCTCAAATCCGAAGCATTAAATGAAATTAATGTAGATGATGCTGAACTTATTCACAGACCATACGTTGATGAAGTTGAAGTAAAATGTGATTCCTGCGGAAAAGCAATCAAAAGAATTCCTGATGTGTTGGACGTATGGATTGACTCCGGTGTAGCCGGGTGGGCTTCACTGTACTATCCTGAAGAAAAGGAAAAATTCGAAGACTGGTATCCATATGACTTCATTACTGAAGGTCACGACCAAACAAGAGGATGGTTCTATTCACAACTCGGAACAGGGGTAATTTCAATGGGCAGAAGTCCATATCAAAAAGTATTAATGCACGGTTTCGTTTTAGATGAAAACGGAAACAAAATGTCCAAATCTTTAGGTAATGTGGTATCTCCTGAAGAAGTGATTGAGAAATATGGAGCAGATGTTTTAAGATTCTATTTATTATGGGCCTCAAAACCATGGGATGACTTAAAATTCGTATGGGACGAACTCCTTAACATCAACAAGATGTTCAACATTTTATGGAATGTATATGTATTTTCAACAACTTACATGTCTTTAGACAACTTCAATCCTACAGAAATAACTGAAGATGATATTATTCTAAGGTCTGAAGACAGATGGATTATTTCCAAGGCCAATACTTTAGTCAAAGAGGTTGGTGAAGATTTCGATAAACTATTCTTCCATAAAGCTACTCGAAAAATTAATAATTTCATATTGGAAGACTTAAGCCGTTGGTATGTAAGGCTTATTCGTGGCAGAACCTGGGTTGAAAGTGACGATCCGGATAAATTGGGTGCTTATTACAGTTTATACACTGCCCTTACTAAATTAATATACGTATTATGTCCTATAGCTCCTCATGTATCAGAAGAAATCTATGAAAATCTTGTAAAAGGCGTCAATCCTGATGCTCCTGAAAGTATTCATATGAATGATTGGGCATATGATGAAGATGCAATAGATGTGGAACTTGAAGCTAAAATGGATGTTGTGCGTGAAGTAATTGACGCATCAATCAGGGCTCGTGACATTGCTCAATATAAACTCAGATGGCCTGTATCTGACATCACTGTCGTATCTCAGGATGAAGATGTTTTAAAAGCTATTGAAGAGTTAACTGATATTATTAAAGACCAATCTAATACTAAAGATGTTTTATGCGCCAGTGAATTTGAAAAATTATCCTTCAATGCAAAACCTAACCTCAAAACTTTAGGTCCAAGACTTAAGGGAGATATGGGCAAGGTAATGGCTACATTAAAACAGGGTGACGGCAATCAAATCAAAGCTGACCTTGAAGCCAACGGAAGCATAACAATTGAAGGCCATGAACTGTCCGGTGATGACGTATTGTTCGATTCAGAACTTCCGGATGATTTCGTTTCATCAGAGTTTGAAGGCGGAAACGTATTCGTAAATACAAACATTACTTTAGAAATTAGACAGGAAGCAATGGCTCGTGAACTTATAAGAAGAGTTCAGGACATGAGAAAAGATTTGGATTTGGATGTTGAAGCAAACATTGACGTATGTGTCGAAACAACATCAGAATTTAAAGATTTAATTACTCCTCAATCAGAATTCATTTCTCATGAAGTCAGGGCCAGAAGTTTAACTATTACAGACAGTGAAGTTTGCGATAAAGCTAGTGATTATGAAAAAGAATGGGATATAGAAGGCGAAAAAGTAATAATATCCATAAAAAATATCTAAGGTGTTTAAAATGACTTTAACAGATTCTGAAGTAGAATATATTGAAGGTATTCTTGGTAGGAAAATGAATGAACTGGAAGAAGGAATGTTGGATGTAATGTTCTCCGAGCACTGTTCATACAAAAGCAGCAGACCAATTTTAGGTACTTTTCCGACTGAAGGAGAAAATATTATTTTAGGTCCCGGTGACGATGCAGGATTAGTGTCCGTCACTGACAAATATGCTCTTGCAGTAGGTATGGAATCTCACAATCACCCATCAGCTATTGAACCATACGGTGGAGCTGGAACCGGTATCGGTGGAATTCTAAGAGATATTATTTCAATGGGTGCAATGCCTATAGCTCTTCTTGATTCATTAAGATTCGGTCCTCTGGAAGATGAAAAATCAAGATACTTATTTGAACATGTTGTAAAAGGAATTTCAGATTACGGTAACCGTGTCGGAGTTCCAACAGTTGCAGGTGAAATAGAATTTGATGAATCTTTCAGAACAAATCCTTTAGTTAATGTAATGTGTGTGGGACTTGTTGAGAAAGATAAAATCGTACGTGGTCAGGCACCTTATGTCGGAGATGTATTCTTCCTTATGGGAGGAACCACAGGCCGTGACGGTATTCACGGAGTAACTTTCGCATCTGAAGAATTGACATCTGACTCTGAAACTGAAGACAGACCTGCTGTACAGGTAGCAGATCCTTTCACTAAAAAAAGAGTATTGGAAGCATCACTAGAAATATTGGAAGAAATTGATGTAAGTGGTGTTAAGGATTTAGGTGGTGGAGGTCTCACCTGCTGTATTTCAGAGCTTGTAGATGAGTCTGACAATGCGGCATTTGTTGACTTACGTTCAATTCCATTAAGAGAAACCGGAATGACTCCATATGAGATAATGTTATCCGAATCACAGGAAAGGATGGTTTTCGTATTAAATCCAAAAGATGTTGAAAAGGCAAAAGAAATCTGTGATAAACATGAAATTGTCTCAGCGGTAATCGGTGAGGTAAGAGAAGGCAATAACATGATTATTTCCGATGAGGGCGATGAAATCGCTAACTTACCTACAATTTTACTTGCAGACCCACCATCCTTAAACAGGCCATTAGAAGAAATTCCGGAAGATTTGGAACCTGTTGTTGTAGAACATCCTCCAGTTAAGGAATCCTTACTTAAATTATTGTCTTCACCTAATATAGCTTCAAAAAGCTGGGTTTACAAACAATATGACCATGAAGTTCAGGTCAGAACTGTTGTAAAACCGGGTGATGATGCAGCTGTTTTAAGAATTGATGATACAACAGCTATTGCTCTTACAACTGATTCAAACACAATCCATACCAAATTGTCTCCATTTGACGGAGCTGCAGGTTGTGTTGCAGAAGCTATCCGTAATGTTGTCTCAATGGGTGCAACCCCATATGCGGTAGTTGACTGCCTTAACTTCGGAAATCCTGAAAAGCCCGACATATTATGGCAATTCAAGAGAGCTATTGAAGGAATGAGTTTGGTGGCTGAAAAATTTGAAGCACCTGTTATCAGCGGTAACGTAAGTTTCTACAATGAAACTGAAGGTATTAAAATCAATCCAACTCCTGCTGTAGGTGTTATTGGAGTGGAAAATATTGAAAATATCAGAACCATGGACTTTAAAGATGAAGGAGATAAAATTCTTCTGATTGGGGAAACATTTGATGAGTTAACAGGTTCTGAATATCACAGAACTATCCATGACATTGAAAAAGGTGTTGCTCCAAGAATCAGAATTGATGATGAGGTTGCTAATGCAAAAACAGTATTAAACTTATTGGATGAAGATTGCGATAAAAATATTTCTGCGATTCACGATGTATCTGCTGGAGGTTTGGCTATTGCACTTTCTGAAATGGTAATGTCTTCAGGTATCGGTTGTGATGTTGAATTGACATCTGATGAGCTTGATGAAAATCAGCTACTTTACTCTGAAAGTCACGGCAGATATTTAATGACTGTTAAAGCTGATGCGGCTGATGATATTTTATCAAAAATAGATGTTCCTGTAACTGTTATAGGGGAAGTTAAAGGTAATGTCTTAAAAATTAATGAAAATGAATTTACTATCGATGAATTAAAAGATTCATATTACGGAGTCATTGAAAAATATATGGCGTAAATAGATTAGTTGGCTGGTGTTTATATGTTTTTATCAAAATTAGACTCTTTAGGAAATGCTTTAAAACTTATTGATGAAAATCAAAAAGTAATGGATACGGAGATTATTCCATTGGTTGAAGCACATAAAAGAGTATTGGCTGAGGATATTATAGCATATCACAACTCACCTCCATTTGATAAATCTGCAATGGATGGTTTTGCACTTAAAGGGGAAAATACATTCGGTGCATCTCAATCCAATCCTAAAACATTAAAAATTGTTGATGCTATAGGTGCTGGAGATTTTTGCGACAAGACAATTAATGAGGGGGAAGCAATTGTCATCGCTACCGGCGCACCTGTCCCTGAAGGGGCTGATGCTGTTTTAATGAAGGAGTATACTACAACAGATGGTGATGAGTTAACTATTTATTCTCAAGTTACTCCTGGAGAAAATGTTTCTCCGAAAGCTGAAGATATTGAAAAAGGAAATCAGATTCTATCTAAAAATACTTTTATTAGGTATCAGGAGATGGGTTTAATAGCTTCAGCGGGATATGCAAATGTTGAAGTTTATAAAAAACCTAAAATTAAGTTAATTATTACAGGTAATGAGTTAGTTGAACCTACAAAAGAAGAAATGGACAAAGCTAAAATCATTAACTCTAATCAATACACTATTAAAGCTATGATTGAGGATGCTGGAGCTACTGTTAGCATTTCTCATGCTGGAGATACTTTTGAAGAAGTAAGGGATGAAGTATTGAAAGCCAGTGAAGAGTATGATGTTATCATGACTACTGGCGGAACAGCTATCAGTAAAGGTGATGTGGTATTGGATGTTGTGGATGATTTAGGTGAAATATTGTTCCATGGTGTTGCAATAAGGCCTGGAAAACCGATTGGTGCAGGAATTATTAATGGAAAAATGATATTCACATTTTCTGGTCAGCCTGTGGCTGCAATGACACAATTCGATATATTTGCACGTAAATATCTATTTAAAATGCAAGGAAGAGATTTGAATTGGCATGTCGTTAAAAGGGAAGCTAAACTGAAAATTCCTTCTCAACTTGGAAGGACTGATTATATTCGTGCATTTTCCGATGATGACTATGCAAGGCACATCCTTAATAGAGGTTCCGGCATCATCCGTTCAATGGTTGAAGCTAACAGTTACATAATCATAGATGAAAATGATGAAGGATATCAGAAAGGTGATATAGTGGATGTTGTCTTTTTCGATTCTTTACTTTGGTAGGGTTGTGGTGTTTAAATGAATGGAATTTATTATTATTTGGTAGCTTTCTTTGTCATCTGGACAGTGGCTTTAATATTTAATAATAGATTATCCACTCATGGTTTTTCAATAGAGTTTCCGGTGATAATGTGGAGAACAGAAAGGCTTAGGGGACTGATTGCCCGCATTGCTAATATATCTCCACGCTTTTGGAAATATTTCATGACTCTAGGTATTTTTGTATCGTTCGGAGCAATGATATTCATGGCATGGCTTCTTGTGTCATCCCTGGAAACTGTTACAACGGCTCCTTCGGTGTCTCTTGTTATTCCTGGTGTAGAAATGCCGGGTTCATCAATTTATGTTCCTTTGGGATATGGACTGATAGGACTTGCAACGGTTCTTATAGTTCATGAATTTTCACATGGAATTTTGGCTACTGCTGAAAAGATAAGCATTAAATCTATTGGACTTTTATTGTTCCTAATTATTCCAGGTGCTTTTGTAGAGCCTGATGAGGCTGAATTAATGGCTTCTAAAAAAATATCTCAATTAAGGGTTTATGCTGCAGGTTCAATTGCAAACATGTCACTGGCGGCAATAGCTCTGGTATTGTTTTTAGTAATATCATCATATGCTATTCCTGCTAATTTTCAGGAAAACGGAATTGAAATCAATCGTGTTGTAAGTGATTCTCCTGCAAGCGAATATTTGAAAGAGGGCATGATTATAGAGTCTATTGACAATCATACCGTCGACAACTCAGATAGTTATCTGGACATTGTTGGATCATTCAAACCGGGTGATAATGTAAGTGTCGGCACTAATGAGGGTACTTATTCGCTGACATTGGATAAAAATCCTAATAATGAGTCTGTAGGATACTTTGGTATTCAGGCTGGAAAACATTATGAATTAAAAAATAATGCTTTCGGTCCGCTTCCATGGATTTACTTTAATTTGCTTGAACTGTTCCAATGGATGTTTATTTTAAACCTGGGAATCGGTACATTCAATCTGCTTCCTATGAAACCTTTGGATGGGGGTAAGATGCTTGAAATACTGCTCAGCTATAAACTTCCGGAAAATCAGTACAAACCTCTTGTCAATTCAATTTCAGTGATAATGGCAATGATTATTATTTTCAGTTTAGTTGCAAGTTTCATCTAATTTTGTCATCACATGTATGGCAAGTAATTTTTTATTTATTTTATTTACTCACCTTTTTATTATTTTATAGTTAGCTTTAATAATTTACTTAGTTTTCATATTATTCTACAAAAATATTAATCGTTATTTTAAGTAAATTATATTCTTTTGGCGAGTGGTTTTTTGGTTAAAAAAATAAAAAAATTGAAAGATAAATATTTCTTTCAATTTAGAAGTATCTTTCTAAGATGCCTTCTAAGATTTTGTAGTGACGACCTTCGTCTTTGGAACTTTCTCTGAAGAAATCAGCAGCGGTTTCGATTCCAGCTTCTTGAGCTTTTTCGGAAGCTTCTCTTTTTTCAGCGTTAGCCATTTTTTCTCCGCCCATCATCCATTCGATGTTAGCTTTGAGGTCATCTTTGATGATTCCGTTCATTTCACAGAATCTTGCTGCATGTTCAGCTTCTTCCCATGCTAATCTTTTGAATACTTCAGCTAATTCTCCATAGCCTGCTCTGGAAGCTTGTCTGGACATTGCTAAGTAGATACCTACTTCGTTTGTTTCTCCTTCAAAGTTTCCTGCTACAAATTTTTCTACAGGGGTTCCTTTTGTAATACCAATTTCATGTTCGTATTTTACCATATTAATACATCTCCTTTTAATTATAATTCTTTACAAGCTTGTGCTAGTTTTTTACCTAATTCATAGCTTGCTTCGTTTTCGTCATCGGTTGGTACGAAATAAATTTCTTGAGTGTCAATTATATCGAATCCGCAGTTACCTAATTCTTCAGCGAGTTTATCAGGAGCTCCTCCTCTTCCACCCATGGAACCGAAGGTAACAGCTTTTCTTTCAATGCCTGTTCTGTTGAATAAAAGACCTTTCAGGTAGTACATGATGTCTCCGATACTTGGGTATGGAACATCGTTAATGGTTGGGTCTCCGATTGCAACTCCTTTACTGGTTAGGATACTTTTAACAATTTCTGATCTTTCATCTTCGTGTAAGAAGAAGATTTCAACATCGTATCCTTCAGATATTGCACCTTCAGCAATTTCGTGAGCCATAGTTTGGGTTGAGTAGTGCATTGTGTCGTAGATGATTGTGATTTTGTCTTCACATACACCGGTTGCCCAGTTTTGGTATGCTCCAATAATTTGCATCGGGTCAGTCCAGATTTGACCGTGGGATGGTGCGATTACTTTGATTTGTTCGAGTAATCCTAATTCTACTACTTCATTTAATTTTTTAAGCACTAATTTGGAAAGTGGGGTAATTAAGTTTGCGTAGAATTTTTGAGCAGCATCCATTAATACGTATTCAGGGATTTCGTCACTGAATCTTTTGGTGTAACATAAATGTTGACCGAATGCATCGTTAGGGAATAGAATTCCGGTATCGTCTGCAAGTAAGGTAAACATACTGTCAGGCCAGTGGAGTAAGAATGCATCTAAGAATGCTAAGGTTCTTCCGCCAACATCTAATGTGTCTCCGGTTCCTACAGTTATGAATTCAGCACCTTCTAATTTAGGATAGTGTTTTAAAAGTCCTTTTACTGCAATTTCGGTACAGTAAATCGGTGCTTCAGGGAATCTTTTGTGTAAGTCATATAAAACACCGGAGTGGTCTTTTTCAACGTGGTTTTGAATGATGTAGTCAACTTTTACGTCTCTGCCTTCTTGTGCAAATGCATCATCAATACGTGCCATCATTTCAGCTGTTTTTCCAGGGTAAGCATTATCAATAATTGCTGCTTTATCTTCTCCAAATACAATGTATGCATTGTATGTGGTTCCATCTAAGGTGTATCCGTGGTAGCTTCTTAAATCCCAGTCAAGAACACCGATCCAGTATACTCCTTCAGCTATTTTTTGAGCATTAGCTTTCATAATATATTCCTCAATTAAATTTGTTTGAATCCATACGAATGACATATGAATTTATTATATTTATGTTAAAGAAAATATATATAGATTATGTTTTTCTGAACTGTTCGTTTTTTGTAGTGAACATTAAATAATATTCATCGCTTTTTTTATGGATTTACTATTATTTTGTATATTTTTTTAGTTAATTTTATTAACCTTAAAAATTAAAATTTTCTATTAAGAGGTGCAAAATGGCAGATGAAAAACCAATACAAATTTTCTCTAATCCCGAAAAAAATATTGGCGTAAATGTTGTAAAAAGTCCAGTAAAACTTACAATTCTAGAAATGCTAAGAGATAGCGAAATGGAATTTGATGAAATTGTCTCAAATACAGGTAAATCAAAATCTACTGTTTCTGTCCATTTGAAAAGTTTAAGAGAATCAGGTATTGTATCATTTAAAATGCATCCTGAAGATAATAGAAAAAAGATTTTTTATATTAATTCCAAATATTTGGGTTCCGTTAACTTATCAGAACAAAAAGAAATTGAAGAAACCCAAAAAGATTATTTAATTGACAATATTGTTAATGATGATGGTGACTTCACAGTTTTATTATTCCACACATTAAGATCCATGCTCATTCAGGAGGGCATAAATATTGACCCTGTCCTTCAGGCAACAGGTGTTCGCATAGGCAAATCTATTTTTGATTCATTGTATGATGACGATTTGGATGTATTTTTAGAAAATATCGCTTCATTCTGGGAAGCCAAAGGTTTAGGCAGAGTTTTCTTTGAAGTTGGAGATATTATAAAAATCACTGCCCTTGACTGTTTTGAATGTCAGTTATTGCCAAAAACAGGTAAACCGGCATGCTTTTTGGATACCGGAATTTTTGAAGCACTGTTTTCAGAATACTTCAATTCACCTGTCAGTGTCATTGAAATTCAATGTTATACTATGGGTGATGGTAAATGTGTTTTCGAAGTTGAACCGTTCAACTGAACTCAATCATCCAATTTTATGATTGTGGTTGTAAGATAAGGTTTATCTTTTGAAAATCCATCGATTATTTTTTCATTTTCACGAGTACAGTTTTGAACAGAATAAATGTCGGTTGTACGTTTGTTGTTTTCTATTTTTAGCTCTAGTTTTCTCATATTTCTTGATGCTTTCATTAAAGCTATTGCATTACTGTATTCCATAACATCATCCAATCTGTCGTCAATTTTTGGAACAACTGATAAAATATTGTTCTGCTCCACTAATGCTTCATTACGGGCAGCTGCGCAGGCGGTGAATGATGTAATTCCTGGTACGGTTTCTATTTCATAGGCTCCTTTTAATCTCTTTTGAACATATGAGTATGTACTGAATATTGAAGGATCTCCAAGAGTTATGAATGCAACATCACGTCCGCTGTCCAGATATTGAGCAATTAACTCAGAAGCTGAAGTCCATACCTTTTCAAGTTCATCTTTATTTTCTATCATAGGAAATATTGGTTCTACAAGCATTAATCTCTTGTAGTCTTTTCTTTTTTCGATTATTGGCTTGACAATTGAAAGTGCTATACTTTCATTTTCTTTTGATGATTTCGGTGAAAAAATAACCGGAACACTTTCCAGAATTCTTGCGGCTTTTAAAGTTAATAATTCTGTGTCTCCTGGTCCAACACCAATTCCAAACAATTTTCCTCTTTCAGTCATATTATCACTTATAAATATTTCTTTTCAAATGCTCTTATATAATTTATTTATAGTATACTATACTAATATATTTTTGATGTCAAATTCAATGTTTTGTCCAAATTGTGGTATGCTTAAAAGCAATTGTATCTGTAAACATAAAACCTCTGTTGAAAATGAGGGTTCTACTAGTCTGTTTAGTTTTTCCAAGCCTCAGACATCTTCAATATTGGATGATGAGATACAGGAATCCTATTCGATTGAAGACCATAAGATGCAAGTCAACAGATTTCTTGAACTTAAGGATTTATATCCGAATATAGATGACGAAATCATTGAGAATTTTCCGTTTTATGAACCAAGATTTGGACAGCTTGAGATTATTCAAAATATTGATGATGCAATTAAGCAGGGATATAAATATATTATTCTGGAGGCCGGTACCGGTACAGGCAAGTCTGCAATCGCAACAACACTGGCTAAGATGTATGGTTCAGCTTATATTCTAACAATGACAAAGCAATTGCAGTCACAATATAGTGATGAATTCGAATTCCCATTAGTTAAGGGAAGATCCAATTTTTCATGTTTGCATGATGGTCTGGATGTGACCTGTGATATGGGGGCCTGTAAAACTTCTCCTACTTCCAGCAACTTCTTCTGTGAGTTTGGGGTTGCTAAAAATCCGACATTGGATGCTGAGCTTGCTTTTGAAGATTCCTTTGGAGGAGCTGTATTTTATCAGTCACCTGTACATTGTCATTATTGGGAACAGAAAACCAATTCCGTCAATTCTCCAATAACTTTGATGAATTATGACTATGCTATAGCAGAACTGAACTATGTGAAGCATTTTGGTACCCGTTCATTACTTATACTGGACGAGGCTCATAACATAGAATCTAAACTGATGAATACGATGGAAGTCAATATCTATAATCACCGTTTGGAAAAGGATATCAGTAAAGTAATTTCCAAAGAAACTTTAAAGGATGGGGAACTTCAGGATTGGCTCATGGAAATTTCAGCTATTTCCGAGTCATATGAAGACATTGACATTAAGGATTTATCAAAAAATAAAGCTGACAGGATTCGGTCTACTATATCAAGACTTAAAACACTTAAGAAAAACCTTGAAAGCGAGCCTGAAAATTGGGTTATTGACAGTGATGAAAATGGAGTTTCATTCAAGCCGTTAAGGGTTCATCATTATGCCAAAGACAGCTTACTTAAATATGGGGATGTTGTCATATTCATGAGTGCGACTATCCTGTCAAGCAATCTTTTCTCTAAATGGTTAGGCTTATCTCCTGATGAAGTTTATCATATCAAAGTAGACAGTCCTTTTACAAAAGAAAAAAGGCCGATTATTTTAAATTTGGCAGGAAAAATGTCTAAAAACAGAATTGCCAAAACGGCTCCTAAAACGATTCCTATTTTAAAGGAAATTCTAGAGAAACATAAGGATGAAAAGGGGCTCATTCATACTAACAGCTATAAATGTCAGCATTTCATCAATAATAATCTGATTAACTCAAGATTAATATCTCATAATTCAGAGAATAGGGAAAGGATTCTTGATTATTTCGAAAAAGATGAAAATCCTTTAGTTTTGGTTTCTCCTTCAATGAGTGAGGGTGTTGATTTGCCTTATGATAAGTGCAGATTCCAAGTAATTTATAAAATACCTTTCCCATATTTGGGAGATAAACAGATTAATATGCGCAGAAAAAAGGACCAGAAATGGTATGCTTATAAAACAGTAATGACTTTAATGCAGGCATATGGTCGTGGAATGCGTGCTGAAGACGATTATTGTTACACTTATATTTTAGATTCTGATATTAATATGGTGCTAAAAAGTCCAATTTACAGATCATTAGTCCCGGACTTTTTTAAAGAAGCTGTTGTTCGAGTTAAAAAGTAAAAACGGACCTGGAGGGATTTGAACCCCCGATTTCAGGATCCGAAGTCCTGTGTCATTCCTGACTAGACCACAGGCCCATATGAATATTATTTATTTTTTATTATCAAGCTCTTCAACATCGGCAAAGATTTCATCAATAGATTCTCCGTCAAGTTGGGCTTGTTCATAGTCTTTTTCTTCAATTTCTTCTTTTATAAGACCTTTTTCATCATCAGATTTTTCACGTGCTGGAGGAAGGTCTTCAACATTAATTTCTTCTTCAACAATTTCTTTTTTATTATTGGATTTGTCGATGGTTTTTGAAAATGAGTTTTTTAGGTTATTTTTGAGTTCGTTCATGTCGAACTCGCCAATCTTATAAGATTCTTTGTCTAATGGAATATTGCTTTTTGGGATGGTTGGTTCTTCTTTTTTAGTTTCAACTTTATTTAAAGTTTCTCTTTCCTTTTCAATATCGTTTATAGACTCCATCATAGAATCAAATGGAGTTTTAAAGTTAAATATTTTAAATAATCCATAGATAAGTAATAATATTCCAATAATTAATAAAATAACTACTAAAAAGTTGTTTTCACCAGAAACAACATTATCGATAATTCTATCTGTACCTGAATTGTAAACTATTACTGAGGCAATAATAAATATGATTCCAAGAATTGAACTAATAATGGCTAAAATTGGTTTTTCACCTATTTTAATGTTAACTAGATTATCAAAGTTCTCACTGATGTCATCATCAAAACCTGATGGTTTATTGATGATTTGTGATTTTTCGTCTAATTCCTCATTAATGTCTGCTTGAATAATAAAGTTTTCATCAATTTCAGCATCATCTTCTAAATTCAGTGCATAAGGAGTATCTTTTCCTGGGCGATAAATGTATTCATCATCAATTTCGAATTCTTCATTGTTTTCATTTAAGAAGTTGATTAATTCTTCATCTTCTTCGAATTCCTCTTGATTACCCATAATTTCTAATTTTTCTTCATTATCTTCTTCGGACATATGGTCAATCATGTCCCTTAAATTAGAAATCCTTTGCTCTTTTTCTTTAGAATCTTTCATATCAGTTCCTCTTAATCATAATCTCTCCACTTATGACCGCAGCTGGCACACTCAAAGAATCTTGTAGGTGCTTCATCTGCACTACGGGTTTGTTTGAGCTCATAATATGCTTTTTTATGACCACATTTTGGACATACTTCATTAATTTGTGATCTTAAATCTTCAGCTTCACCCATATTAACTACACCTTGTGTCTCGTTTAATTTTGCTGAAACAGAATATTCACTTTTATTTGCGGATAAATCTTTAGTATATCCACATGAACATTTAAGTTTATTATCGGTAGGAAGTAACATTGCTCCACATTCTGGGCAAAATTCCATTTTATCAACCTCTTATTTTTCTTTATTCTAATTTTAATTTTTTTTTTAAATTATTTAAAGTTATACTTTTTTAATTTAATTTCACCTAGAAATTGAATTTAGGCAATCATTTATAATTTTTTCATGATCAAAAGCAAGATTTATTTTTTCTAAATCTTTTTTTGAAAAAATATTTATATCACATGCATCGTCTGCCGCTTTCATCTCTTCCATATTTCCTTTTGCTGCATATGCAATGGATATGGTATGTCTTCTTGGATCTCTGTTAGGGTCTGAATAAACGCCAACCAAATGTTTTAACTCAACTTTTATACTGGTTTCTTCCAGGGCTTCTCTTACGGCAGCGTCTTCCACACATTCATTATAATCTACAAATCCTCCAGGCAACGCCCAAAAATCCTTATAAGGATCATTTTTTCTTTTGATTAATATGAAATTCAAATCATCATCAAAAATAAAAATGTCTGTCGTTACACTGGGATTTTTATATTTTCCCATAATATCACATAAAAAATAGAAAATAAAATATTGAAGTTATAAGTTTTCTTCAATAAGTTGTTTGAAAGATTCACTTTCTTTTTTGAGCTCTTCAGCAGCTCTTTTTAATGCAGCTTTTGGATCTGCACCATTTGTCTTAATGGTCATTATTGGTTTTCCTGTTAAAGGGTGGTCTATATTATAAACTGCAAATTCAACGTCTTCATCTTTCATTAGGATGTGTCTGAGGGCATTACATACGCCGTGACTTTCATCTTCAATTTCAAATTCTATTTCGGTTGCAGTTTGTTTAAGAATTTTGATATCATTCATTTTATCTACCTTATTTATTCGTTAACATAGTTTATTGAAACTTTACGTTTTTCTTTTCTATTACAAGTATTACATTGAACTTCGTTTTTCTTTTGGGTGGTGTGCATATAATCTCTGCAACGTGTACACATTGCTTTTAATACACCGCAATCTTTATCTACAGTACTTAAATCAACATTATCTCCAGTTATTTTAACTACTTTTGCTTGCACGATATCTCCTATTCTGAATGCATCACCTAATTTTTCCAAGTAGTCTTTTTTTGCTTGGGATATGTGTATCGCTCCCATGTAAGGTAATGCTAATGGTCTAGGGTTATCTTTAATACACTCAATGTTAAAATTTGCTCTTTGTGGTTTTATATCGGTTATCTGACCATATACAATATCTCCTTTCTTTAAAAGAGCAGGTTTACCAAATTTTGAGTCTACAGAGATAATTCTTCTTTTTTGATTAATCTTAACGTTTCCTAGTACTGATGATTTAATTTCTCCGTCGTCATCATAAGTACCTTCTCCAGGCACATATTGTTCAATTATTCCTAATTTATCTCCTGGCATTACAATTTGTTCTTTTTCTTCGCCCATATTAAATCACCAAAGTAAGAAAAAATTTTTATTAATATAATAATTTTATTCAAATCTATATTTATATTTAGTGTACTATCTTCTTCTAAAAAGTATTTCATCCAGCTGATAATTCTCCCATTCTCTCTTATTCAGAACAATTTCAAGTTCTTGAGGTGTTATTAACGGTTTTTTATACATTTGAGAATCATCAATAGCTATTCTAGGACATGCTGTTACTATGAACGCATCCAAATCAAGATATGGTAATAATACGTCAGGATTTACATTGTCCAACATTATTATGAACCCTTCCATTCCACTGTCCTTTAGCAGTTTTTTTATTTCACGTGCAAGTTCCATTCTGTATTGTCCTTCTTTTGAGGATACTATAATTCCCCATTTTCTTGCTTCACGTGCTTTCACGATTCTTGCAAAACGGATTCTTAGGATTCTATCTGCGTATTCGGTCATTTCCCGCAATTCATTGTTGTAGGGGTCAAGTGCAAATACGGGTGCTTTGGTGAAGAGATATATTCCTAACGGGTGAAAATTTCCGCTTCCTATAAATAAAAATACTTCAGCATCCAAATTTTTAATGGAAGAAAAATTACAGCCCAATACCTGACCTTTTCTAGTACTTTTAGAAGACCCAAGAACAACCTCTTTTCCATTGTCCTCAAGAAAGTCTTTCATTTCATTCAGTAAATGTAAATGCTGGGTTGTGGTAACAAGTCCGATTCTGGAATAATCTTTGAGACTTTCAAGACACTTTTTCAAGTCATCTCTAACATCTATATTTGCAAATGCTTCAATGAATAATGTGGGAGTTTCATATCTTATTGGGAGAGGAGTATGGCCAAAGTGAATGATTAAATCAACGGAATCTTTCATTTTGTAGTCGCTCACATCGCATGCTCCGAAACATGGATCTCCGGATATTATAACATTAACATCGCATTCTTCCTCAATTGTGCGTGCAATATTGACTGCCTGCATTTTTAAGCCTTCCGGAAACTGAAGGCCAACATTTTTAATATTTTTGGAATTGATTTTACGGATTACTCTGTCCAAATCCATATTGTAAAGTGACATTTTAATCTTCAATTGTTTTTTCAATTACTACTTTTCCATCAATCACGTCAAGTTTTATTATTGATAGAACTTCAATGCCTGTTTCTTTTTCAACGATTTCTTTTCCTTTTCCTTTTTCAATAACGGCAACTGTTGATTTGATTTCCAAACCTAAATCCTCTAATGTTTTAATTAGAGCAATTAAGGTTCCACCAGTACTTACGACATCATCGATGAGCAAAATCCTTTCAGTGGCATGCAGATCATTAATATAAAGGTTTGATGAGCCGTATCCTGTTTTTTGATATACCTGCTGTTCTCCTTCAAGTCCATATTGCCTTTTACGGATAACCACAAAAGGAATATCAGTTGCAAGGGATAATGCAGTAGCCAAATGGATTCCCATGGCTTCAACAGCAACAATTTTATCAATATCCAAATCAGCATATTTATAAACTGCTAGAGACAGTTCACGCAGCATTTTAGGATCCATTGCTGGAACACCGTCACTTATAGGATTAACAAAATAATTGTAATCTCCTTTCTTAACAATTGGGGATGCTTCCAAAGATTTTTTCACTTCTTCTAACATAGTATCACACAAAAATTTTAAAACTTAATATAAATATAAATATATCTTAATAGATTAATAAATTTAAGTGGTATTATGCTTGGAAATTTAGGTGAAAATCTCACTAATACAATGAAAAAATTAGTGGGAATGTCAGTAATTGATAAAAAAACAATAAAAGAAGTTGTTAAAGATATTCAACGTGCATTAATTCAATCTGATGTTAATATCGCTTTAGTGTTAGATTTATCCAAAAAAATTGAAAGTAGGGCTCTTGAAGAAGAACCTCCAAAGGGCATCACGCCAAGAGAACATGTTATAACAATTATTTATGAAGAAATGGTAAATCTTTTAGGCAGTGAAGCTGCCGGTTTGGATATTAACGAAAGACCTTACAAAATATTATTCTTAGGTCTTCAGGGTAGTGGTAAAACAACCACCATTGGTAAATTATGTAGATATCTGCAGAAAAAAGGTTTCAACCCTGCTGTAGTATGTACAGACACATGGAGACCTGCTGCTTATGAACAGTTAAAACAATTGACCGAAGAAATGGATGTTCCGCTTTATGGTGATCCGGAAAATAAGGATGCGCTTGATTTAGCCGAAAAAGGTTTAAATGAATTTAAAAATCGTAAAGTTATTATTTTCGATACCGCAGGTAGACATAAGGAAGAGTCTGATTTGATTGCTGAAATGGACCAATTGGATGATATAATTAATCCTACTGAAGCTATTCTTGTCATTGATGGAACAATAGGTCAGCAAGCCGGTGAACAGGCAAAAGCTTTCTCACAGGCAACCGATATAGGTTCTATCATTATTACAAAATTAGACGGTTCAGCTAAAGGTGGGGGTGCAATGTCTGCTGTAGCTGAAACCGGAGCTCCAATTAAATTTATCGGTACTGGTGAGAGAATTGATGACTTTGAATTGTTCGATCCGGAAAGATTCATTTCAAGACTGCTTGGAATGGGAGACATCAAGAGTTTAATTGAAAAAGCCGAAGAGAACATCGACGAGGACATTGCAGAAAAAACCATGAATAACATGTTAAAAGGTAAATTCACCCTTGTTGACATGAAAAATCAGTTTGATATGATGAACAAGATGGGTCCTATGCAGCAAGTGCTGAACATGATTCCTGGAATGGGCAATAAAATCTCAAAAGAGGCTTCTCAGATGACTGAGGAAAAAATTGAATCATATAAAATCATGATGTCTTCAATGACTCAGGAAGAGATGGAAAACCCGAAAATCATAAAACAGTCCAGAGTCCGAAGAATTGCACGTGGTGCCGGTGTTGACGAATCAGAAGTTAAGGAGCTTCTAAAATATTACAATAACACTAAAAAGACCATGAAAGGACTTGGAAAACGTGGCGGACGTTTAGGCGGTGGAGCAATGAACCGTATGATGGGCCAATTCATGAGATAGGATTAACATGCAGTTAGTTACAGAAATTCTTGAAAAGACTGATGGTAAAATTTGTAAGCATTGCCTTGGAAGAATGTTGTCTAAAACAATTGACGGTGAGGACAACGTTTCAAGAGCAGAATCATTAGACATTGAATTCAGTCCGGACGAATGTATGATTTGCGGCAATATTTTTGATAAGATAGATGATGAATTATTCGATAAGATTTATGATAAACTGGACTTTTTAAAAGTAGAATTCGATTCATTCATTGTCGGTTCACGCATTGATAAAGAAATCCAAAAACGTGATGAAGACATTATAAGCCAGCTAAATTTGGACGTGGAGCCAATTAAAAAGGAAATAAACAGAATTATAGGCAAACGTTTAGAAAAAGAATTGGGTAAAGAAGTTAATTTTGAAAAGCAGGATATCATTGTCAATGTGAATTTAATAAAAGATCCAAAGGTCAGGGTGCAGATTAATCCATTATTCATAGAAGGCAAATACAATAAGCTTGTCCGTGGAATCCCACAAACCAAATGGCCTTGTGGCAAATGCAAAGGCAGGGGATGTGAGGAATGTAATTTCACAGGCAAACAATATCCGTGTTCAGTTGAAGAGCTACTTTCCGAGCATATTTTAAAAGCTACTGACGGATATGAAGCCAAATTCCATGGGGCAGGAAGAGAAGACATTGATGTTTTAATGTTAGGTTCTGGCAGACCATTTGTTTTAGAAATAAAAGAACCTAAAATCAGAAAAATTGATTTGAATAAATTAGAAACTGAAATTAATGAAATTAATAAAGGTAAAACTCAATATCATAATTTAAAATTCACTTATAGAAATAGAAAAGCCGAAATTAAGGTATCCTCACCTGATGCATATAAGGTTTATAAGGCATTGGTCGAGTGTGAAGATGCATATGATACTGAAAAATTGGCTGACTTGTCACAGTTGAGGGAAATTCATCAGCAGACTCCAATAAGGGTCTCTCACAGACGTGCAGATAAAGTTCGCATTAAGCATGTTTTGGACTTGTCCTGTGAAGTTATAGATGAAACCCATTTTGAAATGACAATCAAAACTGAAGGCGGATTGTATATCAAAGAGCTGATTTCAGGTGATGAAGGAAGATCACAGCCTAATGTGGCCGATAAATTAGGCGTTAAAGCAGTTTGTAAGCAATTGGATGTAATTGAAGTTAGTGAAAAGTAGTGATAATATGGCAGAAGAATTTACACATTTAACAGACAGTGGAGTACACATGGTTGAAGTCGGTGCAAAACCGGATCAGAAAAGAAGGGCAGTGGCTTCTGGAAAAATATTTCTTGATGAGAATACAATTAAAATGATTCAATCAGAAGAAATCAAAAAAGGAAACGTTTTAACTACAGCTCAAATCGCCGGAATTCAGGCGGTTAAAAACACTTCATCAATCATTCCTTTATGTCATCCTTTAAGCTTAACCGGAATTGAAATAGATTTCGACGTCAATCCTAATTTTATCACTTGTACCTGTGCAGTTAATACTTTAGGTAAAACTGGGGTTGAAATGGAAGCTATTACTGGTGTCAGTGTAGGTCTTTTAACAATATGGGACATGGTAAAAGCCGTTGAAAAAGATGAAGACGGACAGTATCCGGATACAAGAATAAGTGAAATTAAAGTAATTAAAAAAGAAAAAATCTAAATTTTTTCATTATCATTGAATTTTTAACAAACATTATATACTATGAATGAAATAATTATTATCAGTTATTTTTATTAATTAATTAAAAAGGAGATTACTATGGCAAAAAAAGATAATAAGATTAGTATGCCTCAAACCGGTGCAGGTTTGGTAAGGTACTTTGATGAAGAAAGTGTAGGTCCAAAACTTTCTCCTGAGCATGTTTTAATTTTAACAGTTATTTTAGCTATATTCTGTTTTGTTTTAAGATATTCAGCTTAATTTTATTGTTTTAAAAAAACAATAACTACTTTTTTTCTATTTGATATTATGTTAACTAAAAGAATTATTCCTTGTCTAGATTGTGATTTACAGGTTCCGGAAGGACGTGTTGTAAAGGGCGTTGAATTTAAAGAAATCAAATATGCAGGCAATCCTGTAGAGCTTGCAACCCGCTATTATGAAGAAGGCGCTGATGAGGTTGTTGTACTTGATATCACAGCTTCTCATGAAAGACGTGCAACTATGGCGGATGTTATTGATAGATTAACTGAGAACGTATTCATGCCAATCTGTGTTGGCGGAGGAATAAGAAAAGTTGACGATTATATTAAAATGTTAAAGGCAGGAGCGGATAAATGTTCAACAAACACTGCAGCCATTAAAAATCCTGAATTATTAACTGAAGCTTCAAAGGTTGTCGGATCTCAAGCTGTTGTAATAGGAATCGATGCAAAAAGAAGATATGTTTCCCATCCGGACGATGCCAAAGACAAAAACGTAATCGAAACTGAAAACGGTTACTGCTGGTTTGACTGCAGTATTTATGGAGGAAGGGAATTTACAGGCATTGATGCAATAGACTGGGCATGCAAATGTCAGGATCTTGGTGCGGGCGAAATCCTTTTGACAAGTATGGATGGGGATGGAACTCAAGCAGGATATGATATTGAACTAAACAAAGCCATTAATGACGCTGTTGACATTCCGGTCATTGCTAGTGGTGGTGTTGGAGAACCTAAAGATATTTTGGATGTCTTTGAAAAAACTGATGTCAGTGCAGCTCTTGCGGCAAGTATTTTTCATTTCAACCAATATTCCATCGGTGAAGTTAAGCAATACCTTAAAGAAAATAATGTGGCTGTCAGATTATGATTATTGAAGCTCCCATTGATTTGGAATTAACTCAGATTTCCGGTCAAACGTCACAACCGCCTTGGAATAAAATTAATGACTCCTATAATGATTTGGTTTATGTAAACGGTGAACCTTCTATTTTTTCCGTAAAACAAACGGGCGAAAACATTGATTTCAGTTACACTGGAAACGTATCTCAATCATCAGCTGTTGAAAAAGTCAAAAAAATCTATGATTTGGACTTTGATTTGGACAAGTTTTATAAATATCTTGACAGTTATGATGAGCTTAGGGATATGTCTAAATTCTGCAATGGATTAAGACTATTTCAAGCTAAAGACCCGTTTGAATGTATAATATCATCAATTTGCTCTGCAAACAATTCAATTAAGAGGTGGACTAACTCCATATCCGATATGAAAGAAAAATGGGGTCGCAACTTCAATAACTTTTATTCTTTTCCCGATGCGGATTCTTTAAAAGAATTCTATTTGGATGACGAAGAAGAACTTTTAAAAGAAAATGTTGTTAAAAACAATAATCTAAAAGCTTGTGGTGTAGGTTACCGGGCACCATACATGAGAAAAGCAAGCGAAATTTTTTCACTTGAAATGGACCTTTCAGACATATCAGAAATGTCTTATGATGAAGCCTTTGAAACTGTTTTAAAAGTTCCTGGTGTCGGCCCAAAAGTTGCTGATTGCATTCTACTTTATGGATTTGGATTCAGACAGGCTTTTCCAAGTGATGTGTGGATTAAACGTATAGTGTCCTATTTATATTTTGACGGAAAGGATATTAAAGTTGAAAAAGTCAGGGAATTCGGAATGGAAGAATTCGGTGACTATGCAGGTTATGTTCAGCTGTACATGTTTCATTATGCCCGAAAATCAGGCCTAATGGAAAAATTGAAATAACAATTATATATTTTCATTTATATACTATTTTTCATGAAAATTAGATATGCTACAATGATTGTCAATGATATGGAAGAAAGTGTAAAGTTCTATACTGAAACCTTGGATTTTACACTGGATGAGGTTTTCGATGTTCCCGGAGGAAAAATCACCCTGCTTGACGGTGACGGATTTGCAGGTCTGGAACTGATTGAAAGCACTGCTTTTGAAACCGGTTTGTATTCAATCGGAATGGATGTGGAGGACATTCACAAGGAAATTGAAGATTTAAAAGAAAAAGGTGCAAACATTGCCATGGAGCCTGTTGAAACGCAAGTGGGATACATGGCAAGAGTAATCGATCCAAATGGAATCAATATTGTATTGGTTCAGCACACCAGATAATTGATAGTATGAATCTTAAGCCCGAAAACATTGTTTTGGTTGTTGCAACGCTGACTTCATTTTTCACTGTATTTTTATCATCAGCAGTCATGGTTGCAGTTCCAAGTTTAGCTCAGGAATTTGGAATGAGCAATATTGTCCAGAATTGGGTTACAATGCTATTTTTCCTGGCAGTAGCTATTTTTACAATTCCCGCAGGACAGCTGTCTGCCAAATACGGTCTTAAAAAGGCAATGGTTCTTGGTTCCATAGTTTATATTCTAAGTTCTATCATCGCAGTTTTCTCTATAAACTCAGAAATGTTTTTATTATGCCGTCTGTTTCAGGGAATTGGCGTATCCTTTTTAAATGTTGCTTCAATGGCAATGGTTGTATCAGCATTTAAAGTTCAGGACAGGGGAAAGGCTATCGGTATTAATGTCACTGGAGTTTATCTTGCAACATCAACTTCTCCGGTAATAGGTGGATTTTTAAACTTTCACTTCGGTTGGAAATCTATCTTTTTAACTTCCGTTCCGTTTTTAATATTGATTCTTGTCCTGTTAATTACCAAAGTCAATAAGGAATGGATTACTATGGGTGATGTTCCTATTGACTGGAAAGGCTGTATCGTATATTCATTAGGAATATTGCTGTTTATTTACGGTTTTACAAGGTTAAGTGAATTAATGGGAGTAATCTTAACAATTGTTGGAATTGCCGTTCTTTCAGTTTTCGTAATAATCGAATTGAGAGAAAAATTCCCTGTATTTGATGTGGGATTTTTTAAAAATCCTAAATTTTCTTCAGCCAATTTTGCCGCTTTATCCGCATATCTGGCAACGTTTGCAGTCATTACAATAGTTAATTATCATTTGCAGTATATCAGAGGTTATGACTCCCAAATGGCAGGACTGATACTTCTCGTAGCTCCTCTGATACAGGTAATCATGGCTCCAATTTCAGGAAGATTGTCTGATAGGATCAATCCTCAAAAACTTGCTGCTGTTGGAATGTTTTTCGGAGCGATATCACTTGCAATGCTTGCAATGCTGGATAATAACACTTCACTAGTATTTTTAATTGTAGCAATGATTTTCCACGGATTGGGTTTCGGAATATTTTCATCCCCAAATACAAACGCCATTATGAGCTCAGTTCCACCAAAGGACACTTCCATAGCATCAGCTTCAGTTGCAACAATGCGTGTGATAGGTCAAACCATGAGTATGGGAATGTTAACGTTGGTATTTGCATTTGTTATGGGTGATGTTCCTATGGTAAGCCAATACTTCCCGCTGTTAATCAAATCATCTCAAATAACTTGCTTTATTTGCATGATATTATGTATAGCGTCAGTATTTGCTTCACTTGTGGGTATTAAAAGTAAAAATAGAATTTAAAGATAGTTAATTAACTATCTTTCTTCAACATGTAATTTGTTCATGTGGTCGCCTTGCTGGATTGCATTAACCACATCCTGGCCTTTGATTACCTGACCGAATACGGTGTGCACTCCGTCTAAGTGAGGTTGTGGGGAGTGGGTAATGAAGAATTGGCTTCCGCCAGTATCTTTACCTGCATGTGCCATTGATAAAGCACCGGTTCCATGTTTGTGAGGGTTTCCTTCGGTTTCACATTTGATGGTGTAACCTGGTCCCCCAGTTCCGTTTCCAATAGGGCATCCGCCTTGAATTACAAAGTTTGGGATAACTCTGTGGAATGTTAATCCGTCATAGAATCCTTCTTTTATTAATTTTTCAAAGTTAGCTACAGTTCCTGGAGCTTCATTTGGGAATAATTCTAATTCAATTACTCCTTTATCTGTTTCGATTATTGCGACTTTCATTTTATCACCTATTTTTAAATAATATTAATAATATAAGTATTATTGATTAAATAGTTTATGGAGATTAAAATATGAATACTCAAGAATTAATAAAGATTGAAGATGATTATTTTATTAACACTTTCACAAGACAACCAATTGTTTTAGATCATGGGGATGGTGTTAAAGTAACTGATATTGATGGAAATGAATATATAGATATGTTTGCAGGTATTGCAGTTAATGCTTTGGGCCACAATAATCCTAAACTTGTAAAAGCAATTCAGGATCAGGCTGAAAAGCTCATACACATCTCAAGTATCTACTATAATGAACCTGCATTAATATATGCTAAAAGATTAGTTGAATTAACCAGTTTTGACAGAATATTTTATGCAAACAGCGGTGCTGAAGCAAATGAAGGAGCTATTAAGTTAGCTATTAAATACACTGGAAAAAGTGAGGTCATCTCAACTGTCGAATCCTTCCACGGAAGAACAATAATGACTCTTGCAGCAACAGGCCATGAACATTATCATGAACCATTCAAATCAGTATTGCCTAATGGATTTATAAATGTCCCATACAATGACATTGAAGCCATTAAAGAAGCAATCACTGAAAACACTGCAGCTATTATTGTTGAACCTATCCAAGGTGAGGGTGGAGTCAACATCCCTGATGTCAACTACCTTAAAGAGATTTCCAAAATCTGTAAGGAAAATAACATTGTGTTCATCGTTGATGAAGTACAGACAGGTTTCGGAAGATGCGGCAGCTTATTTGCTCATGAATTATTTGATGTTAAACCTGATATAATGACAATGGCTAAAGGAATAGGTGGAGGAGTCCCAATGGGCGGAATCCTTGCAACAGAAGAAGTTGCCAGCGCATTCGTACCTGGAGATCATGGAACTACATTCGGTGGTGGACCGTTAGTCTGTGCAGCAGCCAATGCTGTCTTGGATGTTATTTATGAAGAAGATTTACTTGCTAATTCAAAAGAAGTTGGCCAGTATTTAAAAGAAGAATTGGAAAAACTTCAGGAAAAACATGATATCATTAAGGAAGTAAGAGGCTGCGGATTAATGGTAGGTATTGAATTAACAACACCTGGTGCAGAATATGTTGATAAACTCAGAGAAAAAGGATTCTTAATTAACTGTACCGCAGGAAGCGTTTTAAGATTAGTTCCACCATTAATTATTAAAAAAGAAGAAATTGATGAATTTGTAAAAGCTTTAGATGAAACACTCTAAAGTTTATCATTCTTTTTTAATTTTATATTTTTTCCAGATAAAAATCACTATTTTTGATTCTTTTTATCCTTTCCAGATCTTTTTTGTATTCTCTAGAAATACGATAGAAAATATCTCATTTCCTGTGTCTAATAAACTAATAATTACACTACAAAAAAGAGCTAATCTAAACGAAATCACTTAGAATCGCTCAAAAACATATACAATTTCCAAAAACTAAAAGAACTGGATGAAAATGCAAAGAACTAATCATGCTTAATGTAGATAACATTCAAAAAATACATGAAAAAATAAATGCACATTATTTAAACAAAAAATAGAAAAAACAAGCAACAATTTAAGCAGAACATTCTTAAACAACTAAGAATATTTAAAAAAGTAACAAAGTGAAATTTAAGTGTAAACTATTTTCTAAAATTCACTAAACTATTAAAAAGGTCATTATATTAAATTAAAATTTGACTTATTGGAGAAAATTATTATTAGATTTTTTAAGTTTTATTTCAAAATGGAAACTTTTTTATACTATATGTATTATATTTTTATCTATGTTTAATAAAATATATTTTAAAAATGTTTTTATTATTCTTATAATTTTGGGTTTATTTTTAAATATTTCTGCAATAACAGCTGATGATTCATTTGATTATACGAATGATGAGGATGTTGATATTGTACAGATTTATGGTGAAAAGGTTATTTATAAAGGAACTGATGAAATGGATGTTCCAAATACTAATGAATTAAATCCAGAGAATTTTACTAATGAAATGTTTGAAAAAGAAGTTTATGTTTATGATGATACTCCATTAGATTTAAATAGATCTGTTAATTCAAATTCTAATTTTAAAATCGTATTCAATAGTCAAAAAATTCATCAATCTTCAAAGTTAACTGTTCATTTAGAAACATTGAATAATAATTCATTAATTCAATTACCTTCAAACACTCCATTTTATTTTTTAATAAATGGTGTTGGTTACACACGTTATACGGATTCATATGGTCTTTGTTCAATTAATATTAATTTGCAGGCATCTTCAACTGAATATCCAGTACAGGTTACTTTCAGCGGTAATAGCCAATACTCAGCAAAATCCATTACTAAAAATATAACAGTATATCAAAAAAATGTGGTATTAACTCCTATTACTTATTATGTTCAACAACATACTCCATTTTGTATTAAATTAACTGATGATACTGGAGTTCCAATTGCTAATAAGGATGTAACTTTCAATATTCATGGTGTTCAATATAATAGAACAACTAATTCTACAGGAGTTGCTCAGCTAAATATTAATTTAAATCCATACACTTATCAAATAACATATGAATTTATCACACAAAATGGTTATTTATCATTGACTCAAAAATCATTAAATCTTGTAGTTAATACTGATGTTATTAATACTAATACTAAATTAAATTCATTATCAACTTTTGTTCAGAGGAATAATTATTATTATGTTAAATTAACAACAGCTGCAGGCACAGTTTTATCCAATCAACAGGTTAAAATATCTATAAATGGTGTTGATTATGATAAAACTACTGATTCTAATGGTATTGCTAGTTTAAGAATTACCTTAAGTAAAGGTACTTATTCTATTGTTGTTAATTATGCTGGAACATCATCATATCATTGCTCTTCATTATATCACTTGATTCATACAAGTAATTCCACATTAAATGATGTAAATACAGAATCTGATTTAACTATTTATAGAATTGACAACAATTCCCAATGTGATTATTCTCAGAGTTATATACAGACATTGAGTTCAGCAATAACTTCTTCTTGCACGGGTGATTTGGAAAAAGCTATTGCTATATACAACTATGTTTATAATTTTAGAAAAGACAAGGGATATGTAAATGCAAGATATGGTGATTTAAAAGCAATTTTAGTAAATGATGGAGATTGTGTTAATCATACGCATGCTTTTGTTTCATTAGCTAGAGCTAGTGGTCTAGCTGTTCAATATGTTCATGGTATAAACAATCCTAATTATATTAATCATCTTTGGGCTCGAGTATGTATTGATAATGAATGGATAGTCGCTGATGCAACAAATACAAAATTGTTTGGTAATTATAATTCTATTACTTATCCAACAATGAATTCATATTCAATTATATTTATTAATTGGTATGATTAATTTAAGAGGTGATAATATGAAAAAAATCTATGTTTTATCTATTGCGATAGTAATATTGTTATTCACTGCGGGAATATATGCCATATCAAATGATGTGGTTTTTTCAAGTACTCAAGATGTACAAGATAATAATGGCAGTGAAAAAACTACTGTCACGGATTTAGAAAAAAATACAACAACGGATGGTTCAAGTAGTTCAGATAGCTTAAGTATTTCTAAAGATTTATCTAGTTCAATAACTCCTTATAAAATCATTAACGGAGTCGCTGCAATATATAGGGATTCTTCTATTCCATTTACAGATAGTGATGTGGGAATTGTTTATGTTGATGATAATGGCGATTTGTATATGTATGGTGGCGATAGGGATACTACTTACTGGGGCAAACCTGGTGAACCAGATGTTTTCAATCCAAGTTTAAATAATTTCTCAGAAAATGATCTTCCTTCTCCTCCAAAAATAATTGGAATGAAAAAATATTATTCTATGGATAGATTATCTTCTGAACAAATAGAACTCTATAATTCTGGAGCATATGATTCTTATTCTGATGAATCAGGTAATATCTATGTGGCAGTTGATAATATGGAAGATAAATAAATATCTGTAAAAAGTGAAATTTTATTTTTTTAATGAAGAGTCTGCCAAAAACTAATTTTGGTGGACACCCACTTATTTTTAAATAATATATTAAATAATTTAATTATGGAGGTTTTTAATGAAATACAAATATCTGTTATTTTTTTGCATAGTTATTATTCTATCTATTTCTGCGGTTAGTGCAGCGGACAATACTTCAGAAAATATTCAAACCGTCGATTCAACAGGTGATTTAACTGACTTACAGAATTTAATTAATGAAGCAAATGATACGGTTACTTTAAAAAAGAACTATGTTGGTGATTTTAATAATAAGACTATTGTGATTAATAAAAACATCACGATTAATGGAAATGGATTTTACATCGATTATTTGAGTAATAGGCATATATTTGACATTCAATCAAGTAATGTTACACTTAATAATTTAAAGGTAATAAGACATCATACTACAAACGGTTCTTCAGATGTTTACATAGGCAATCCCGTAAAATCTGTGATTAGTATTATTGATAAAAAGGATATGCCGACTGTTATTGGGAATGACATTACTAAAATATATAAAAATGATACACAGTATTATGCAACATTTTTTGATTTAAATAATGAAACATTAGTAAATACAACAGTTACTTTTTATATTAATGGGGTTCGCTACAACCGCACAACTGATTCCAACGGTTGTGCAAAATTAAATATTAATTTAAATCCAGGTTCTTATATTTTGACGGTAATAAATACTGTCACCTGTGAACCAAAAGTAAATAAAATTGTAGTTTTACCAAAAATTGTTGAAAATAAAGATTTAGAAAAATACTTCCGTAACAACTCACAGTATGTTGTAAAAATATTAGATGATAATGGAATGCATGTAAAAGCAAACGAAACAGTAATATTTAATATTAATGGTGTATTTTACAATCGTACAACAAATGAGACGGGGCATGCTAAACTCAATATTAATTTAAGACCTGGGGACTACATAATCACTGTAGAATATGGGGGATGCAAAGTATCCAACAATATAAAAGTAAAACCAATTTTATTGGCTGATGATTTAACAAAAAAATATGGAACACCTGATCAATTTAAAGCAAAATTACTTGATGATGAGGGGAATCCTTTAACAAATACTGATGTAATGTTTAATATCAATGGTATATTCTACAATCGTTCAACAGACAGTGAAGGCATTGCTAAGTTAAATATAAGATTAATGCCTGGAGAATATATAATAACATCTAGCTATAATGAATGTTATATCTCTAATAGAATTACTGTAATAGATTAAAGAAGTTCATGCTTCTTTTTTCTTTTATTTTTTTAAATATCAAAATTCTTTTTTTCAATTATTTTTTCAAGTGAAGAAGTAATGTCCATTAATCTAATTTCTTCAACGCTAGCCCACTTCCAGTCATCATGCTCATCACTAATTTTAACTTCACCGGAAATGTCATTTGCATACATGATTAACTGAACAGTCCTTTTGTGGGGATAATCGTCCTGTACGGCTTCTCCAAAGTCTCCAACTTTCACATCCAAATTAGTTTCTTCTTTGATTTCACGAACCAGTGCATCATCAAAATATTCGCATTTTTCTATTTTTCCTCCAGGCAGTTCCCATTTGTGGGGATTGGTTTTTGATTTTGGATGTCTTCTCAATATTAAAATTTCGCCTTCACTATTTTTCACTATTCCTCGCATTGTCAGTCCGTAGGGTTTTTCCATTCTTTCACCTTTATATTTATTTTAATTTATAAATATAATAAGATTTTCATTTGTTGGCAAAATGACTTCCTTCACTACTTTTAAATAATATTTAATACATAACTATATTTATAATGAAACTTTTTTAGGAGTTATATTATGGATTTAAATATTAAAGTCAATGAGAAAAACCATTTAGATATTGGAGGGGCTGATGCAGTAGATATTGCAGAAGAATTTGGAACTCCAACATATGTTATTGATGAAAACAGAATTAGAGATAATTATAACAGATTTTATAGTGCATTTTCTAAATATTATCCTGATTTCAAAGTATTTTATGCATGTAAAGCTAATACAAACCTTGCTGTAATGAAAATATTGGAAAGTGAAGGATGCTGCATTGATGCAGTTTCTCCAGGTGAAGTCTACACTGCTAAAAAAGTAGGCTTTGACGGCAGCAGAATTCTTTTCACTGGAAACAACATTACCAATGAAGAGTTAAAATTTGTTTATGATGAAGGAGCAGTTTTAAACATTGATTCAGTTTCAGCACTTACCAGATTAGCTAAAATCATCGATCCTGAAGGAGTTAAAATTTCATTCAGAGTAAATCCTATGGTTGGTGCAGGACATCACGATCACTGTATCACTGGTGGGGTCATGAGTAAATTCGGTATAATGGACTCTGAAGCCAGTGAAGTTTATCAGCAGGCAAAAGACTTAGGTTTCAATCCTATCGGTATGCATTCCCACATCGGTTCAGGTATTTTAGACCCGGAACCGTTCAAATTGGCTATCGAATCCACAATGGATATTGCAGGTAAAGTCCATGAGGATGTTGGAATTGACTTCGAATTCGTTGATTTCGGTGGTGGAGTAGGTATTCCTTACACTCCTGATGAAAATATCGTTGATTTGGATAAATTTGCGCAGGTAAATGTCGGACTGTTCAAAGAAAAATTAGATGAATACGATATGGGCTCACCAACAATGTATCTTGAGCCTGGAAGATATTTGGTCGGAGATGCAAGTGTGCTTTTAGTAACAGTCAACAGCGTAAAACAAAGTTACAGAAAATTCATCGGTGTAGATGCAGGTTTCCATACTCTTTTAAGGCCGGCAATGTATGATTCATATCACCATATCGTTGATGCAAGCAAAATGGACGCTCCAAATACTCAGGAAGTAGACATTGCAGGTAACGTTTGTGAATCAGGAGATTTATTTGCACGTGACAGGCCTATGCCTGATGTGGAAGAAGGAGACATCTTAGGAATATTAAACGCGGGAGCTTATGGATTTACAATGTCTTCAAATTACAATTCAAGACCGTTAACATCAGAAGTATTAGTGACTGATGGTAATTGTGAAATTGTACGTGAAAGACAAACTTTTGAAGATTTACACGCTCAACAGATTATTCCCGATCATTTAAAATAAGTGATATCATGGTTGATTTAAAAGGATTAAAATTTTCAAAAATGCACGGAATTGGAAATGACTTCCCTATAATTGACGAATCAAAAGGGGAAGTAATTCCTGAAAGCGATAAAGCGGAAGCATGCAGAATCCTATGCCACAGAAACTTCGGTGTTGGTGGTGACGGAGTATTATTCGTAGAGCCATCTGAAGTCGCTGATATCGGATACAGAATGTTCAATCCTGATGGAAGCGAAGCTGAAATGTGTGGTAATGGTATCAGATGCTTCGGTGATTTTGTTTACAGAAAAGGTATCTTAAAGCAAGAAAAAATGACTGTTGAGACTAGAGCTGGAATCAAAACCATAGAAATAACATTAGAAAATGATGAGCCTGTTTTATTCAAAGTGGATATGGGCACATCAACTTTCAAAACTCCTGAAATTCCAATGACCAGCGATAAGGAAGAGTTCATTGACGGTGAGCTGGAAGTTCTTGACACTACATTTAACGTTACAGCAGTTAGTGTAGGCAATCCTCATGCTATAATATTCGTTGATGATGTAGAATCCATTGACATTAATAAGTATGGTCCAGCTATTGAAGCTCATGAAGTTTTTCCTGAAAAAATCAATGTACACTTTGTTGAAGTTATAAGCAAAAATGAAGGTAAAATGATTACATGGGAACGTGGTGCAGGTGTTACTCTCGCATGCGGTACCGGAGCAACATCAACAGCGCTTGCTGGTGTTAAACAAGGTCTTTTTGACAATGAAATTCTTCTCCATTTGCCTGGGGGTGACTTAGAGTTTGAAGTCTATGAAAAAGATGGAGAACTCGGAGCATTCATGGAAGGACCTGCAACTTTAGTCTTTGACGCTGAAATTTAATGAAATTTATCTTTTTGATAAATTTTATTTTCTTATTTTTTTTAATATTTTCAAATCTGATTTTTCGTATTTGTTGTGTCCTTTCAGGCTTTTTTTGTAATTCCAACATTTGATCGCATCATCTAATGTTTTATTCGCATTGTTTTCAAAGAAATCTCTGATGTATTTGTTATATTGGAATTGTTCGCCGATTTTAGTTTTTTCTTTTGAGCCTTGAATTTCGTAGTAAGCATTGATGGCGTCCTTGTATGTTTTGTTGGGGTTTTCCTTTAGCCATTTTTGGAATTTAACCTTGAATTTAAATCCTTTTCCGATTTCTTTTTCAAAAAATTCTCTTTTATCTTCACTGCATCTGAAATTTTCGCCTAAAACTGTGTCTAAAGTAATATTTTCAGGTTTTTCTAGGTTATTTTTTCTAGCTTTTGAATTATCAAGAGATTTGCCCGTATCCAGATAATGTATTATTCGCTCTTCCAATTGATTTTTGTTCCCGCTTATTTTCAAGCCTTCATTTCTGCAGAAATCTTTCAGTTCCTCTTTTAAAAAATAGTATTCAATAAATTCTTCACTTTTCAGGTCTTTAGTTAACGGAGGTCTTGAGGTCATGTTATCTAAATCAAATAAGCATTAATAAGCACGATATCTTCAAAAAAATAATGTTCCTTTTTTGCAATTTCTGCTATGAAGCCAAGTTCATCGAGCATATTCAATGTCTCATCATTGTCTGAAAATGAGGACTGTATCAGCTGCACAATTCCACCATCATTTAAATGATTTTTCACTTCATTTAAAAAAAGATCAATAACTTTCCTTCCATTTAATCCACCATCGAATGCATAATTTAAATTGCTGTCTATAACATCACCTTCTTCGGTAGGTAGATATGGAGTATTGAATAAAATTACATCAAACTTTCTATTTTTCACAGGCTCAAACAGGTTTCCGAAGAGCAATTCAATATTTTCAATATTATTTGCTTTAAAATTCGATTCTGCCAATGTAATCGCATCAAAATTAATGTCTGTAGCAGTGACTTTGTCCGTTAACTTGGATGCATACATTGCAACAATGCCTGAGCCAGTACCAATTTCTAAAACGCTTTTTCCAGCTTCAATTTCCAAATTTTCAGCAAGCAGATAACTGTCTTCCGCAGGAATGTATACATTTTCATGAGTGTTAATTATAAAATCCATATTAATCATTAAAAATCGGGTTAAGCTCTTTTGAAATAAGCAGAATTTCTTCAGGAGTCAGCACAATAACTCTTTTGGTCAAATAGTCAAGCAGTGGTTCATTATCTATGGCATTCAATCTTTTTTTCATTTCCTTTTTATCCAGATTGCTTACAATATGTCTTGAATCAATCAATGCATTTCTGATTTTTTTATTTCTATGCTGGAACAGGGCTTTTGTAAATTTGGAATAGGCTTCAAAATCTTCACTGTCCAAACCGGATTCTTTCGGAGTTAAACTGATAACCATAGAGTCGACCTTAGGCTTTGGAATAAAGCTTTCACAGCTGACATCAGTTAATTTATCAACATCACATTTAAAATACAGCATTGCAGCAAGTCTTGAATAGTTCTTACTTCCAACCTCACCGTTCATTCTTTGAGCAAATTCCTTCTGATACATCAATACGGCCAAATCAAAATCATAATCTAGGAATTTAAATGTAATGGGTGATGATATTTGATAAGGTAGATTGGACACTATCTTATTGAATTTCGGGAATTCAATTTTCAATGCATCTTCATTAATAAGCTCTACATTATCAATTTTTTCATTTTTCAAACGCTGATTCAATATCTCACAAATATTGGAATCCTGTTCGATAGCTATTACTTTTTTAGCTTTTTTGGCTAACTCTATTGTAAGTGTACCGATTCCAGAACCTATTTCCAAAACAGTGTCTTCTTTTGAAATATCGGCAAAATTAATTATCTGATTTCTTTTATTCACATCAATCAGATAATTCTGTCCGAGATTTTTATTTAATCGTATTCCATATTTTGACAGAATAGATTTTGTTGTTTTAGATAGGGATTCGCTACCTTCACCATTCAAGTTATCACTTTTATCTTTTATTCCTGTTATTTCTAGGAATAGGGGTAAATAAATAATATTTTTGTTTACCTTTTTTAACAGTTGTCGTGTCCAGTTCCTGTTTTACACGATTTACAATCATTCCAACAGGATCGGATAATGCCGGAACTCTTTGAGAAATGTCTTCAAAGCTTTCAAATTCTTTTTTCTTACGTTCTTCAATGATTTCCCACATGTATTTTTTACCGATTCCAGGAATCAATTCTAATTTATGCAATCTTGTATTAACAGGACCTGCAGTATTGAAAAAGTCTACGAATTCTTCTTCTCTGGCTGCCACAATATCTTTAATTGCATATTCTAGCTCTATTCTACTTGTAGCAGTTAAGTTTTCGAAGTCTAATTTTCCAAGAACTCTATATATTTTATCTCTTTTTCCTTTTCCAATGTAAACTGTGTCTTGAATTTCTAAATCAACACCTTTTTTAGGTGCTAATTCTAGTAAAGTGAAATAATCAGTACCAATAGCTTGAGCAATAGCTTTTCCTTTAAACTTAGACATGTCAGACTGCACATATCCTAAACTAAGATAATCTAATATAACTGCATTGTCTTCAGTTTTTTGAGGTGGGTTTTTTCTATTATTATTTCTTTTATCCATAATTATCACTTCACTATTTTTAAAAATCTATTATTAAATTTAAAATTCAATAGTAATAAATATATCTAAAATAAGCTAGTTTAAAAAAAGTTAAAAAAAGGAATAGTAAAAAACTATTCGGATACAAAATATTGATTTAAGATTTCAAGAATTTCTTCCATTTCCTCTTTAGTGATTTGAGTTGGTTCTTTTGCAAATATTAATCTTAAATCAGATAAATCTTGTGGAATTAAATCTACGATGTGGACAGCAACTTTATGTCTTAAACCGATTTTGCTTTCAAGCTCTTCAATGATTTTTTCTGTATCTTCAACTGAAAATCTTGGGAATCTTGCAAGATGGTTTAAAGTTACGTTCTGTTCGTAATTTAATTCATAATCTTGAGAGAATTCTTCAAGAGTCTCTTTAACTACAACTCCAGGAATTTCCTCTTTTTTTATGATATTTTTACCAATCATTTAAATCAGTTTTGTAATTTTAAGTGGTCAGGTCTAACAATCAATTCTTTTGCTTTGTTTCCTTCTTTTAAAGCTACTAAGTATGCTTTACCTTTTTGACCTACGATTTTACCAGTTTTTCCGTGGAATCTGGAATGTGGCTGACCTTTTTGAATACTTGGGTTAATAATAATGTGAACTAAATCTCCTTCTTCAAATTTTTGGAATCTGTTAGTGATAGGGTTAGTTCTTCCTTTTCTTTCAACTTTAGTCATTTTTTTTCTTGATCTGCTTCTAAATCCTCTTGATCTTTGCATTTTATTACCTCGATATTATTAATGCACTGGGTATTAATTAAGTCTATGTTATCAGCTACCTAGTATCAAAAAAGCCCATAAATACTAGTAACATAGAGTGTGAAAATAATTTATCATCAGTGATATGATAATAGTATAATTTATATTTGAAGATATTAATATACTTTTAGTTTTTTACTTTCATTGGGATAATTATTAAAAAAATGAAAAGGTAATTAATCAATTTCTACCCATTCATTATTACCTAAGTGTTTCCAATAGTGACCATCCGGACCTAACTGAACTTCTCCTGTATAAATTGTTCTTCCAGCTTGTTCACTGTAAAATGCACCATCATCAATATCAGTACTGTTATCATCGGAAGATATTGTATCGACTACATCTTCAACTATTTCTAAATCTTGTTCAACAGTACATTCTTTAAATTCGTCATTTCCTTCAAAAGTAACATTAACAGTATAATTTCCCTCTGAAACATTGGTAAGTTCTATAGATGCTTCACCATACTCATTGGTCTTTACTTCTTCATCAATAACAGTATTTGATTCGTTATCAAGAATTTCAATGGAAATACTTTCATTTGCAATTGATGTATTATTTAAGTCAGTTGATTTGACTAAAAAAGTAGTATTTGTATGAACAGTACCATTAGTTACAATATTAAGTTTAGGCTCTTGTTTGAAAGCATTTGTCAGGGACAATCCTCCTACAACAAGAATAATTGCTATGATGGCTATTAATACTAAGATTATTTTTTTATTCATGTTAACACCTATTTAATAGTATTAATACTTAGGATTATTAAATTTTTTTAATGAATATGTCAACAAGTTTAGTGATGATATTGATGGTGTTAAAAAAATGGTGTGGAAGATAACGTGTTTAGTTATCTTCAAATCTTCTTCTGTCAATTAATTCTTGACGTTTACCTGGGTTCCAACCACCGGATGCGGATTTTGCACGACCTACTTGTTGTACGTATCCGGTAATTCTGTCGTACCATTCTACATCTTCACTTTCACCGCAGGTAGGACAAACATGGTTTAGTCCTTTCATTAAAGTTTTACATTTTAAACAGAAACTTAGTGCTGAGCTGTAAGCCCAGAAACCGATATCTGATTTTCTTGCGATTTTATTGGTTAAACTCATTAATGAATCCGGATCGGAGTATGATTCACCCATGAATGCATGGAAGATGTGTCCACCAGGAGTTAATGGGTGGTATTGTTCTTCAATTTTGATTTTTTCAATTAATGATGCGGAAGTGTCTACTGGCACGTGAGATGAGTTGGTGTAGTAGTTTGCATTTCCGTCTCCCTGAACGATAGCTTGGTCTCCGAATTGTTTTTTATCGAGTGTTGCAAATCTGTAAGCTGTTGATTCAGCAGGAGTTTGAAGTACAGACCATCTGAGTCCAGTTTCTTCTTTTAATTGATTTGCTCTTTCGTTAATGTATTCAAGACATTTGATACCGAATTTGTTTGCATCAGGGTTTTCAATACCTTCTCCGAATAAGGATAATAACATTTCGTTAAGTCCTACAAAACCAAAGGATAATGTTGAGTTTTGGATTCTGTAGTAGGAATCTTCAGCTACTTTTTGTTTTAAGAATGGTAAAATGTGGAAGTCATTTAAACATTTTAATCCTTGTTCTCTTCTAAGCATTAATGTTTCGGTAGCTAAGTCCATGTATTCATCTAAGTATTCGAATACTTGGGTTTCATCTTTGGATTGGTATCCGATTCTTGGGAGGTTTAAGGTTACGTATGCGAGGTTACCTGTTCTTAAACAGTCTTGATCCCAGTCACCGGTCCAGTTGTCTTGTAAACAGGTTCTGCAACCCATGTAGTTAGCCATGTCTCCTCTGTAGTCAGCTAACATGTTTACGAAGTAAGATGAACCATATTTGGCAGATAATTCATGTACTAAACGAATGTCGTCTTCATATTCGCTGGTCATAGTTTCTTCACGTAATGTGTAAATGGTATTTGGGAATAAATGAGGTTTTCCTTCGTTATCTCCTTCAAGTAAAGTTTCAGTAAATGCTCTTTGGATTAATCTGGTTTCTTCTTCGAAATCAGCGTAGGTTCCAACTACCTGGCCTTTTGGTCCGTATGCGGTTTCATCTTTTAGGAAGTTAGGAACTCCGAATTCCAATGCCATACTTGTGAAAGGTACCTGTGATCCACGTGCTGCGTAAGCCATGTTTAGGTTGTATACAAGCATTTGTACGGACTGTTTGATTTCATCATAACTTCTTCCTCTTGCAAATGGTGCTACAAATACGTTCCAGAGAGACATTCCTTGTCCACCGGACATGTTCTGCTGTGCTGCAAGCATGATTTCACCAGTGTGGTTCATTAAAGTTTCCATGTGGTTTGGTGCACCTGCGATTGAAGTGTGGTCACCGGTACCGTCTACTTTAAGTCCGTATTTGATGAAAGTTCTGATATCGTGTTGCATACAGTTTAATGGTCTTCCTGCGAAGAATTCTAAATCGTGAATGTGGATATCTCCGGACATGTGTGCATCAGCTAAGTTTGCCGGAAGCATTTTTAATAATGCGTATTGTTTTAATGCTTCGTCTGCTACATGTTTGTGGATACTTTCCGGGTTGTGAATCATGTTTGCATTATCTCTGTTACCGTTTTCGATTAAAGAGGTAATGTTGTAAACAGGAATACCTAAACGGGTGTAACGGCTTCTTAAGTCTTCAAGTCCGTATTCAACTAATTTGGTGTTGACTATTTCCCTGATCATTGGAGCGGTTAAGTATTCTACGTTTAATTTTTTGAGTTCTTTCCAGGTTTCGGTTGCTATTTCAAAAGCGGTTTCTTGGCTAGCACCGGTTTCTTCAATTAATGTATTTGCAATTCTGGATAAGTCGAATGCTTCGATTGTGTCTCTTGAAGTACGTACTTTTAATTGGGTACTTGCTAAGTATTTGTTGGCGATTTCACCGTCGATGTCTTCTAAACATTCGTGAACTATTTTTTTGATTTCTTTTGTAGTGATTCCATCGTATAATGAGGATACTACAGTAGCTACAATTTTATCAGATTCAAAGAATGGGGTTTCAACCATTACTAATGATTTTAATAATTTTTCATAACTGAATCTTTCTTTAATTCCGTTATTTTTTTCTACATTGATTTTAACGGATTTATTTAAGTTATTTGCAATTTCTGAACTTTTTTCCATTTAACACACCATTTTCCATTTAATTTCGATTAGTAAAATAAGAGATAGAGCAATCTATCTACTACTAATCACTTAATTATAATATTAGTTTACCTTGTATATATATTGTTCGTATTGTTACGAACAATTTTCCAGTTAGTTTACAATAATATATTATTAACTTAATATACTATCAGAATTGTCCTAGAGCATTTGAACAGTATTTTGCTTTAGAAAAATACATCTAAAGAACTTTGTTTTGACTTGTCACTTTCAAACAATGAATTAATTCCAAATTCCTGAATTTCCAAACGCTGTTTCAGGTATGGTGATACAGGGTATCTGTTAACAAGGTCCTGGGAGATTCCAAGATATTTTTGAACAGATCCTTTTGAAACTGAAAGAATCAGATTTCCTCCACATTTGCTGCATTTTCCGGACAATGGAATTCTTCTGTATTTTGAATTGCATTTTGTGCATCTCACTTTCTGTTTGGAAAATGCTCTGGAGTTACCCATAATGTCCGGCAGGAAGTGGGAAGACAGTACTCTTTCCACAACGTCTCTCTGGTCAACAGCTCTAATCTTTTCGGCAAGCTCGATTTGGGCTTCAACCTTTTCTTTCATTGACGGCAGTCTTTTGTAAAGACATAATGTAGGTCCCGCATGAATGCTTGAGGTATGGTGGGAAAACATCAGTCCCTCATACTGCTCAGGAGTTCCCAGATGCATCTCGACATTATCAATATAATCCAATACGTCAGCAGGTTTTAAAGGATCTTTTGTCTTTTCATAAAACTCGACAGGGAAGCGCTCATAAATGTCCAGGTTATGTGATTCGTCATCGATTTCCTCAGGGTCAATTCGTGAAGATAAAACCAATGGAGCATCCATACTTCCTCCTCTGGTATTAGGCAAGTATGTTTTTGAAAAGTTAATTAAAGCATCCAAAAGAAGCATTATCGCATCTTCGTCACTGTCACAATTTCTACGTTTTGCAGAATGGAAATATGGGTGGGCATAACATCCTAATGCCTTTGTAAATCCTACAATACGACCCAATACTCCTGCTGATGTGTGGGGAGCAAGACCAGCTATCAGATGACCTATCAGATCTGTTTTTGTTTTAACATTGTAAAAGCTGTCCATTCCATAAAATCTTGTAAGTTCATCGTCAATGAATTTTGCTGTATTTACCAAATATTCTGCACAGTTATTTGAAATCACGACATCCTGCACCTTAAGCTCTATAATCTGGTCTTCATTTTCTATAGGTTTGCCGTAACAGTCATGTTCATATCCCATTTCCAGGAGCTTTTCAACACTGACTCCTATTTCTTTAGGGATAAAATGTGTCAGCGGCAAGTCTGTGGAATCGTGACGGATTGTACCGTCCTTAAATGTGAACACTTCATTTTTACATCTTAATATTCCTTTTTCCAATGGTTCAGGAAGCTTTGACTCTGAAATCATACCTACAACTGCTTTGAACTTGTCGACTTTTCTGACTCCAACATTATCTGATGCCTTCTTAAGCATTGATGAGATATTAATCTTTTTATGCTCAGGTTTTCCCATTTCAGTAGGTGAGCCGCATTTAGGGCATATTGAGTTAAATGTCATTAATCTGCAATCCGGGTTTGAACATTTCCTTCTTGACAGGTCAACGTCAATTTTGCCTTTTTTAGCTGCATTGGCAACTAGCCTTTGAGCTCCTCCATAGTTTCCGATTGGGAATAAACCGTGTGGTGCAGGTTTCATCAGTCTTTCTTTTGATTTTTCAGGCCTTCCTACACGGGTACCGATGTATGCCGGAGCTTTGTTTTTGATTTCTATATTTGAAACCTCATTTAAAGCCTCAATAGTGGAATCCCTTTTAGGCAATCTGTCGACTATTGTTGCAAGCAGCGCATAAGAGTTATCTGCATCAATAATTATTTTATCATCACGGACAATATGAGGAACACCAATTATTTCAAGTGTTCTTTTTGCATATGTTAAATTTAATTTTATTCCTTCATTGAGACTATATGTATCCTTGCATTCCATTAACAAATCATATAATGCATTTAAATCTTCAATTGTCACGTCATTATAGCAGTATGTGTATTTCGGATGAAGGGGTAAATCATATTTTTTGGATAATTCAAAAGCTTCTTTTGCCGGAAGATAGTCATATTCCAGACGGCCTAAATCAAGGTCATCATCTTCAGAATAGTTTTTGCTTTCCTTTAAAAGCCCAATCCACCATTCTTCACACCATCCTGATGGATACAATGGTTGGTTGTTTCTTAAAAATTCTCCAAAAGCAACCAGCATGTCTCCTAAGAATAATATTTCAACAACATCCTTTTTAAGCTCTCTGGCCTGTTTTACACTGTTGATTATAACTACGTCACCATTTTTGAGTTTAACAGTCGGACCTTCAATAGAATCAACCGGAACAACACAATTTCCCTTACCCGGATATTCAATTTTAAGCTGTGTTCCGACGGCTAAAAACTCAAGCAATGCCATTGTTGCCGGATGAACTCCCATAGTTGCAAGGCCGGTATTTCTGGAGCGTCCATATCTTAATCTGAATCCTCCCTTTTCGGAAGGATGTCCTAAAACAGGTCTTCCTCCAATAATATCCTGAATATATTTAGGTTCATGGACAATTTCGCTTTCATCGGATGAATCCGATGATTCTTCCTTTTTAGGTTTTGAGTATTCTGTAAGCCATTCCCAATTCAAGCCTAATTTATTTGAGATTTTGTGGATTTTTTTGGATTTCTGGATAACTCCTTCAACCATAGCCAGCAAAGCTCCACCGCGTATGTTGTTTGTTTCTACACGTTCCAGATCTCTGTGTGATACTTCAACAGCATCAGTCTGTTCACCTGTAACTTCAACAGGAATGTGATTTGCCGCAAAACGAACCTCTTCAGGAGTAGGTGAATACTGAAGATTTGTAACTTCTGATTCGTAAAGCTCAACTTCTTCAACATAACGTTCGATTTCATCTTCGATTGGTTTGAACTCATCAATATTGATTGCCCTTCTGATTTTGTCTCCAAGCAATACTGCAAGTGCAGCAGCAGTACCTCCTGCGCTTCTGATAGGTCCTGCGAAATATACGGCGATATATTTTGTTGAATCGAAATTATTTTTAATTCTTACCTGGGATATTCCTTCCAGTGGGGCTGCTACTACTCCTTCTGTTAAGATAGCAAGTGCTGTTCTTAATCCCTGGTCGCATCTTTGCTCTTCATCATATTCTGCTTTTTCACCAGTCAATTCAAATTTGCCAGAAGCAATTTCTGCAGCTATTTCAAAAGCCACTTCTTCTCTTGTCAAATCTTTTTCCAATTCCTTGATACGCTTAGCTACACCTTCAGGACCGACAAGCCCTTCAACTCTTTCAGCTAAATCCTTTGCTAATGGAACCTCGGTTTTAGTTTCTACATCTAAACCTTTTGAGCGAGCTTCATTAGCTATTTCGTATAATGCATGTGTTTCAGCTTCTAATCTATCAAAATAATCCATAATATCGCCGTGGTTTTTTAAAATCAGTTAGTTATTATATGTATATTTCGCACTATATTAAATTTAGGGAAGTGCGTTTGTGTGAAAAAATTAATCCTTTATATATAAAATCGTTGAATTTAAATAAGGTTTAAATATTTTAAAAAAGAAATGTTTATGTTACATAGACTGTCGAACTTATAAAAATTTTTCATTGCTTTTAGTGGTGATAAAAATGGCTGATGAACCTGTAAATAAATTATATGGTAACAAAGTGAAATTGGATTTTACTAAACTTGGTAAAAAATCTAATAAAGAATCTTCACCTAAGGTTGAAGAAGTAAAAGAAGAAATTAATACAATTCCTGATGCAGAACCTGTTGAAGTTGTTGAAGAAACTGAAGAGATTGCTGTAGAAGAAGTTGTAGAAGAAGTTGTTGAGGCTGCTGAACCTGTTGAGGAAGAAGTGGTTGAGGAAGTTGTTGAGGCTGCTGAACCTGTTGAGGAAGAAGTGGTTGAGGAAGTTGTTGAGGCTGCTGAACCTGTTGA
>NZ_JAFSNZ010000031.1 GCF_017447225.1 Methanobrevibacter sp. | reverse complement strand
TAATTAATAATAGAGAAACACAATATGTAAATTTATCAAACTGTTATAAACAATACTTGGACAAACATTGTCAAAAATAGATTAGAAAAAAATACTCATCTATTGTAGATTAAAAACCTACAATAGCACCAAATGAGTATTTTAATATTTTATCCACTTAAGGAGGTTAATTTTCCCCCATACTTATTACTATAACTCCAGGATATATAAAGTTAATCATAAATAAAAAAAGAAAAATTATTGACTTAAATCAAAATCAATAGCTTCTGGAATCAAATCAATTCCATCCAAACGATTATCACACTTATAAACTAAAATTTCCACACCGTTTTCATATGCTTCATTTAGTGTCTGTGAAAATACTGGATCATTTTCCCAGTTCGGTCTGAAAGATTCACCTAACGGATGTTGGATTAGGAAAAACACTACTGTTCTGAAGCCATCCTTTTTAAGTTTTATCAGTTCTTTCAGGTGTTTTGTTCCCCGTTCTGTCGGTGCATCGGGAAATCTTGCTTCACGTCCAACTACAAGAGTTACTCCCTTAACTTCAACAAAACATGGATCTTCGAGAAATGACATTCCACAGCAATCGTCAACTTCATTGGCCAAGTATATATCTATCCTTGAATTGTCTATTGTCTTTTCCCTTTGATGATAATCATAACCGGAAAGCTCTTTTATTTTGCCGCTTACGATTGCATCATAGACAATTTCATTAGCTTGCTGGGAGTAAATTGATACAAGATGACCTCGGTTTTCGACAAAATGCAGACTGTATTTGGTCTTTCTTTTCGGATTATCAGAGGGTTTAAGCCAAACCACCGCATCCTCAACCAATAACTCCTTGCATCGACCTGTATTCGGCACATGGGCTATGTGGATTTCACCGTCGACTTCCACTTCTGCTATGAACCTGTTCGGCCGTTTTTTGAAAATTCCTTTAACATAATCCATCCTTAATCACGTTTCCGATATATGAAACCAAATCACTTGCTGAAAATCCGTTTCCGTTAACTTCATAGGCCTTCTCTCCTGCCAGGCCGTTGATAAACACTCCAAGGCATGCGCTGTCGAACGGATTTAGTCCCTGTGAGAGCATACCGGCAACAATTCCTGCAAGTGCATCGCCTGTTCCGCCTACAGTCATTCCGGCATTTCCTGAAGAGCTGATTCTGAATTTTGAACCTGATAAAATCAGATCGTTTTTGCCTTTGACAATTACAGTTCCTTTTATGGATTTAACGACACTCTGGAACTCTGTAATATTTTCATCGACTTTTTTAAAGTCATAACTGTCCAAATCAAGATGCAAATTTGACTTGAAAAATTGATTAAATTCCGCCAAATGAGGAGTTAAAACAATATTATCCTTATTTTTAATGAGTTTCAATTCAACCTGTTTTAGCGCGTCCGCATCCAAGACAATTGGCTTTTTGATTTTTGCAACTAAAACATTGAAAAGTTTTGATGTTTCATCGTTTATTGCAGATCCCGGCCCAATCAGTACTGCATCGACCTTATCTGCCAGTTCAAGAATTTCATCCAGATGATTTAATGAAAGATAATCCCCATCAAGAGATTTTACAATCAAATCCTCGGATGCTGATTTGACAGGAATTGCAGCGCTTTCAGGTGTTGCAACATAAACCAAATCAACACCTGCTCCGAAAGCGGCTTTTCCTGAAATAGCTGGGGCACCATGATAATCCTTGCTTCCTCCGACAATCAGTACTGAGCCATTGTTTCCCTTATGTGATTTTTCATCCCTATTTTTAAGCCTTAAAAAGTCTCCGTAGTTTACGAAATATTCTGCTTCAAGAGGTATTCCAATGTCAGCCGTTACAAGGCCTCCAACAACTTCCTCTTCAGCATCCCTCACGCCTGTTTTGATTTTATGAAAGCTTATGGTGTAGTCGGGAATAACTGCAATGTCGTCGACATTTCCCGTTATCGGATCCATCCCAGACGGCACATCAATGCTTATTTTAATCCCATTTGACTCATTGATTACTTCAATGGCCCGTTTGATGTTTTCCTGAAGATTTCCTTTAATTCCGGTTCCCAGAATTCCATCGACGATTATGAAATCCTCATCCTCATCAAGCTTAAAGTCCCCGATATCTGTTAAATCATGAATAGTCAGTCTGGAAAGTCTCGGTTTCATATTGAATAAAATATCAAGATTTGTTTTTGCTTCAGATGAGTGGATATTGTCCTTCAGCATGTAGATGTCAACATCATAGCCCCTGTTCAAGAGATAGCGTGCCGCCACAAAGGCATCTCCACCGTTTCCTCCGGAACCTGTAAACATTACAACTTTTACAGGCTTTGCGAAAGTGAAAACTGCTATTTTTGCAACTTCTTCACCTAAAGATTTACCTGCAGCTTCCATCAGACATAATCTTGACAAACCTAAGTATTCACAATTTGCATCAGTTACCATCATATCTATCGGGTCCATTTAATCACCACAAAATTAATTTATAGAATTCCAATATAAATAAACATATCTTAAATAAGGAACTGTTTTATGAGAAAATTAACATTTAGAATTTTAACACGATTGCCGACAAAGTATGTGACAACAGGAATATTTCTGATTGGCCTTTTATTTGCATATGGAATAATAGGTTCCCATTTCATAATGAGACTTAATTTAATTGATTCAATATATTATTCCGTTGTTACGATGGCGACAGTCGGTTATGGGGATTTGACTCCAACAACAGGAATTCAAAAGATTTTTGCAACAACATTGGCCTTAGGCGGTGTTGCATTGCTCGCTTATGTATTCAATATTATTTTAACGAGTTTTCAGGAAAGAATGAGCGAATATTCAAAAGGAGCCAGGAAAATGAAAGCTATTGAGCAGATGGAAAATTATTATGTTCTTTGCGGTTATGGAAGGGTTGGAAAAGTAGTCTTTGAAGAGCTGAATCAGAGAAATCAGAACGTAATCATATTTGAAAAGGACAGCGAAGTAACTGAGGATATAGAAGAAAGCACCAATGTGGTTGTAATAAACAAAGATGCAACAGAAGATGATTTGATAGCTAAAGTGGCCGGTGAAAAGTGCAGAAGCGTAATAATCAGTACAGGAAGTGATGTCACAAACCTATTTATCGTGCTGACCATAAGGGAAACAAATCCTGACGCATGGATTGTTTCAAGGGCAAGCAAACTGGAAAACATTTCACGCCTCAGAAAGGCAGGTGCGGATAAAATCGTGTCTCCGGAAATCATTGGCGGAAAGGATCTTTACCTGGAATCAGCAAAACCTCATCTTTTAAGGCTGACCGTGCAGCACACAACCGATAAGATTTATGATGAGTTTGAAATCATTTCAAAACACGGATGCACACTGGAAAACATAGACTACCATATTCCAGGAATTGAAACTCCTTTGAGCCGTGAAATTAAAACAATGGATTTAAAGGACGGCAAAAAATTCAAAAAGTATCTGGATACCAATAAAGACGCCAAAGAATCATTGGATAACTTATACACAAGCGTGAACAATATCCATTCCCATCTGATTTCAGGGCCTGACAGAAGCACTTTTGAAAAATTAATCAACGACCTGGAAAAAGAGATTACAATTGTAGGTAAAAACTTATCAAATAAAGAGATAATGAAAATAACTAAAAAAAGAAAAGAGTAGAGAGTTAATCTCTCTAGAATAACTCTTGTAAATGAATTTGGTAAGGACCTAAGCTTCCGCCATAGTTACCAGCACCGATTTCAATAACACCAGGAACTTGACAAGCAGCTTCAATACCTGCTTTCATAGCAGCTTTAACTGATTCTTCATCTACACCGTCAATAACAATTTCCATGTTTCCGAAGACGTTTTCAGGTAATTCAGTGTCAACTTGGTCTTTTAAGGTTACACATTCTTTTTCGTTGGTAGATGCACTCATGAATGAGTATTTGGAACCTGTTTTGGAACCTGAAGCAACCATACCGCCTGAGAAAGGAGTGATTACACCAGCAACAGCGTGAATAGCATCAACAGCAGCTTCAGCAGCAACAATGGAAGCCATTTGACTGTCAGCCATAATGAAGAAGTTTCCACCAGCTACTCCGTCTTTCCATCCCATTTCATCTTCTACTAAGAAGTCACCGGACATGATAGGAATAACGTGCATTTTTTTACCGTTTACATCTTTTTCAGTTTCATATCCGTCACCGAAGAATTTGAGTTGTTTTCCGGTTGGGAAGGATTCTTCACTTTCAAGAGCATTGAATGCTGCTGCGGTAGGAGCAGTTAAAACACATTGACCGATTCTGTCCATGATTTGTCCGCCTAAAGCTTTTTTGGACATGTGGCAGATCATGATTGCATAACCAGGCCTTCCATCCGGAGTTTCGGTTGGAGGAATGTATTGGTCGATACCTGCTTCTGCAGGACATCCGATAACTGAAGTAGCAAATCCAGTAGCTTCAGTAGCTGCAATTTTAGCTAAATGTTTAGTAGCAGCAGTAATAATTAATCTAGATACTTTAATTCCGAAACCTTCAGCAAAGGTATCTTGTATATTTACGCCATTAATTTCCATAATTTCACCAATTATATACTGCAAAAAATTAATTTTTTGCTATACTAAAATATCTAAATATAAAATAAAATAAAGTTTTCTATTTATTCATCTTCACTTTCTTCGGGAAGCTCCTTTGAAGATGAACTGAATGATATTTTATCCAAAACTGATGAACCGTAATATGGCAAAATCAGCATTCCTATAATTGTGGCCATCCAAAATGAAATCAGCCTTTCAATAACTGTAGCGGCCGCTGCAATGGATGATGATATTCCTGCTGCTGAATAAAAAATTATCATTATTCCGTCAACTGCACCGAGACCTCCAGGCAATAGCGGAATCATACCTACAAGTGAAGCTAAAATAAAGACTTCCCCAATAACTACAGGACTGACATTGGCACCGAATGCGAGAAAAACGAGATACACCCTTAAAATTTCAAATATCCATATCAGGAATGACAACGGGAGTGCATAGTACAATACCTTTTTATGGTGGATAACGAGATTCATCGTATCCTGGAATCCTTTGATGACCTCACGGATTTTTTCTTCAAGCTCTTGGGAATTTTTCTTATAGAATCTTCTGACAAGGCCGATTACCCAATTTGAAACCCTCTCACCAAATTTCGGATTGATGGACATGTAAATCAGTACAATCAAAATTGCAATAATAGCTATTACAGCCAGAACCATGACAACAATAAGGGACAATGAGAAATCAAAGTAAAATGTCATCCCGATAATTGTCAGAACGGCCAGAAGAACAAATGGAAAAGTGTCCAAGGCCCTATCGGCAACAACAGCTGCAAAAGTCTCTTCCATAGGATATCCCTCTTCACGGGACAGTATATATGCCCTTACAGGCTCTCCCCCACCTCTTCCTGAAGGCGTGATGTTATTGACTGCAAGACCTACCAATACCATAGGCAATAGCTTAAAAGTACTTACATTAATATCTGCAATGTCGTTGAGAATTTTCCACCTTAATGTGTAGAGATAAAAGGTGAATACCTGAACAACTATGGCTACGCCAATCAATGCCAAATCAGCAAACTTTAAGGCATTGATAACTTCATCTATTCCTACAAACCACAGCATCACGGCCAATATTAAAAGACTTACTGCAAGAAATATTATTGATTTTTTATCCATAGTCCCACCATAGAAACAGATTACATATTATATTTAACTTAAAAATTTATATATATATTTATTCAAATTTTAATTAGTAATAATAATTTTTAGGTTAATTTATGAGATATATAAACAAAAACGACTTGATGATAGTTGCCAGAAATTCCGGTATGATTATGATAGGCATCGGAGTATTGTGTCTGGTTCCAATCATTGTCGATTTGATATACTTTGAATTCAACTTTTTAGGATATCTCATACCTGCCTTAATATCAATCGGAATCGGTTTGATTTGCGTCAAAGGACTTGACAAATATACCAAAAGCAAACTTCGCCTTAAACATGGAATGATTATCTCATCAATTGCATGGCTGTGGGCAAGTATCATCTGCGGACTTGTAATGCTTTTGGTTACAAATCTAGGTTTTGTGGACGGTGTTTTTGAAAGCATGTCCGCATTGACGGGAAGCGGAATCACCATGTACAGAAACGTGGAAATACTTCCTCAAAGCATACTCTTTTTTAGATCCCTTCAGCAATGGGTTGGAGGATTAGGGGTTGTTGTTATGATTATAGCAATACTGACACGTCCCGGAACCACATCATCAAAGCTTTATGAATCAGAAGCCCGTGAAGAACGTATCAAACCATCTGTCAGAGCCACACTTAAACAGACCATCAAAATTTATCTGATTTATACCGCTGCCGGAATAATTTTATATCTGCTTGCAGGAATGCCTCTTTTTGATTCAGTATGTACAACATTCAGCATCATCTCAACCGGAGGTATGAGTATCAAGAACGCAAACATCGGATATTACCACAGCGACATAATATACTTCATTACAATCATACTGATGATTTTAGGTGCTACAAGCTTTCTGGTACATTATAAGGTTATCAAAACCCGTGGAAAATCCCTGATTCAGGATCTGCAGTTCAAGGTCATGATTAGCCTGATAGCTATTTCAACGATTATCCTTTATTTCGCATCAAACATCATACCTATTGAACTTCTCTTTACTGTAGTATCAGCCGTTACAACAACCGGAGCGACAGTCCAGGGATTTGAAGTCATGTCAACATGGCCGTCATTCGTTCTTATTGTTCTTATGGCGCTGATGACCGTTGGAGGATCAAGCGGTTCAACCGTAGGTGCACTGAAACTGATGCGTGTAATTACCTTTTTCAAAGGAGTCTACAAACACATCAGAGAAATCCTCTCTCCGGAAGGCAGAGTCATACCAATGCAGATATCAGGACAGAAACTCACTGAAAAAGCAGTTGCACAAAGCGGAAATTATATAACTCTTTATTTATTATGCATACTCTTTACCTGGGCACTGTTCTGCCTGTATGGCCATGACCCTTTCAGAAGCCTCTTCGATACAATGTCAATTCAGGGTAATGTTGGTCTGGAGCTTGGAGAAATCGTATTTTCCCTTGAAACTCCACTGAAAGTCATAAGCATATTCAATATGTGGACCGGAAGACTGGAAATATATCCTGTCCTAATCACCCTGAGAGCTGTTTTTGAAATATTTAAAAGATAAGTTTATAATATTTAAATTATACAATAATTGTATTTGAACATTAAGGATGTGATTGAATGTATGTTATTATTATGGGTCTTGGACGTGTGGGACTGTCCCTTGCAAACTTGCTGATAGATGACGGATATGACCTCACATTAATCGACGACAATGAATCTTTATGTAACGAAGCGGCTGCAGAACTTGACGCTTTGGTAATCTGCGGAAACGGAACAAATTCAAAATTGCTTGAAGAAACCAACATTGAAGATGCTGACTTTTTCATTGCAACAACAGGAAATGACGAGGCAAACTTATTGTCATGTATTCTGGTTAGAAAATACAATGTTCCCAACATCATTGCCCGTGTAAGTAACCCTGACCACGAGGAAGCATTCAAGGAAGTCGGAATCGATAACGTAATCAGCCCTGAAATCACCGCTGCAGGATTTTTGGAAAAACTGGTTACAAGACCAAACGTTGCTGATTTGATATCTCTCGGCGAAGGAGATGCTGAAATCCTAGATATGACAATCACAAACGATAAAATAGTTGGAAAACGAATTAAAGAGATTTCACCGACGAAAGACTTCATCATAATAGCTACATATCAGCCGGATGGAAAACTGGTGATTCCTCAGCCTGACAATACCCTTGCGCGCGGTGAAAAGGTATCGGTTCTTGTCAAGAGAGGATCATTTTCCAAAGTGTCTAAAAAATTAGAAAAATAGTCTAAAACTGACTGTATGACAGTTTTATATGTTCCTTGCCGCTGCCCTGAACAATAGGTCCGTGGCCAGGCAACAGGTTAATTACATCCAACTGTGTTAATTTTTTAACGGACTGTCTTAAATCATCGTAATTTCCGCCGATATCGAATCTTCCAACACCCCCATGGGAAAATACTGTGTCTCCGGAAATTAAATTAACACCATCCCATAAGCATATTCCTCCAGCAGTATGGCCTGGAGTATGAATGACTTCAAAGCCTCTTATTTCATCGCCGCCCTCCAGTTCAATGTCAACCCTTACGTTGCCGGGATTGTCAAAGACATTCATTGAAGTGCCCAAATCATCCTTGTTTTTAATGGAAACCGCATCAAGGTGATGAACGGCAATTTCTGCATTTTCAAAAAGGTGATTTCCCCCAATATGGTCAAAATGGCAGTGAGTGTTGACGATTAATGAAATGTCTTCAGGCCTAACGCCATGCTTTTCAAGCTGGGATGTTAAATAATCATCATAATAGCCTGAACCCGTATCAACAAGCATATCATCAATCAGATAATAATTGGAATCAATATGATAACCCTGAATAAAAACAATATTATTGGAACTCATAAAATTAATTATTATTAAAAGTAGTAAAAAAAGTTTAGTATTAAAATGGGGTCACAGGGATTTGAACCCCGATCCTGGGATTTCTCTTGCCTCAGTACTCCAATTGATCATCACAACAAGTACTGTTCAGTTACGCGTATAATTTCTTCAAAGACAACTGGAGTCCCAGATGATGCCTGGTTACACTATAACCCCACACATAACATACAATAATTAATATTATTTTAATTAGTATATAAAGTTTATGCTAGAATTTCATCTGTTTATCAATGCCTGCAATCTCATCAATTTCCAGGCCTTTTTCCAAAGCATAATCCTTTTCAACCTTATAATTACCGTTACGGGTTCTCTCAGCATTTTCAGGTTCTAAAAATAGCCATTTAGTATATTTGAACTTGACACCAATATATGATTTAGCACCGAAAATATTGGAAAATTCAAGTAATGCATCAATTTGGTCTTCATCAATGTAGATTTTATCCTTTGTTGTGGTTTTAACTTCAATAGCTAAATACAATTTACCGTTTCCGGCAACAACATCAGGTAACGGTCTTTTTGTAGCTCCTCCAGAAGCGGGAGCTCTCATAGCCGCAAAATTTCTCTCCCAAAGTTTATGCACCAAATCTCTTTCTTCAGCAGACCCTTTCTTTGCCAAAAACAACACCAAAAAAATAGTTTATAAATGGGGCCGGGGCCGAGATTCGAACCCGAGTCCCGGGATCCACAGTCCCGGAGGATGACCGCCTACCCTACCCCGGCATTAAATATGAATAAAAATAAAAAATTGTCAGATGCGGGAGCAGGGATTCGAACCCTGGTAGACCTGCGTCAACAGGTCCTAAGCCTGTCCCCTTTGGCCTCTCGGGCACTCCCGCTTAGAAACGAAAGTGAAATTTAGAAACCATTAAAAATCTCAACAAATTTTTTAAATGCTCCGGCCGGGATTCGAACCCGAGTCTTCGGCTCGAAAGGCCGAAATGATTGGCCGGACTACACCACCGGAGCACACAAATGAATAAAAGTTTAGTAACATGGGCCCAATGGGGTTCGAACCCATGGCCTTCCGGTTATGAGCCGGACGCTCTACCTGGCTAAGCTATGGGCCCTAAAAAGCGCCATCGACAGGGCTCGAACCTGTGACCAATCGGTTAACAGCCGAACGCTCTACCTACTGAGCTACGATGGCATGTTATTATAACCCACCATCTTAACCAAATAAAACCCATGTTTAAAAATCAAAAGACTTTAAACAGTGTATCTTATAGTATATTTTTACTACTATATAAACATTATGTTTTTTACCCAAATTTCACAAAAATGTAGGAAAAACACTATTAATTAGTTATGATATACTAATATATAAATTTAATTAAAAAGTTGAAAACCATGGATTCCAACATATTCGATTTAATAAAAGATGCCAATGAAATAACCTTAAAAAATCACGGAGATTTAGTTACATTGGAACGGGCGGTCTTTTTATCCTGGTGGTGTGATAAGGGAGACTGCGCATTCTGCTACATGTCAACACAAAAGAACAAAATTAAAGATCCGACAAAAGCAAGACGTAACGTTAACAACATCTATGCTGAAGCTGAAATGTGTGCCCGCCTTGACTGGAATATAGAATTTCTCTCCGGTGGATATAAGTCATTCACCACACAGGAAATAAAGGAAATTGCCACAACAATCAAAGACATTACTGGCGATGGAATCTGGCTGAATACCGGAATTACCGATGAACTGGCAGAATACGGATCTGAAATAAAAGGAATCACCGGTGCCGTTGAAGTTGCAAATCCTACGATTCACAACAGAGTATGTCCAAGCAAAAGCCTTGATGATATAAGCAACATGTTGGATGTTGCAGGAGATTTGGGCTTTAAAAAAGCCATTACGATAATATTAGGCCTTGGCGAGACACTTGATGATGTTGACTACGTTATTGAGTATATTCGAGAACACAAAATTGACAGAGTAATATTCTACTCTCTTAATCCACACAAGGAAACGATTTACGCTGACCAGTCACAGCCCGCATCACTTTATTATGCCCAGGTAGTTGCAAGAATCCGTCTTGAATTTCCCGAAATTGAAATCATCTGCGGAACATGGATTGATAACCTTGCAAACATTGGAATCCTGATTTTAAGCGGAGCAAACGGAATTACCAAATTCCCACTTTTCAAGATGTTTGGAACCAAATACGGGAAAAGAGTTGAAGAGGAAGTTAAATGGGCTGGAAGGCAGCTTAAAGGAACATTCACTGATAAAGAGAAATTAGGTGAAATGAAAAGTGATGTTTCCCCAGATTTGGATAAGTTCATTAAACGATATATTAAAGAATCATTAAAGAACAAATATTAATTTAAGAATCAATCATCCCCATAATTTATTAAACTGGTGTTTTTTATGTTTAACTTTAAATCTAGCAAAGAGGAAATAGAAAAATTAGTTCAGGAATTTAAGGAAAACGAACATATTTATAAAACAGCAACATTCGATGAAGAAAACACAAAAGTAAACTTTATCAACAAATTTTTTATTGCATTAGGATGGGATGTTTACAATGACATGAGTATTGCTCCACAATATAAAGATGTTGAATTTGAAGACACAGTTATTATTAATGGGAAGCCAAAAGCACCAGATTACTGTTTTAGAATAGGTGGAGTAAGAAAATTCTTTGTTGAAGCTAAAAAACCGAGTGTCGATATTGAAAACGATAGAAAATACGCATTTCAACTTAAAAGATACACATGGAGTGGAAAATTACCTGTTGGATTATTAACAGATTTTGAAGAGCTGGCAATCTACGAACCAAAAAGTGCTCCTAAAAAAACACATAGCACAAGTGTTGACAGAATAAAATATTATCATTACAGTGAATATGTTGAAAAATGGGATGAAATATATAATATCTTCAGTAAAGAAGCAGTGTTAACTGGAAAATTTGATAAATTCGTAGAAAACAAACACGGGGATAAAAAAGGAACTTCATCCGTAGACTCTGAATTTTTAAAAACAATAGAAGAGTGGAGATTAGAATTAGCACGCAACATCGCAATAAGAAATAAAGAATTAACGGTTGATGAACTGAATTTTGCTGTGCAGTTAATTATTGACAGAATAATATTTTTAAGGATTGCAGAAGACAGAGGAATAGAAAGATACGGACAACTAAAGAAATTAACTGAACTAGCTAAAAATGAAAAAGATAACTATCCTGTCTATGAAGCATTCATAGAATTATGTAAAAAAGCTGATGCTAAATACAATAGTGGTTTATTCCATTTCAGCGAAGAAAAAGACATTAGTTTAAGTGCAGACACATTAACTCCAGGATTGCATATTGACGATGGCAAATTGAAAAAAATCATTGATGGATTGTATTATCCTGATTGTCCTTATGAATTCAGTTTGATTTCAACAGAAATCCTTGGAAATATCTATGAACAATTCCTTGGAAAAGTTATTCGTCTAACTGATAGCCATCAAGCAAAAGTCGAAGATAAACCCGAAGTTAAAAAAGCAGGAGGAGTATTTTACACACCACAATATATTGTTGATTATATTGTTGAAAATACAATAGGTGAACTTTTAAAAGGAAAAACTCCAAACAAAGTATCCGAGCTACGATTTATTGATCCAGCATGTGGATCAGGTAGTTTTCTATTAGGAGCTTATCAAAAACTTTTGGATTGGCATTTAGACTATTATTCCAACTTAAAACAACCACCTAAAAATATTATTTATGTCGGATTCGATGGAATTCCACGATTAACTATCCAAGAAAAGAAAAGAATACTTTTAAATAATATTTATGGTGTAGATATTGATTCACAGGCCGTAGAAGTCACAAAATTGAGTTTGCTTTTAAAAGTACTTGAAGATGAAAATAAAGATGTCTTAGAATCACAGCAAAAATTAATACAGGAAAGAGCCTTACCTTATCTTGGAGATAATATAAGATGTGGAAATAGTTTAATAGGCACAGATATATTGGATTCTAATGATTTATCACTTGAAGAACTTCATGAAATTAATCCTTTTGATTGGGAAGAAGAATTCGCAGAAGTATTTGAAAATGGAGGATTTGATGCAGTTATTGGTAATCCTCCTTGGGGAGCTTCATTTTCAGATATTGAACTTGAATATTTAAAAGAAAAAAATAGTGAAATCATAGTTAGAATGATAAATTCATTTTTGTATTTTACTTATGTATTCTCAAAAAAACTTAATAAAAATGGATTGTTTGGAATGATTGTGCCTGATGTTATTTTATATCAATCAAGTTACTTATTATTAAGACAATTTTTAATAAAAAATTTTTATATTTCTAAATTACTTAATATGGGCATGAATGTTTTTAAAGGAGTTAATCAACCATCTGCAATCATAATATTTAAAAATAAAAAAGAATATAATTCAAAAATCGTTTCCGGTAATTTCACAAATATCTCTAAAAAAGCTCCTGCAATTTTAAATACATCAAATTTCAACATATATAATCAAAAATTATTAGATAATATTCCTTCAAACTTATTTATAACGGATAATATTAATGATTATTCTATTTTAGAGAAAATAGAAAACATCTCTAATTTAACTATTGAAGATATAATAGATGAAGATAAAATGCAAAGAGGGGCATCACCAGACTATAAACAAGCTTTCATGATTAACAAAGAAATCAAATTAAAAAATAATTTGGAAGATACTCATGTTAAAAAAGCAGTGTTTGGTGGTTCTCAAATTAAAAGACATTATATAGATTATGATGATACTTATCTCATTTATACTACAAAAAAAGATAAATTTTCCGAAATCCCAAATATATGTTCTTACATAAGACAATTCAAAGATGATATTACTTGTAAAGAAGTTAAAACAAAGAAACATCCATTATATTCACTCCATAGACCTAGAAAAGAAAAAATATTTTTAAAAGATAAAAAAATTGTGGGTGTTATCACTTCAGATAAATTAATTGTAGCAGTTGATGAAAATAAATTATACGCAACAGATGGAGTGTATCTTTTTGGAACAAATGAAAAATTTAATCCATATTTTGTAACAGCACTTTTTAATTCAAAATTATATACTTTTATTTATAGACTTTATTCATTAGAAAATGGTAGAATATTGCCTCAAGTAAAACCTGCAATTGTAAAAAGGATGCCCTTCATTAATGTTGAACCAACTCTTCAAAAACCATTCATAGAATTATCAAATAAATTAACTAATTTACATAAAGAATTTTTAGATTGTAAAACTCCAAAAGAGGAAAAATTATTAAAATTACAAATTGCTAAAACTGATGAAAAAATAAATCGATTAGTATATGAATTATATGGATTAACCGATGAAGAAATAGCTATCATTGAGGAAAGCCTGAAATAAGGAGAAATTACCATGAAATTAACTATCAGCAAACTTAAAGAAGAAGCCATTGACTTTTGTAAAAAGAAAAGTAACATCACTCATGACGATTTAGTTGGAGTAACTGATGGTAAAGCTGTCGGTACTTACATTGAACATGAATTTGAAGAGTACTTAAAAAACAAATACGAAATTACTGTCGGATCCAGTGCCAGAGGAATTGATTTACCTGACACTCACATTAACACAGACATTAAAGTAACTTCCGTTAAAAAACCACAAAGTTCATCTCCATTTAAAAATATTGAACAGAAAATCTATGGTCTGAGCCATAATCTTTTAATTTTTGTCTATGAAAAGACAGACATTAATGATAAATGTTATCTTGATTTTAAACATTGCATATTCATTGATGCTGAAAGAACGGGGGATTACAATTTAACTAAAATAATTCGTAAATTAGTCAAACTTAATGCTGATAAAGAGGATATTATAGATATTTTAAAAGACAGTAATATTCCTGGAGATGATTATGCATTGGAAAATCTTGCAGAAAAAATAATTGAAAATCCTCCGGAACAGGGTTATTTGACAATATCCAATGCATTTCAGTGGAGGTTGAAGTACAATAATATTATTAATTTGGATGAGGATGTTAATGGAGTTTATACTTATGAAAAATTCAATGAAAAGGAATTGGGAGATTATCAAACTCCAATATATTTTACAGATGAGATTTGTGAATATCTGAAAAATGATTTGAAAATTAATCCTGAAGTCATTATTGAGCCAACCTGCGGAATAGGAAATTTCTTAAAAAGTGCTTCAAATGCTTTTCCTGAAAGTGAATTGATTGGAATTGACATTGATAAAAAGAAATTGAATAAAGTGGATTCTACAATCCCCAATCTTACATTAATTAATGAGGACATTTTCACTTTTGAATTTGACAATATTAACAACAGCTCCTACTTGATTTTAGGTAATCCCCCATGGATTACTAATACTGAATTATCCAAAATCAATTCAAAAAATGTTCCGAACAAATCCAATTTTAAAAATAAGACCGGTTTTGAAGCATTAACAGGAAACAGTAACTTTGACATATCAGAATATATCATATTAAAGATAATCAATGAATTTAAAGACACCAATTCAACTTTCGCATTTTTATGTAAAACCACCATCTCAAGAAACGTTTTCATCGAATTAATTGAAAATGAGATTCCATATAGCTTTATTAAACAGATTAACTTCAATTCATATAAAGTTTTCAAGATTGATGCTGATACATGTTTATTTGTAATTCAGTTTGGCGGAGACGTATTAACTGATAAGGCCTGTGAAGTTGCAGACATTTCAAATCCTAAAGAAGTATTGTACAAATTCGGTTTTAAATCTGATAAATTCTATTCTAACATTGATGATATCCCTGATCTTGACGGCAAATGCCAGATTGAATGGAGACAGGGCGTGAAACATGACTGTGCTAAAGTTATGGAGCTGATGTATGAGGATGATCATTTAATCAATAAGAAAAATGAAGAGGTTGATATTGAAGAGAGTCTCGTATATCCGTTATTAAAAAGCAGCAAACTTAAAAAGCCTGTTGTCACTGAAACGTCCATGTTTACTATAATTACTCAAAAAAAGATAAAGCAGGATACAGGATATATTGAAACTGAGGCTCCAAAAACCTGGAAATATTTAAATGACAATAAGGAATATTTTGATAACAGGAAAAGTTCCATTTATGAAAAAGCTCCTGATTTCAGCATTTTTGGTATTGGAGATTATTCCTTTAAAAAATATAAAGTGGCGATTTCAGGATTTTATAAAAATCCTATGTTTTCATTGGTATACAGTGATAAGACAATGATGCTTGATGATACATGTTATTTCCTATCCTTTGATGATTATGACTCAGCATATATTAGCATGTTAATTTTAAATAGTGAATTAGTTAAGAAATTCCTTAAAAATATTGCATTTCTGGATTCCAAAAGGCCTTTTGCAAAAAAAGTGTTGAAAAGGATTGATATTGAAAAATGTCTGAAATTATTATCATTAAGTGATTTAAAAGAAACAGAAAGGCAGTTGGAATTAGACACCTACATCACACAGGAAAAATTATCTAAATACAAAAATTCATTCCAATAAAAAATAAGCTATTTTCAATAATCTTTATAAGTCCTATATCATATATATTATAATATTATAAAAAAAATTTCCAACGGAGGAATTATTATTAGTGACGATTTTAGTATGATGTGTGGACTTGAAATCCACGTACAGTTAGAGACTGAATCAAAATTATTCTGTGATTGCCCAACAAATTTTAATGAGGCACCAATTAACCAAAATATTTGTCCAGTATGTTTAAATCAGCCGGGTGCGAAACCACACCCAACCAACCAGCATGCAATTGAAAATGCATTGATGATTGCTTTAATGCTGAACTGTGAAATTGATCAAGGTTTTACCTATTTTATGAGAAAACATTATGATTACCCGGATTTATCTTCAGGATATCAGAGAACTTCCGTACCTATCGGTATCAACGGTGAATTGAACGGTATCAGAATCAGAGAAATCCACATTGAAGAAGATCCTGGTCAGTACAAACCTGACAGAGGTATCGTTAACTTCAACCGTTCAGGTATTCCTTTAGTGGAGATTGTTACAGAACCGGACATCACCTCACCTGAAGAGGCCAGAAACTTCCTTAAAGAAATCATCCGTGTCCTTCAGTACAGCGGTGCTGCACGTGGGGAAAACTCAATGAAAGCTGACGTAAACATTTCCCTTAATGGCGGAAACAGAGTTGAGATGAAAAACGTCAACTCCATCAAAGGTGCGTACAGGGCTTTGAAATTCGAAATCGTAAGACAGAAAAACCTCATCAAAAGAGGAGTTGAAATCCAGCAGGAAACCCGTGCTTACATCGAATCACAAATGATTACCACCAGAATGAGATTGAAAGAAGATGCAGATGATTACAGATTCATCCCAGACCCAGACTTACCTCCAATGGAAATTCCGGATGAACTTATTCAGAAAGTTAAAGATATTATGCCTGAAGCTCCTCACCACAAGGTGGAAAGGTTCGTTAGAGACTACGGAATTGATGAGGAAACAGCAAAAGTATTGACTTCTGAGCTTGACCTGGCTATTGCATATGAAGAGGTTGTAAAAGAAGTGGACCCAGTATTTGCTGCTAAATGGATGAGAGACGAACTTAAAAGGGTTTTATCATACAACAAACTTGACTATGCTGACAGCGGAATTACTGTAGAAAGCTTAGTCGAATTCCTGAAAATGTTATTGGATAAAGAGATAACCACAAAAGCAGGCCAGAGAATCATTGAACAGATTCCAAACAATGAAAAAGCACCTAAAGAGATTGCAGAAGAATTAGGATTGCTTGGTGTCGTTAAAGACGATGAAGTATTGGCTGCTGTAAAACAGGCGATTGATGAAAATCCTAAAGCCGTTCAGGATTATTTGGATGGACAGAAAGCATCACTTAACTTCCTTGTAGGTCAGGTTATGAGAATAACCCGTGGAAAAGCTGACCCCGGCGAAACTGTAAAACTTTTAAGAGAAAACATTGAATAGAGGCTAGTTCATGGCAGCAAAGAAATCATTTGTAAAAGATTACATGACAAAAAACGTTATCAGCGTTTCACCAGATACTCCGACAGAACAGATAATTACTTTAATGAAAGAAAGCCACCACAACAGTTATCCAGTAGTTGAAAACGGAAAGCTTGTTGGAATGGTTACTGCTTTTGATGTTGTTGCTAAGGACTGGCAGGACTACGTAAGTGGAATAATGAGTACCAAACTGGTTGTAGCCAATGAAAACCTTTCAATAAATGACGCATCACGCGTAATGTTTAGAAGAGGAATATCAAGAATGCCTGTTGTTGATGAAGCCGGCGCACTGGTCGGAATCATTACAAATACAGATATGGTCCGTTCACACATTGAAAGGTCAACTCCGAATAAAGTGGATTACTTCAAAAATACCATGGAACAGTTATATGGAATTAAAACAACATTAAAAAGAATGAAGGTTCCTACTGAAAAATTAAGACCTACTCAGGACAGAGTTTATGCCGATGAACTTGAAGGAAGAACATATGAACTGAAAATGGGATTGGCAGAACCTGCAATTGTAGTGAAAACCGGCGACAGATGGATTCTGGTTGACGGACACCACAGGGCAGTCGCTTCAAAGCAGATGGGCTGTGAAACTGTTGATTCATATGTGGTTGATTTGGGCAGAGACATCAGATTGGGTATGGAAAAGACCGCTGATAAGGCTGGAATCAAGCAGTTTGAAGACATTAAGATTATTGATGACGACAAACATCCTTTAATTGCAATTACCGAAAGTATTCAGGACAGTGAAGCTCATGGCGAATGATGAAATAATAAGACAGGTATGGGAAGTCCTTGAAAGCAGAAGGGACAGCCCGATTGATTCATACACTTCAAAAATAATGCAGGACAGCGACAAGAAAGCTGAAGACAAGATTCTTGAAAAGATAGCTGAAGAAGCTGGGGAAGTTCTGATAGCCAGTAAGAATGATGAAAATCTTGTCTATGAATCCGTTGATTTGATTTTCCATACATTATTGCTGCTTGTTTATAAAGGAGTTGAATTAGACGAACTCTTTGATGAATTTGAAAGGAGAAGAAAATAGCTCATTTTTTATTAGGGTTGGCTGTTAATGAAACGATTCAAATTTTCCATAATTATTGCTGCATATAATTCTGATTTATGGATTTCAAAAAGTGTTAACAGCATAATCAACCAAACTCTCGATTTTGAAGACAATATCCAGATTATTCTTGTTAATGACGGCAGTACAGACAATACCGGTAAAATCTGTCAGGAGTATAAGGCAAGATATCCGGAAAACATCATTTATATTAATAATGAAGAGAATATGGGAGCTGCCGCCGCCAGGAATTTAGGTCTCAAGCAGGCAAGCGGAAAATATGTGAATTTCCTGGACAGTGACGATTACATTACAAAATATACCTTAAGCGGTGTTTCAAACTTCTTCAATATCCATAATGATAATGTGGATTTGGTTTCAATACCAATATACTTTTTTGGTGAAAAAACAGGCCCGCATCCCCTTAACTTCAAATATGAAAAGGAAAAGGTTGTGGACTTATTCGAAAATCCCGACCATATCCAGCTGTCGGCCTCATCATGTTTTTTCAGACGTGACGTGATTGGTGATTTAAAATTCAACCGTGATTTGACAACATCTGAAGACGTTGTGTTTATAAATCAGCTGCTTTTGGAAAATCCGAGAATCGGTCTGTTCAACAGAGGCAAATATTATTACAGAAAAAGGGAAGAGAAATCCTCACTTATCGATAATTCAATACTTAGAAAGGAATATTTCACAAGCCGCCTGAACAATTATTTTAATTTTTTAATCATTGAAAGCATCAGAAAGTACAATGAGGTCCCATCATTCATACAATACACCATAATGTATGACCTTCAATGGCTATTCGACATTTCTTCAGTAAATAACATCCTGACAAGACCTGAAATCGAAAAGCTCCATGAAGAACTTTACCATATCGTCCAGTATATTGACGATGAAGTGATAGTAAACCAGAAAAATATTACAAATCTGCTGAAAGCCTACATAATCCTTTTTAAGTATAAAAACCTGAAAAAAACCCCCGAATATGGAAAACTTACAAAGGATATCATTCATAAGCTAAAACTGAATACAATATACATTGACGTTTATGAAATCATAAACAACAGACTGCACATATTGGCCAATCTGCCGACAATGTTCAACAATGCTGTTGAAACCTATGTCAATGGAGAGAAAATTGATGTTCATGAAGTCAACTTTCCACAAAGGGATAAATATAGTTTAAGTCATAAATACAGTACCAATTATTCATTTGAAGCTGAAATTGCGTTGAATATAGACAACACCTATGAACTCCAATTTAAATCAGCCGAAGGGGAAATGGATTTATTCATAGAATTTTCAAGGCCATGCAACTTTTCAAATGTTGCGGGATATGCAAAAACAAAAAATTTCATATCAACTCTTAAAAACAATAAAATAATCGTCAAAAAAAGAAATACACGTGAATGGATTAAACAGGAAATTAAGACAATTTACAGCATGCTTAAAAACCACAAAAAGGGATATAAAACTGGAGTACCTATAAGAACATTATATTTATTGGCTTATCCTTATTTCAGGAATAAAAGGATATGGCTGTTTATGGATTTGCCGGACATTGCCGATGACAATGCAATACAGCTTTTCAAATATGCCCAGGACAAAGATCAAGACATAGATAAATATTTTGTTTTGAAAAGAAATAGCAAAAACTGGGATGAAGTGAAAAAAATCGGTAAGGTAATACCTTACAAATCAATAGAGCATCGTTTCATTGCCCTTTATGCTGAAAAGATTGTCACGTCACACCCTGACAACAACATCATCTATCCGTTTTGGGGTAATTATCCTTATTTTGCAGGGCTTTTAAGGTCCTCAACCGTCTTTTTGCAGCATGGAATTACCAAGGACAATGTTTCATCATGGCTTAATGAATATGACAAACACTTAGCAATGTTTTTAACCTCATCAAAGGATGAATATAAATCAATATTTAAATATCCATATAATTATAAAAAGGAAGTTGTTAAACTGCTTGGTTTTCCGAGATTTGACAAACTGGAGAAAAAGGAAGACAGAAGACAGATTTTAATCATGCCTACATGGAGAAGATATCTGAAATTCAAATCAAATGAAGTGATTTTGAACTCCCAATACTTCAAGAAGTTCAATTCCCTGATTAATAACGAAAAATTAATTGAAGCTGCAGAAAAATACGGATATGAGATAGTTTTTAAACCCCACCCTAACGTTTATGATTATATATCTTTATTCGACAGGAACGAAAAGGTGAGAATTGATTATAATCATGAGAAATACCATGATGTCTTTAACCACGGGTCCCTTTTAGTGACCGATTATTCTTCCGTGGCTTTTGATTTCGCTTATCTTGAAAAGCCTGTGGTCTATTACCAGTACAGCAGAGACTATCACTTCAACATTAACGAGAGCTATTTCGATTATGAGACAATGGGCTTTGGTGAAATCTGCCGCAGCGAAGACACTCTTGTCAATGAGCTTATAGAATATATGAAAAACAACTGTGAACTGAAAGAGTTATATCGCCAACGCATTGAAGAGTATTTCCTATTTTCTGATAAAAACAACTGTATGAGAGTCTATGATGCAATCAGGAGACTTCCTCGTAAAGTCTAAACTCCATATTGTACATTCCCCGTTTTAAAAAGGATTTTCTGTTGAATTCTTTAAATCCTAATTTTTCATACAATGACTTTGCCTTTGTATTTCTGAAATCAGCATCCAGAGTTACCCTTTTATAGTTATTTTTTCTGGCATAATCAATAACGTCACAAATGACACGTCTTCCATATCCCTTTGATCTTTTATCCTTATCAATAGCTATCTCGGCAAGATAAAAATCTCCTTTTTCGATATCTGAAAGTACGAAATGGTCAAGAATATCGACTATGAACAGTTTGTAGTGCTTTAGGCGAAATTCATGGTTAATCTCTGAAGTATAAAATAGCAGCATACCTATCAGCTCACCATCATCCAAAATGACTTTCAGGCATTTCTCTTTTCTCAAATTCCTTTCGATGGCGTCAATGGCTCCGTCTCTGGATTTGAAAAGCTTGTCGAATGTTCTGAAATCAACATCATAGATTAATGTTGCAACATGTCTTGTATCATGTATTTTCGGGTCGAATGTTACATATTCCATGTTATCCACTTTTCACGATAGTTAATGCAAACACGGCTGCCCCAAAACCGTTGTCAATATTGACGACTGCAATTCCCGGAGCGCATGATTGAAGCATTGCGTCAAGTGCCACACGACCCCCTTCGCCCACACCATAGCCGACTGATGTAGGAACTGCGATGACCGGGATGTCAACAAGCCCTGCAACAACAGAAGGAAGGGCTCCTTCCATTCCCGCACATACTATAAGCACTTCAACGCCTTCCTTTATCATATGGGCAATTTGCGGGAAGAGCCTGTGGATTCCTGCCACTCCTATATCATATGAGGTGATTGCTTCGCATCCGCCTTCCTCAACAATGACCTTTGCTTCTTCAGCAATGTTGATGTCTGATGTTCCGGCGGTTATGATGCCTATTTTTGCAACAGGTTCTGAGTTATTCTCACTGGTTTTGATTACCAGTATTTGTGCTCTTTTATTATAGTCAAAAATGAAATCGTCAAGATAGGCCAAATCACTTACCAGTTTTTCGTATCTTTCCTTGGATAATTTTGTAATAATAAGGTTTTGAGGGTTATCGCTTTCAAAATACTTTTTAATGATTAGCAATAAGTCTTCATAGTCCTTGCTTGGGGAAAATACGGCTTCCGGAAAGCCAGTTCTGTTTTGACGTTTTGAGTCGAATTTGGCGATGTCATCAACTTCCAGAATCTTATTTGACTTAATCATGTTTTCTGCGGTTTGTAAATCTATTTCCTCATTGATTAATCTTTCAAGTATTTCCCTCATAATACTAATATAAGATTGAAGATATTAAAAAAACTTATGAATAATTAAGCCTAAATACTATAATATTTATGACAGCTAAAAAGATTTTAACTCAGGGAATTGTGCAGGGTGTCGGATTCCGGCCTTACGTATACAGATTGGCTACAAGTTTAAACCTGAAAGGTTACGTCAGGAATTTGGGAAATGTAGTGGAAATCATACTTGAAGGAGATGACATTGACTTATTTATTAAAAGATTAACTGATGAACTGCCTCCGATAGCCAGAATTGATTCTCTTGAAGTCATAGATATTGATAAGAAAAATTATTCTGATTTTAAAATCATTGAAAGTTCAGATTCATATTCAGGAGTGAGCGTCATTCCGCCGGACATTGCAATCTGTGACAGCTGTCTGGCTGAAATCAGAAATCCGTCAGACAGGCGCTATAAATATCCGTTCAATGCATGCACTGACTGCGGCCCAAGATTTACCGTAATTGACAGTGTTCCATACGACAGGGACAAGACATCAATGGATGAATTCCCGTTATGTGACGACTGTCTGGTTGAGTACAGAAATCCTCTGGACAGACGTTATCACGGCGAGGCAATCTGCTGCAGTGATTGCGGACCTCAAATGGCAATTTATAAAAAGGATTCACAGATTGAATGCGATAATCCAATCAAGTTAGGTGCGGACAAGCTTAAAGAAGGCAAAATTCTGGCCATAAAAGGAATCGGCGGAACCCACCTTGTTGTTGATGCATATAACGATAAGGCAATAAAGGAGTTAAGGTCAAGGCTCAACAGACCTAACCAGGCATTTGCTGTCATGAGCAGTGATTTGGATGCTGTTAAAGGATATGCCAAACTATCTTCTAGAGAAATCGAAACCATCACATCAAACAAACGTCCTATCGTCATTTTAAAGAAAAATGATGGATACGTATTTCCTGAAAGCCTCTCACCAGGACTTCACAATATCGGTGTGATGCTTCCATACTCACCGATGCATTATCTGCTCTTTGATGAAGGGGAAATCGACACTTATGTGATGACTTCAGCCAATATCCCCGGAGAGCCCATGATGATTGACAATAAGGAAATCATCGGAGGCATCAGCGATTATTCCCTAGTCCACAATCGTAAAATCTTAAACAGATGTGACGATTCCGTAATAAGGTTCAGAAATGATGAACTGTCATTCATTCGCCGTTCAAGAGGATATACTCCAGAGCCTTACACAATCAACTATGATGTCAATGAATTGAATGTGCTGTCACTGGGTCCGGAACTTGATGTCACATTCTGTCTTGCAACTGGAGCCAGTGCATACCCATCACAGCATATCGGAAACACGAATAAAGTAAAGACACTTGATTTCCTTAAAAGTTCAATCAAGCATATGAAAAGAATTACGAAGATATGTGATATAGATGCAGTTGCATGCGATTTGCATCCACAGTTTTTCACGACGAAATTGGCATATGAATTTGGAGTGGATGTGATACCTGTCCAGCACCACCATGCCCATGCAGTGGCCCTTGCAAATGACCATAAGGTAGATGAAATGATTGTTATCGCTGCCGACGGAACCGGATACGGTGATGACCACACAAGCTGGGGCGGAGAAATACTCTACACAGACATCAAAAGCTATGAAAGGATGGGACATCTTGAAAGACAGAAAATGCCCGGAGGAGACCTTGCAACCAAATATCCTGTCAGAATGCTTTTAAGTATCCTTAAAGATGAGGAAATGATTAAAAATTATATTAACCATTTCAAATATGGTGAAATTGAAATCAAAAATATTTTTAAGCAGCTGGATTCCGGAATAAACGTTGGCGTGACCACAAGTACAGGAAGAATACTTGATTCCGTTTCAGCAGCTCTTGAGATATGTAACGAAAGGACATATGAAGGTGAAGCGTCCATGAAACTCGAATCTGCCGCATATTACTCCACAAACGAACTGGAACTGCCTTTGATTATTGAAGACAATGTTTTAAACACCACCGAAATTCTTCGTGAAGTCGTAAATCTCTATTCAAAAGGCTATAAAAAAGCAGACATTGCAAGTGCAGCACAAAAGACAATTGCTCAGGGGTTAAGCGAGCTTGCAATCGCATCAGCTGAAAAAAAAGGTCTTGAAGATATCGGAGCAACCGGTGGAGTGTTTTACAACGAAGCCATCACAGACACCGTTAAAAATTGCATTGAATCCAGAGGATATAATTTCCTGCAGCATAAAAACACCTGCTGTGGAGACGGTTCTGTCAGTTTAGGTCAGGCCATAGTTGCTAAAATGAGAGTGTCTAATTAGTTTATAGGCAAAAAAACCTATAAACTGTCACATAATTAGACTAAATTTAGTTTATACATATGTTTCAGAGGATCAAAAAATTAGAACATGAAAACATATTCCAAATAATAATATACTAAATAATATTATATAAAATTAACTAAAAAAAGACAACAACATAAAAATAGAGTGTCTAATTAGTTTATAGGCAAAAAAAACCTATAAACTGTCACATAATTAGACTAAATTTAGTTTATACATATGTTTCAG
>NZ_JAFSNZ010000030.1 GCF_017447225.1 Methanobrevibacter sp. | reverse complement strand
TATTTATTTTTTAAAATTTAAGTGGCGAAAAAGTCGTAATTTCCACTATGGGAGCGGGAAATCAAGTAAAATTAGAAAAATAAGAAAATTAATGATTTATGGAGTAATGAGTATTCCTCTTATACTTAAGATACTTAAGTAGATTATTACTTAAAAGGTGAAAATCATGGCTGACAAAGAAAAAACTATTGAAGTATTGCAAGCTATTGTAACTGGATTGTCTGCAAATTCATTTGGACACAGAATTCAAGCTAAAATATTTGCAGGATTAGGATTTCCGTCCCTAGGAGACAAATATATTGCACATGCAACCGAAGAAATGGATTTCGTAGAACAGTTCATGGACAGAATCCTCGATTTGGGTGGAGAAATCAAACAGGAAGCACAGGAAGCAAAACCTATATACAAAGACATTGTTGAGTTCATAGAATATGACTATAACGTATCAGTTGAGGGAATTGCATTTTTAAACGAAGTAATGGATTCCGGAATCTTTGATGCAACCACTTATGATTTGATGAAAGTATATCTCAAGGATGAAGAGGAAGACATGTACTGGAGCGAACAGCAATTAGACCTATGCAAAATGATTGGAAAACAAAACTATCTGACACAATTGTTAATCAACGGTCCAGCTGCTGAATAAACTTATTTATTAGGTGGGGAAAATGGAGATTAAAGCTGTTAAAACATTTAAAAATGGATTCATGAATCAGGCCTTTGCTTTTGGCGGTGAAGAGGGAATGGAAAATTTCGATGCATCCATTAAATATCGGGCAAGCATTCAAAATTATCTGATTGATACAGGAGATGAAATAATTCTTGTAGATACTGGAATTCCTGAAGGATTGGCTATTCCCGAACCTGATGATTCAACTCCAATCTACAATGGGGAGCTAATAAGCAGTTATGTGGAAGCATTGGAAAAATTAGGTTACAAAGTGGAAGATGTATCAAGAATTCTTTTAACACACAAACATCCGGACCATTCCGGTGAATTGTCAAAATTTCCGAATGCTAAAATATACCTGTCAAAAACAGAAGCAGAAGAGTTAAAACTTGATGGCGACAACATCATAACAGTTAATTATGAAACCATTTATAAGAATTTCCCAAAAGCCGAAAAAATTGTTGACGGAGTATATCTTATTCAGGCAATAGGCCACACTACCGGAAACAGCATAGTTATTGTGGAAGATGATGATTTATTCTACATGATTCATGGAGATATAACATATACTGATGAAGCACTCTATGCAAACAAGCTGTCCATAGTTTTTGAAGACATCGAAAAGGCAAGGGAAACATTAGACAATGTACGTGAATTCATCAAAAACAATCCTACAGTGTATCTGTCAACACACACTCCATTAGGTCCTGAAAACCTTGAAAACAAATATATTATAGATTTAGATAACCAACCGGAAAGTATTTATCCCGAATAAATGCTTTCTTTAAATTCTTTTTTGATTAAAAATGAAAATATTGTATTATACCTCAACCGGAAATAATCTATTCATTGCAAAACACTTTGGAGGGGATTTAATCAGCATTCCTCAACTTGTGAAAGCCAATGAATTTAACATTGAAGATGATGCTGTAGGAATCATCTTTCCAGTTTTTTTTGCAACTTCCCCGAAACTGATTAGGGAATTTGTTGAAAAGGTCAACATCAAAACTGACTATTTGTTTTTGATAACATCCTATGGAAGAGACGGCGATCAGAATGCTCTTCGAATAATGAAGGAAACATTCAACAAAAGGGGCATTAATGTTAACTACACAAATTCAGTGTTAATGGTTGATAATTTCCTTCCTGTGTTTGACATGGCTGATGAAATCGAATTGAAAAAAGATTTAAACATCATTGATGAGATTGAAAAAATCAAGGATGACATTCTTACCAAAAAGGAATATATTTTGGATAAGGAACTTTTTACGGATGTTGAGAATATTGAAGTTGTATTGGAAACTACAATGACTGAAAAATATCACATCCAAGTTGGAGAAGACTGCAGTGGGTGTGAAGTATGCACTAAAGTATGTCCAAGAGGAAATATTGAACTTATTGATGAAAAGCCTTATTTTGGAGATACATGTGATTTCTGTTTAGGCTGCATCCACCATTGCAAAACACATACACTAACAATAAATGATGAAGCCAATCCAAATGAGAGATACAGAAATCCAAACATTAAACTTTCCGAGATAATTAAAAGCAACTGGCAAAGAGTATAAATTACCTTCATGATAAAAGTAGAATTCTAGTTTTTAATATCTACACATTAATGACAATATTGTTAATATATATTTCACCATTATCTATTAATTCCTATTTTTTGTAGCTTCCAAAATAGCTAATTATTTATAATTTTAAAAAGTAAAATAGTATTAATTAAAATAATTGAGGTAGTTTATATGAAAACTTATGTGATAGTTGTAGTACTCGCCTATCTTTATACTACTTTTTTTTTGAAATTTAACATTTAAATATTTCTGTTATCTATTTCTAGTTGGCAGAATTAAAAATGATATATGTCTATAAAAATATTCTAACTTTCAAACATATTTGTGTATTTTCATAAAGTCGCACTTCAAAAATATTTATTATTAATGAAATTGAAATAAGTTATTATATGCATAATCGTTGGTGATTGTTTATGAACAATAGGTATGAAATTGCTCAGGAGTTTGCAAAGACAATAAATTCAAGATATATACTTAAAATAATTTTATTTGGATCTGTTGCCCGATGTGAAGATACTCATGAATCTGATATAGATATTTTGATTGTATCTAATTTTCCTGAAAAAATTGAAGACCAAATTGATGATGAAGTGGCTTGGATTATGCATGATAAAAACGAATTGATTTCAGCCCACATCATGTCTGAAGAAAGATTCAATAGTACTCAGCATTTTTCTTTTTTAAGTAATGTTCTTTCAGAAGGTGTTGAAATTGGATGAAACTCAAGCATTCTTTGATAAATCTAACAAAAAACTAATTCTTGCAAAAACAGCATATTCTATGGATGATTATTCGGATGCTGTTAGTTTATCTTATTATGCAATGTTTTTAGTAGCCAAAGCATTAATTCTTAAAAAAGGAATTAAAGCTCCTAAAACTCATGCAGGTTTAATTCATTTATTTAATTTGCATTATGTTAAAGAAGATGAATTTTCATATGAAAAATATAAGTATCTAGCATCTACACAAGCGCAACGTGAAAATGCAGATTATGATGCAATCGATGAAATTGATGAAAGAATTGCCAGAAAAAGAATTAAACAAGCCGAAGAATTCATAGCAGAAGCTAAAAAATTTTTATAATTTATTTATGATGTTTTCATTAACATTGCAGTGATAATTCAAATAATATTTTTTTCAGATTTGATTTGGTGAATCATCATTAAAAATAATGATTCTATTAATGGTAGGATTATAAATTTTTGTTTATTTTTGATTTAATAAACTGTTAAGCGAGAACAAATAATAAGTAACTGATATTTTCTATGGTGCCATCATTGTAATCACATTAAATATTAATTAATTATTTTTTCTCTCTCAACCTTTCTATACTATAGTTTAGATTTGGCAGGTTAATTAAATTTGCGGATAATGTTGAGTATTTAGTAGGTATTATTTGTTTTATAAATCTCCAAGTAAAAAATCGATAATGTTTAAATGTTTAACACCATCTTTAGAAAAGTTATGGTCCTCAGTTGTTATTAATATTGATTCATATTTATCCGGAATTCTTAATAATGGAGTGATTTCACGATTTAGTGTTTTTTCATTTGTTAACCTGTAGGAAACTTGAACATATTTGTATTTGCCTGATTTTTCACAAACAAAATCGACTTCAGTATTGTCGGGGTTTCTACCGACATTTACTTTATATCCTCTTCGAAGCAGTTCAACATAAACAATGTTTTCTAATATTTTAGTTACTTTTAAGATGTTGTCTTCGATTAATGCATGGTGGAATCCATGATCAGTCAGATAATATTTTCCAAGTATTTTCATTTCTTTTTTTCCTTTAAGTTCAAAACATTTGCATTTTGAAATGAAAAAGGATTGTTTTAAATATTCATTATATTTAAGTAAGGTATCTTGAGATGTATAGATGTTATTGCTTTTTAAATAGTTCTTTATGCTTTTGGATGAAAATATTTCTCCTGTGCTACTAATCATATATCGACTGAATCGCTGCAACAAATCAATGTTATTTATTTTAAATCGAGATACTACATCTTCAAACAATATTGAGTTGAAAATATCTTTCAGAGCTAAATTTCTAAATTCATCACTGCCCAATGATAGAATACCTGGCATACCTCCAAAGTTAAAGTAATCATCATAAAGTTCATTAATTGTATCTTTTGTTAGTTCTATTCCTTCTATTTCATTTTTATATTGTAAAAACTCTTTAAATGAGAATGGATAAACGTTGATTGTGAGATATCTTCCGGTCAGCAGTGTTGCCAGTTCGCCTGATAACAATTTTGAATTTGAACCTGTAATGTATATGTCACAGTCAATAGAAACCCTGTATGTGTTGATGGATTTTTCCCATCCTTTTACCTGTTGGATTTCATCAAAAAAGAGATATGCTTTCCCTTCAATGTTTTCTGTTTTATTAAAAATGATTTCATCCAATTGTTGTGTATTGTCGATATATGAATATTCTCGTGATTCAAAGGAAATGAAAATTATATTTTCATCCTTTACGCCCATTAATTTAAGTTCATCTATAATATTGTGCATTAAGCTGGTCTTACCTGATCTTCTAATTCCAATATAAACCTTAACAAAATCAGTATTGACATAATCTTTTAATTTGTTAACATATTCATCACGTTTGATTAATTTATCCACCATTCAAATCAACTCAACAAATTCATCTTATAAAAGAAAAATTTATATAAATTATAAAAAATTCCATTTGCAAAAGAAAAATTTATATAAATTATAAAAAATTCCATTTGCAAAAGAAAAATTTCTTAATTATTATTATCAAATAAATAATATATAATATTTTCTACACTTCAGCCAACGTGATAAATGTATTACTTTAATTTTTTTTGATTTAATAAACTGTTAAGCGAGAACAAATTATAAGTAATTGATATTTCCGATGGTGCCATCATTTATATCACATTAAATCTTAATTAATTATTTTTCTCTTAAACCTTTCTATACTATAGTTTAGATTTGGCAGGTTAATTAAATTTGTGGATAAGGTTGTATATTTAAGTAAGTATATTTTATTTTTAGTTTTTAAAAAAGTTTTCATTTAATTGGAGGTATTCTTAAAATATTATTCAGAAAAATAGTCTGTAAAGTATGCCATTTCTGCAGCAGATTTTGGTGTGTGTTGTGGTTAATAAAAAAAGAAAAGGATTAAATTAATTAATCCTTAATAGTTATTGTGTTTACAATTCTCGTTTCATCATACTTGGATGTGATGATGTATTTTCCGGCCATTAAATTATTGTTTTAATTATTTAAAAATCTGTCCTTGGAATTTATAGACGTCACAGCTTTCATCCATCCAACTGTCGGCACTGATTCCTGCTTTCATGCATGTGTGGTCTAAAAATTCTTCTTTTGTAAATCCGTTTTCCGGAGCCACCTGCGGTAACAAAAGACCTCTTGCATATCCTTTTTGGATAATCAATCCGTCTCTTCCTATTTCTATTTCGTCAAAGTATTGATTAGGATGTGCAACTTCAATCAGTTCCGGCTGGGTGAGCACGGTCACTTCAAATTCGATATCACCAAACTCTTCTTCTTTCAGTTCAGGAAATCTCGGATCTTCGAATGCTGCTGCTATTGCCACATCGATTGTTGATTCGATTAGGCTTTTGACAGGTTCCGGATATCCTATGCATCCTCTTAGTCTTTTTTTCTTGTTGATTGTTACAAATACTCCCAGTTCCTGTTTCAGTTCTTCAGGACAATCTTGGGGAATTAATGGTCTTCTGTTTGTTTCCAGATATGTTGCAACTGTTTGCTTTGCAATTTCCAGTAAATATTGTCCGTTTTCTTCGCTTATCATGTTATCACCTAGTTGCTTCCTCCAACCATTGCGCCTATAATTCTTGTGTGCGGTCCGCCGTCTCCGACTGGTGCGGTCTGTCCGTCTTTTCCGCAGAAACCGACACTCAATTTGAAATCATTTCCCAATGCATCAACATTGTTTAATGTCTCCAGGATGTTTCCGGATAGGGATACGTCACGCAGTGGGGTTGTAAGTTCTCCGTTTTCAATTTTAAATCCTTCGGCTGCATTGAACTGGAATATTCCTTTACCGGTATCTACCTGTCCGCCTCTTGAGCCTTTCAGGTAAATTCCGTCAGGAATGTCTTCTATCAGTTCTTCAAATGTCATGTCTCCCGGCTGCAGGTAAGTATTACTCATTCTTACAATCGGTGCATCGGCAATTATTGATCTTGCATTTCCTGAGGATTTCATGTTCAGTTTTGATGCTGTTTCTCTTGAGGAAAGTAGGGAAACTAATTCACCGTCTTTTACTAATTGATTTGGTTTTGTTTTAACTCCTTCCACATCATACGGGTAATATCCGAATCCGTCTTTTATTGTTGCGTCATCGAAGATATTGACTATGTCTGAAGCTATTTTTGTGTTTAATCTGTTTTTGAGAATGGAATCGTTTTGTAATATTAAATCTGCTTCAGTCGCATGGCCTAGTGCTTCATGTATCATCACTCCCGTGAGTTCCGGATCAGCTATTATTTTGAATTTGCCTGATGGTGCAGGTTCGGCTTTAAGCAGTCTGTTTGCTTTGTCCCCTATAGTTCTTCCGAACTCTTCAATATCCTTATCTGAAATCACTTCGAATCCTTTGACTCCTCCGATGCTTCCGTGTCCGAATTGGATTATCTGTCCGTCTGTTGCGGTTGCATTCAGTGCCATTCGCACACGGCTTGTTTTTACCTGAACTTCGCTGCCTTCGCTGTTCATGAACAGTTCATTGCTTTCTATGTCTCCATATCCGACAGTTGTACTGTTCACTCCGTCGAATGTGGCGCTGTCGCTGGCAGTTTTCATGATTTCCTGTTTTTCTTCAATTGAAATATCTTCAAATGGTATTTTAACGTCAGTTGCTATTTTGTCTTTTATAATGTCACTTTCAGCTAATTCAACATCTCCTTTTAGGGAGTTTGAAAGCTTTAATGCGGTTTCGGTGATTTCATCAAACTTTGAGATGTCTGTTGTGTATGCAAATCCCCAAGCTCCGTTTTTTAGTACTCTTATTCTTGCGGATATGCTCATTCCTGTGTTTATTTCATCGATTTCTCCATCTTTCATTAATATTGATGTACTGTTACCTTTTCCTGCTCTTATATCAATATAGTCAACTTTAGGAATTGTTTTTTCTATAACTTTTTCAAATAAGTTAATGTATTCTTCCATTCTATCGCTCCAAAAGTTCAATCATTAAATATTTTGAATTTCATAATATTTATAGTAGAAACTACAAAATATAACAATTGATATAAATTTAATGTTGGTGATTTTTTATGGTTATTATTGTTGGTACTGGTGCTGGAGGAGCAATCATTGCATATGAATTGGCTAAGGAAAACATTCCGGTTACCATTGTTGAAAAAGGTCCGTACATTCATTCAAAGGACGCCTTCAACTATTATGACAAATACAGTGAGGATGTTGACCTGCTGACAACCACATGTATCGGCGGAGCCACTATCGTTTCAATGTCAAATATGGTTCATGCTTTGGATGAGGAGTTGCACGACTATGATATAGATATAACTGAAGAATATGAATATGTTGAAGAGCTTATTGGCGTACATCAGCTTGATGACTCACATATCGGCAGAGGAACGCAACTATTTTTGGATGCCGGTCGTGAACTCGGATTGAATACCCTTAAAATGCCTAAAGCAATTAGGGAAAAGGACTGTATTCAATGCGGAAAATGTGCATTCGGATGTCCTGCCGATGCAAAATGGTCCGGAAAGTACTTTGTTGATATGGCAGTTGAAAACGGTGCCGAACTGATAACGGAAGCTGAAGTATATGAATTGATTGTTGAAGATTCCAAAATCAAAGGCGTTAAATATATAAAAGATGGTTCTGAAGAGTCTCTTTTATCAGATACTGTTGTTCTCTCAGCCGGTGCAATAGGCTCCGCACTGATTTTGAGAACTGCAGGAATTGATGCCGGACGTGAACTCTTCTTTGATCCCTTCGTATCTGTTGGCGGATATCTAAAAGACATTAACTTCAATACTGAAGTTCAAATGGCAGGTCTTGTCATTGGCAAAAACTTCGTCCTGTCTCCTCACTTTTCATCATTCATAAAAGGAAACATTGATGATGTGAAAGTTGACGACAAAGATATCTTAAGTATCATGGTAAAGACTGCAGATGACGGCAAAGGTTATGTTGACGACGACGGTGATGTTGTTAAAATCAATACAATCAATGACATAAGATATCTGGCTGAAGGGGTTGCAACTGCAGGATTCATCCTTGAAAAGGCAGGAGTTGATCCAAACACCATAGGTTCTACAGTTTACAGGGGAGCACACCCTGGAGGAACAGCACCTATCGGAAAAATAGTCGATTCCAATCAGGAAACTGAAATCGAAGGGCTTTTTGTAAGTGATGCAAGTGTATTGCCTGTATCTCCGGGAAAACCTCCGATACTGACGATACTTGCCCTGTCCAAACGTTTGGCAGATTATCTAAAAAATAAGTAAGAAGATTATTCGAATTGTTTTTCGATATCTTCATTTTTTATTAATTTTTCACAGTAATGGCATCTTAAAACCGGCGGTTGGGATTCAATAACATTAAACCTTGAAGTAATCGGTTCATTCTCATAATTTGTAATGCATTTTTCATTGGTACATTTGATGAGGGATGTGATTACTTCCGGAAGTATAATCTGGTCTTTTTTTACAACTTTATAATCCTTGATGATGTTGATTGTAGCTTTCGGAGCGATTAATGCAATCTGGTTCAGTTCCTGATGGTCAATTTCTCTGTTTTCAATTTTTACAATATCTTTTCTGCCGGTTTCTTTTGAGGAAACGTTCATCGCTACAGTAACGTTGATAATGTCATCATCCGGAAGGCCCAATATCTTAAGGATATGCAGGGACTTGTTTGCTGTAATATGGTCAATCACAGTTCCGTTCTCAATAGCTTTAATTTTCAACTCGGATTTCATTTTTATACACCGTACATCTTTAAATCTGAAGCATTAATTGCTGCTTCAGTATCATTAATTAAATCTTCAGGAGTTTTGTCCTTTGTAATTATTGAAAAGCTTTTAATCACTCTTCCACCGCGCAGGGATACTTTTTCTTCCAATCTTTCAAGGGCAGAATCTCCGCCGCTGTTGGTCAATGTTGTAAATATTATGACATCTTTTCCTTTCCAGTCGCAATTGTCAACAAGGGTTATTATTGCCGGAGCAGGGTTGTTTGCCCAGGTAGGAGTGCCAAGATAAATCAAATCATAATCTGTGAAATCAATCTTTTCGGGAGAAATTTTAGTTTTTGATTCCCTGAACGCTTCAATTGATGACAATAATCTTTTTCCAAATCCTTTTCTGTCTTTCAAATCTTTAATTTCAATAATGTCTGCTTTCAAGTTCATTGAAAGGGTTCTTGAAACAATTTTTGTACTCCCTCCGCTTGAAAAATATACTATCAAAGTTTTCATATTATCCCTCTTTTTTTTAAGGATGAAGTCCGAAGTGTGTAAGGCCTGTGCTTTCATCAAGTCCAAGCAATATGTTCATATTCTGAATGGCCTGTCCTGATGCACCTTTTACGAGGTTATCTATTACAGATAACATCACTACTCTTCCGGTTTCATCTATTTCAAATCCTCCGATATGTACGAAGTTTGATCCTCTGACTGAACTTAAATGAGGAATTTCTCCTTCGTCCATTAATTTGATGAAATATTCATCACCATATTCTTTTTCATAGAATTTTCTTAACTCTTCAGGTGTTATGTCTTCAATAAGGAAGCTGTGGCTTGTTGTTTGGATTCCTCTGTTTACAGGAACCAGATGTGGTGTGAATGATACTTTCACATCATCAAATCCATGCAATTCCTGCTGTATTTCTGACATGTGTCTGTGTGATGAAATCTTATATGGATTAACGTTATCAGCAATATTCGGGTAATGTGTGGTGGAACTAGGATTTACTCCAGCTCCGCTGACCCCTGTTTTTGAATCAATTACTATTCTGTCAACAAGATTGTTTTTTACTAACGGGTATGATGATAGGATTGCGCCTGTCGGGAAGCATCCTGGATTTGCAACAAGTTTTGCCTTTTTGATTTCATCCCTGTATAATTCAGGAAGCCCGAATGCACCTTTGTTTTCCTTGTCTGTGTGTTCCATTCCATACCATTTTTCATAGACTTCAGTATCGCGGTATCTGTAGTCTCCACTTAAATCAACCACTTTCATGCCCGCATCCAACAGTTCAGGCACGATTTTCATTGATGCTCCGTGAGGTGTTGCAGTAAACACGACATCAGCATCCAAATCAGACGGACTTTTGTTTTTGAATTCAAGTCCTGAATCTCTTATGTGCGGATGAATCTTATGTGCCGGAGTACCGTCGTATTGTCTTGAAGTAATGTCTGTAACCTCCACTTCAGGATGGTTCAACAGCATTCTTAAAAGTTCTCCGCCAGTATATCCGCTTGCTCCAATTATTGCTACTTTAAACATTATTATCCCTCTATTCACAGTTATCTAAAATTTTTCCCTCAAAATCGGTATTCTTAATCTTTTTAATAATCTTACAGCTGCTGTCAAGTTCATCCTTATGATAAACCTTGACTCTTTGAACACGGGCCTTAAGACCTCTCTCATCAATCGCTTTCTGGAGTTTTTCCACATTGTGTGTCTGGTCTGGTCCGATAGCTATAATGTCAGGATCAATCTCTTTTACAATTTTAAAGATATCTCCTTCTTCGTTACCTAAATAAGCTTCATCAACAGGTTTTAGCATTTTAATCAATTCCAAGCGTTGATTTTCACCAACAATAGGGACTCTTTTTCTTTTCTCTACTGTGGAGTCTCTTGCAACTACAACATAAAGCTTGGAATTGTATCCTCCAAGGTTTTTGGCTTCCTGGAGGTAAACGCCATGTCCCGGGTGCAATAAATCAAATGTTCCGCTTGCCATTACTTTTTTCATTATATTCTACCTCTTCTGGTATTTCAATGCTTCTTTTAAGTCAATCTTATTTTTATAAAGTGCAGAACCGATTACAACTCCTTCCACACCACTTTCATTTAGCTTTTTAATGTCATTTATTGTTGTAATTCCGCCTGAATAGACTATAGGTAAATCCACAGAATTTTTAAGCTCAATTACAGGATCTGTATAAAATCCGCCCAAAAGGCCTTCCACATCAACATTGGTAAATAAAATGCTTCCTGCGCCATGCTCCTTAAACTCATTTGAAATCTCAGCAGGGCTTTTGTCGATTTTTTCCTGCCATCCTTTGATGACAACCTTATTGTCTTTGCTGTCAAGGGAAATCATGATTCTCTCAGATCCGTATTCATCAGATAATGTGGTTATCGTTTCCGGGTTTTGAATCCCCATGGTTCCGATTATTAGCCTTTCAATATCCAAATCAAGGAGCTCTTTTGCATATTCGACATCCCGGATTCCTCCGCCTAACTGTATCGGTACTGAAACTTCCTTTAGAATCTTTTTAATCACAGGCAAACTGGTTTTTCCGTCAATCGTGCCGTCCAAGTCAATGACATGGATGTTTTTGGCTCCTTCATTTTCCCAATGAAGCGCCACCTTTTCCGGATTTTCTATTTCAACCATTTCACTACCGGGTTGGCCCTGAACCAGCTGCACACATTTTCCGTTCTTGATGTCTACTGCAGGCATTACTAACATTTCATCTTTTCTAAATGACATTTTGGATTTTTCCTAAACTTTTATTATAATATAATTATATGTTTTGAAATGTTTTATATGTATTGTTAATAAAACTATTCATATGAATGAAAATCTTTATGGATTATTTGAGAATGTCTTTGTGACTGATTATGCTTTAATTGGTGGTGATGATAATAAAACTATTGATTTAGGCCAATACGGAAAACTTGAAACATATTCCCTGTTCCCTGGCATCGTTATTGCATTCATTGACATTAATCTGGAGCATTATGATGACATTTACGTTGAAGAGAAGCTTCCTTCCCGTTTGCTTGAAATCAATCATTGCTTAAGCGGCAGATATTCCTATAGTGTGGATGACGATAAAATAATCTATTTTGGGAAAGGGGATTTGTGCATCAGCATTTACGAGTTAACAAAGACGGTATCGGATTTTCCTTTGGGTTTCTATAAGGGTCTGGAGATTTTCATTGACATCGATGTGGCTAACGATCATATAAAGAATTATATTCCTGATTTTGATTTGATTGAATTTTATGAAAGCCTGGAAAAATCAAACGGATACGTCCTGATTCGCTCCAATGAGAAAATCGACCATGTTATCGGCGAACTCTATAATGTGGAAAATAGGATTAAATTACCTTATTATAAGCTTAAGTGTCTTGAATTATTATTGTTTTTCTCAATTACTAATTTCACTACTTCAGATAATATTTCACTTTCAAAAAAGCAGGTTAAGATAGTTGAAATGGTTAAAAATGATTTAATGCTTAATTTGGAAAGCAAAATTACTATTGATGAGCTTTCAGATAAGTATAACATCAGCAAAACCACTCTTAAAAATTGCTTTAAGGAGGTTTACGGCAAGCCTATCTATAAATGGAGAAAGGAGTACAGGCTGGATTATGCATGCAAACTGATTGATGAGGGGTCTCATTCCATTTCAGATATATCAAGGATGGTGGGATATTCTTCACCTTCAAAATTCAGCCAGGCATTTAAGGATTATGTCGGCTGCACACCTTCAGATTACAGAAAATAATTTTTGTCTTTTTGGTATATTTATTGACTTTTCAGTTCAAAAATATTTATATATTAATTTAAATTATAGTTTATATTAAATATAGGTTTATTTAATCATTTTTTGCAAAAATAATATAAGTTTGTTCTTTATTGGTTTTTTAGAATATGTTTATTGTTTTGCCTTTTCAGGTTAATTTTAAATTTTTAGGTAAGCCTAAATAATATTTTAAGGCGATATTAATGTCAGAAAGTAAAAATAAAAATAAATTTTTCAGATTACTCAGTTATTCAGGTAACTATAAATATTTATCCTTTTTAGGCATGTTTCTATCTGCTTTAAGTGCAATTTGCTTACTGGTTCCATTTATCTATATTTGGGATGTTGTAAATGCTCTTTTGATGGTTGCACCGGACTTTACACAGGCGCAAAACCTGGATGTCTATGCAATCAGAGCATTTACTTTCGCGGTATTGGGAATTGTCCTGAACTTTTTCGGTTTGATGGGCACCCACTTATCTGCATTTAAAAATGAGAAAAACATGAAAGATGCAGCCATGAAGCATCTGCTCAAGCTGCCGTTAGGATACTTTTCAAACCATACAAGCGGTGGTTTGAGAAAAGTAATTGATTACAGTACAACAAAAACCGAAACATTTTTGGCTCATCAGCTGTTTGACTTGACAGGAGCAATTGTAACTCCGATAGCATTTCTAATATTATTGTTCAGTTTTGACTGGCTTTTAGGATTGATATGTCTGATTCCAATAATATTATGTTTCGTATTCATGTATCCGATGTTTTCAAAGGAATCTCAAAACATTATGGAAGAATATCAGAAGTATCTCGAAGAGATGAATGCCGAAGCGGTAGAATATGTCAGGGGAATTCCGGTCACCAAGGCCTTCCAGCAAAGTGTATATTCATTCAAGAATTTCATAAATGCAATCAGAAACTATGGGAAGTTCTCAGCTGAGTACTCACTGTCAACTCAGCTTCCGATGACCGCATTTACCGTGTCAATCAACGGATTTTTTGCATTGCTGATTCCTGCAGGTATTCTGCTTGCGGGATCTCTTGTGGATGTGAAGTTTTTCGCCAATTTCATGTTCTACATAATATTCACACCAATATGTGCCGTTATGATGAACAAAATCATGACAGTTTCACAGGATTGGATGCTTGCAAGTTATGCATTGGACGGAATTGAAGCCATACTGAATGAAGAGCCTTTAGTGGAAGCGGCAAATCCTCAAAAGCCTAAAAACCATTCAATTGAATTTGAAGGCGTTTATTTTGACTATGGGCAAAATGATGGTGATGAACACATCTTAAATGACATAAGCTTAAAGATAAATGAAAATGAGTCCGTTGCATTGGTCGGACCGTCCGGAGGAGGTAAAACCACCATAGCCTCATTAATTCCAAGATTTTGGGACGTAAATCATGGTTCAATTAAAGTGGGGGACGTTGATGTAAGAGACATATCAACCAAAGAGCTGATGGAAAACATATCCTTCGTATTCCAGAATACCACATTATTCAAGGATTCCATTTACAACAATGTTGCAATCGGCCGCAAAGGCGCTTCAAGGGAAGATGTTAAAAAGGCCCTCAGCCTGGCACAATGCGATGATATCATCGATGAGCTTCCGGACGGAATCGATACAGTCATCGGAAGCGAGGGAACCTATCTTTCAGGAGGTCAGCAGCAAAGAATAGCTCTTGCAAGAGCAATACTTAAGGATGCACCAATCATTATTTTGGATGAAGCCACAGCACTGGCCGACCCGGAAAATGAGTACATGATTCAAAAGGCAATATCAGAAATTACAAAAGATAAAACTGTTATCATGATTGCCCATAGGTTGTCCACAGTCAAAAATGTTGACAGAATCTATGTGGTGGATAATGGAAGAATTGTTGAGAAAGGAAACCATGAGTTCCTGGTTGAAAATAAAGGAATCTATGCTAGAATGTGGGATGAATTCAACCAGTCCATAAAATGGAAAGTAAAAAGCGAGGTGATATAATGATTTCAGAATTTTTCACTAAACGTTTCGGACTTACAAAAGAAGGTTCCGACAATCTGATCAAAGGAATCATTTACACAGCGTTGATGAACATTTCATTAATGTTTCCAGTAGGATTGTATGCCCTGCTGATTTACATGTGGCTGGAGCCGTTAACAGGCGGTGAGATTATAGATCCAAATCTTGGAATGTTTATAGTTTTGATTCTAATTGTTCTTGGAATTATCTTTGCCTTTGCATGGAAACAGTATCATTTTGTATTCAACACAACATATGTCGAAAGTGAAAACAGAAGAATCAATCTCGGTGAAAACTTAAGAAAGCTCCCATTGTCCTTTTTTGAAAACAGGGACTTGGCTGACTTAACTGCAACAATCATGAATGACTGCACTGACCTGGAGCATGTATTCTCCCATGCAGTGCCTCAACTTTTAGGATCAATCTGTTCATTATGTATTGTTTCAATCGGATTGTTGATATTTGATTGGAGATTGGCTATTGCACTTTTATGGGTCGTTCCTGTGGCATTCATAATATTATTCATTTCAAAAAAACTCATCTACAAAGGCGGAAATCTTGTCATGGGAGATTTGCTTAATTGCGGAGATGCAATGCAGGAATGCATAGAATCAATAAGGGATTTGAAATCATACAATTATGAAGGAGAATACTATGCTAAAATTAGTAATTTAACTTCCAATGTGGAAAAATCAAGACTCAAATCAGAACTGATGTCTGCAGCAGGTGTAATCATAGGTAAGGTTGTATTGAACCTTGGAATTGTGTCTGTAATTCTTTTGGGTTCATATCTGATTATGAATTCACAGATATCCATTTTCACACTTTTAATATTTTTAATAGCTTCCGCAACAGTTTATAATCCATTAGAAAACGGACTGATGTTTTTAGCAGAAATTTTCATGATGGACAATAAGATTGACAGAACCACTGAAATTGAAAGTCTCGTTGTGGAAAGCGGAATGACAGACTATTCCTTGGATGGATATGATGTTGAATTTAAAAATGTCAATTTCAATTATGATGATTTAAAAGATGTTTTATCAGATATCACATTCACTGCAAAGCAGGGTGAGGTCACAGCTCTTGTAGGTTCGTCAGGAGGAGGTAAATCCACCGTATCAAAACTTGCCGCAAGATTCTGGGATCCGGTTTCAGGTGAGGTTTCACTTGGAGGCCAGAACCTATCAAAATTGGATTCAGAAAAGCTTTTGGAGAACTTCTCAATTGTTTTCCAGGATGTAATATTATTCAACAATTCAATTCTTGAAAATATTCGAGTTGGCCGAAAAGATGCAACAGATGAGGAAGTTATTGAAGCGGCCAGACTTGCAGAATGTGAAGAGTTCGTATCCAAGCTTCCTGAAGGATATGATACAGTAATCGGTGAAAACGGTGAACTTCTCTCAGGCGGTCAAAGACAGAGAATTTCCATTGCAAGGGCTCTTTTAAAGGATGCCAATGTGATTCTATTGGATGAGGCCACATCATTTTTGGATGTTGAAAATGAATCCAAAATCCAAAAGGCATTATCTGAGCTAATCAAAAACAAGACAGTTATTATCATCGCACATAGGATGCGTACAATAGCAAATGCCGATAAGATTGTTGTTCTTGATGATGGAAAAATTGCAGAACAGGGTTCACCTGAAGAATTATTATCAAATGATGGTCTGTTTAAAAAGATGGTTGATTTACAAAATTTAAGTGGTGAATGGCAAATTTAACTTTGGATAATTAATGTTTTTTCCCATTTTTTATCCAATTTTCATATTTATTTAGGTTTACCTAAATATTATATATTACTTTTTATATATTATAAATTAATAAATAAATTAATACGGGAGAAAATTTAATGAGCACATTAATAGAATTTAAAGATGTGGTTAAGGAATATAAATCCGGAGACCATGTCTTGCGAGCAATGGATAATGTTAACTTTACAATAGATGAAGGAGAATTTGTTGTAATTCTCGGACCGTCCGGTGCGGGAAAATCAACCCTTTTAAATCTTTTAGGAGGACTTGATTCAACAACAAGCGGTCAGATTATTGTAAACGGTGAACATGTAGAAAACTTCAATGACAATGAATTAACCAAATACCGTGCTAAAAATGTTGGTTTTATTTTTCAATTTTACAATCTTATTCCTAACCTGACAGCTATCGAAAATGTCGAGCTGATGAAGGATATCGTTGACGTCAATATCGACGGAAATGCGGTGCTTGATTCCGTTGGATTGACAGGTCATGCCAATCAGTTCCCTGCACAACTGTCCGGAGGTGAACAGCAAAGGGTATCAATTGCAAGAGCTGTTGCAAAGCAACCTGCAATGCTTTTATGTGACGAGCCGACAGGTGCACTTGATTCAAAAACAGGGGTTCTGATTTTAAACCTGCTTCAGGAAATGAGTAACAATAAAAACACTACAGTCATCATAGTTACCCACAATGCGATTCTGGCTGAAGCTGCCGATAAGGTAATCAGAATCAAAAACGGCCAAATTGAAGATATCACAATAAATGAACATCCTAAAAAAGTAGACGAACTTGAATGGTGAGCGTATGCTTTTTAAAAAGATGTTGAGAGACATCGCGAAGCATAAAACACAATTCCTATCTATTTTTCTAATGGCTTTTTTAGGTGTTTTTGTATTCGCAGGTGTTGGAGGAGAATCCGTTGGTTTAGAGGTTAGCGTCAATGACTATTATGATGCAACAAACCTGGCAGACGGTTGGATTTATTCAGCAAACTTGGATGATGACTTTGTTGATGATGTAAATAATCTGTCACCCACAAAAGATAGTGAAAGACAGCTTGTGATAGATTCGGTAGCGGATTTTTCAAATGATCCCGAAATAACGCTGCATTTTATAGAAAACAACACAATTTCCAAATTCTACCTGCTTGAAGGTGAAGATGTAAATGTAAGTGATGAGGATGGTGTCTGGCTTGATAAGGAATTTGCAGATGCCAAGCATTTAAAAGTAGGAGACAATATTTCATTCACTTTCAATGGCGTAACGATTGAAAAGGAAATTAAGGGTTTAGGCTATTCTCCGGAATATGTATATCACGCATCCGACTCATCAATCATTCCGGATTTCAATAAAATAGGTTTCGCATACCTTTCATATAAGGCATTTCCGTTAAGCGATGTACCATATAATGTTTTACTGGTTGACTTTGATGGAAGTCCAACTGAATACAATGATTTGCTCTCAGATAAATTGGACGGTGATTACAATTCATTCGTTGAGCAGTCCGAACATCCAAGCGTTTCACAGTTTTCAGAAGAAATGGACCAGCACAAAATGATGGGCGACATTTTCCCCGTAGTATTTATTCTAATTGCTCTTTTGATTTTACTGACAACAATGACCCGTATAATTGCTCATCAAAGAACACAAATAGGAATTTTAAAATCAGTCGGTTACACTAACAGAGGCATAATATTCCATTACGTTTCATACGGTTTCTGGCTGGTTCTGGCAGGAGCCATTTTGGGACTGATTATAGGGCCTTTGACATTGCCTAATCTCTTCTATCCGTCCATGAGTGCCACATACATTCTGCCTGAATGGAAACCTGCATGGAGCATGAACTTTGTTTATGTTGCTGTATTGATGGTATTGTCATCTTTAGCGGTTTCATTCTTGGCTGTAAGAAGCATTTCCAAGGAAAATCCTGCAGATACAATAAGACCAAAGGCTCCTAAGATTTCATCATCAGGATTTGTGGAAAAACTGGGCTTCTGGAATAAACTTGGTTTCAATATTCGCTGGAATTACCGTGATGCCAAAAGAAACAAGTTCAGAGCATTAATGACAATAATTGGTGTAATAGGATGTACTGCACTTTTAGTTTCCGCATTCGGAATGTATGACGGAATGCATGATTTGAAGGAATGGGAATACTCACAAATAAACCATTACGACTCCAAGTTAATCATTGATGATGAAGCAAGCATATCAAGTGTCGATGATATTGCAGATGAGGTAAATGGTGACAAGCTGATGGAAGGCGCAATAGAAATCGAATCGGACACGGCCAAAAAGTCCGGATCGCTACTTGTATTGAATGACACGAGCCTGGTAACTCCGACAGACTATGACTGGAATGAAATAGAAATTGGCGATGATGAAGTATCCATTTCACAAAAGATGGCCGACTTACTGGATGTTGGTGTCGGTGATACAGTCAAATGGCATATTATGGGTTCAGATAAATGGGTATCCACAAAAATAGATAAGATTCATGCAGATCCGATTTCACAGGGATTCGTAATGTCTGCAGACAAGCTGGAGGATTTGGACTTGAACTACACTCCAACAAGCATAGTCACATCCGAACATGTTGATAAGAACTATTCAGACATCAAAGCTGTCAATTCAATGGATGACATGACTTCAAGCTGGGATGAAATGACAGAATCAATGATGCTTCTGGTTTATATTTTGATATTCTTTGCATGTCTTTTGGCAATTGTAGTGCTTTATAACTTGGGACTGCTGTCATTTACAGAAATCGAGCGTGAAATTGCAACATTGAAAGTATTGGGCTTTAAGACAAGCGCTCTTAGAAGATTGCTGTTAACACAAAACCTATGGTTTACAGCTATCGGCTTTATCTTAGGCCTTCCTGTAGGTTATTATATTTTGGATATAATGTGGCAGTCTTCAGGAGATTCATTCTACATATTGCCTTCAATATCCATTTCAAACTTCATACTGACTGCAGTGATAACCTTTGCACTGTCAATACTTGTTAACCTGATGTTTTCAAGAAAAATCAAGAAGTTGGACATGGTGGAATCACTCAAAGGTGTTGAATAAAATGCTGTTCAAGAAAATGCTTAGAGATATCCGCAATCACAAGATTCAGTTTATCTCTATTTTTCTAATGGCCTTTTTGGGTGTTTATGTATTCGTAGGTTTTGGAGCCGAATCATTCGGTTTTGAAGAAACTGCAAACCAGTATTACGGCGAAACAAATCTCGCTGACGGCTGGATTTACACATCAAACCTTGATGATGATTTCGTGGATAAGGTAAATAATCTCTCACTTACAAAGGACAGTGAACGTCAGCTGGCTGTAAATTCGATAGCAGATTTTGACAATGATCCTGACATAACGCTGCATTTTTTGGAGGATGATGACATATCCCAGTTTTATCTGGTTAAAGGTGAAGAGTTTAATCTTTCTGACGGTGATGGAGTATGGCTTGACACCCGTTTCGCTGAAGCAAAAAATTTAAGCGTTGGCGATAATATTTCTTTTACATTTGAAGGGATAACAATAGAAAAGGAAATCAAAGGATTGGGTTATTCTCCCGAACACTTGTATCAGACATCCGATTCGTCAATGATACCTGATTATACTAAAATGGGATTTGCTTACCTGTCATATAAGGCATTTCCATTAAGTGATGTTCCATACAATGTATTGCTTGTTAAGTATGACGGAAACTCATCAGCTTATGAAAAGCAGCTGGATGATGACCTCACAAGGGATTACTCCACATTCATGCCGAGAGCCCAGCATCCTAGTTACGCAGAGTTCCAGGATGAAACGGAACAGCACCAGATGATGACTGATGTCATTCCGGTAATATTCATAGTCATAGCTATGCTGACATTACTGACAACAATGACAAGGATAATCAACAATCAGAGAACTCAAATAGGTATTCTAAAGGCTTTAGGTTTTAAAAATCGCACAATAATGTTTCATTATATTTCCTATGGATTCTGGATGGTATTGGCTGGAAGCATTTTAGGGCTGATTTTAGGGCCTTTAACATTGCCTCCGATAATGTTTGATGAAATGGCTGATTTGTATTCAATTCCATATTGGCTTACGGGATTCAATATCAGTTTTATTATTGTAACTGTCCTGATGGTTGTCCTGGCTGCATTGATTTCATACTTCGCATGCAGAAACATTGTAAACGAATCTCCATCAAGTGCAATAAGGCCAAAAGTTCCAAAAGTATCCACTTCAGGATTTCTGGAAAAACTGGGATTGTGGAAGAAATTTTCATTCAATGTGCGCTGGAATTATCGTGATGCAAAAAGAAATAAATTCCGGGCACTGATGAGTATTTTCGGCGTATTGGCATGTACATTAATCATTGTAGCGTCATTTGGATGTATGGATGGCTTTGATGAGATGAAGGAATGGTCATATGAAGATATAAATCACTATTCCTCAAAACTGGTTCTGGAAGATAATGTTACATCATCACAGATTGACTACATTGTCGATGATGTTGATGGCGAAAAGCTGATGGAAAGTGCAATAGAAATCAAATCGGATGACGTTAAAAAATCGGGTGTTGTCACAGTACTTGACGATAACGATTTATACACTCCAACAGATGATGAAAAAAATCCTTTAGAAATTTCAGAAAGTGAAGTGTCACTCTCTAAAAAGATGGCTCAGCTATTGGATGTCAAAGAGGGAGATACCGTTAAATGGCATATAATGGGCTCAGATAAATGGGTTAACACTACCGTTGATAAGATTCATTCAGATCCGACTTCGCAGGGAATCATCATATCAAAAGAGAAACTGGATGATTTGGGATTAAATTACACTACAACAAGCGTAATCTCTTCAAATGATGTCTATGAAAACTACACTGGAGTAAAAACAGTATTTTCAATGGATTCTCTAACTGACAGTTGGGATGATATGATGGAATCATCAATGACAGTCATATATCTGCTTGCAGGTTTTGCATCATTACTGTCCGTTATTGTATTGTACAACCTTGGATTGCTCTCATTTACTGAAATTAAACGGGAATTTGCGACACTGAAGGTTTTAGGTTTCAAATCTTCTCAATTGAGAAAGCTGTTGCTGACTCAGAACCTGTGGTTTACGACAATCGGATTTGTAATCGGTGTTCCGTTGGGCCGTGAAGTCCTGCAGTACCTCTGGGGAACAATGGGGGATTCATTCTATCTGAATGCCCACATTTCACTTAAAACATTGATAATAACATTCTTGATTACCTATGTAATTTCAATTCTTGTTAATTTGATGTTTTCAGGTAAAATTAAAAAATTAAACATGGTTGAATCTCTAAAGGATAATGAATAATTATCTTTTAACTTTAATTTTACTAAAATAAGATTTTTATTTAATATAATTATATATTTATAAATTTAAATTTTAGTTAGTTGGAAGATTTTAAATATTACTTTATTTAAAATCAATAAATGTTAATAAATTGAATAAAATTGGAGAAAATAATATGAATAAAAAGGTATTAATTTCATGTTTGTTAATGGTTTTTATTTTTATTTCAAGTGTTTCTGCTACCGAGTACAATGGTACTACTCAGGATACTTTGGATGAAAATAATATTACTTTTATTTCATCTGTTTCAGATACGGGGGATACGGATAATAATTCAGATGATTTAATTGAAGAAAATATTTATTTAAATGAAAGTAACATTGGTGATAGTCAAAATAATTTTCAGCTAATCACAAATAATAATAATTTAATTTTAAAAGATATTTCAAATCAAAAAGATTTTTTTAATAATGACGATTCTTTTAATATAATTTTCCCTGATAACATCAGAGCTAATGCAAATTATGCTTTATTTTGGGGTTGGGATAATTTAACCAACAAATCTTATTTTTATGTTAATGAAATTCAAACTAGATCCAATCAAATGAACAGTGTTTTAATTGC
>NZ_JAFSNZ010000029.1 GCF_017447225.1 Methanobrevibacter sp. | reverse complement strand
TTTTTCCGTGACGTCAACAAGCTTTAAATATTATTTCATCAATAGAAATAAACAATTCACTAAAATAGGAGACCTAACCATGCCATACGACTATTTTGACCATTTTTTAAAACAGAGAAATAATCCGATTTTTACGGAAACGACGAATATAGTAAGACAGAAATTTTGGAGAGAAACATATGATGTAGTGGAATCTCAGGAATGGGAGGATATAACAGACAAGATAAGAAAAGGCTAACGATTCAGTAATTTAACCATTTGCCTGTATAATGGAAAACCGATTTTTTGAATGAAAAGCAAAAGAATATTCATTCCAGGCAATTCAAATTCTTTTTTTACTTTTTCCAATTCTTTAATGATATCTAATCTTTGAGGACATTTCCTTAAGCATTTTCCGCAGCCGTTGCATTTTCCTGCGTTTCCGGAACTGCCCATAATTCCTCCGACATACTGATAATAATCGAATAATGCTGGATTAAAAAATCCTTTATGACCAAACAGGTATTTTTCATTATAGATTTTCATGCATTCGGGAATATTGACTCCCTGCGGACAGGGCATGCAATACCCACAGGTTGAACAGTTGATTTTTAAAGAGTTTCTCATTACCCTTTTAACCCGTTCAACAGTTTCCAGATCCTCAAAGCTCATAGCCATTGGAGTTATTTTGCAGGCAACATCCAGATTTTCATCAAGCTGTTCAGTTGAATTCATTCCGGATAGGACACAGGTCACATTGCGATTATTCAAAACCCATTCCATAGCCCATCGGGCATTGCTTTTATCCGGATTTGCATTTTTAAAAATCTCTTCAGCATCAGAAGGCATTTTACCGGCTAGAATACCTCCCTTTAAAGGTTCCATTATAAATATACCCAATCCTTTTGAGGCCGCATACTCGATGCCCTCAACACTTGCCTGGACATTCTCATCAAAGTAATTGTACTGAACCATTACGACATCCCAATCATATCCATCAACCAACAGCTCGAATTCCTCTTTTGGTCCATGATAGGAAAATCCGATATGTTTTATTTTGCCTTCGCTTCGGGCCTTGTTTAAAAATTCGATGAGTCCTTTTTTCAGTAGTCGGTTCATTGCCTTTAAGTCAACTGCATGAACTAAATAATAATCAATGCAATCCCTCTGAAGCCTTTCAAGCTGTTCTGATAAAATTGATTCCATATCTTCATATTTTCGAACGTTTATTGCTGGCAATTTGGTGCATATTTTAACCTTATCCCTATATTCTCCCTGAAGGATTTCGCCTAAAAAGCTTTCGCTGTCTCCATAAAGGTATGCTGTATCAATAAAGTTGACACCATGGTCAATAGCATGATAGATTAATTTTCTGGCTTTATCACGATTAATCTTACCATTTTTCAATGGTAGCCTCATCGCACCAAAACCTAAAGAAGAGATTTCATCTCCGGTCTTTTTGATTGTTCTGTACTGCATGGTATCAATATTAAAAAAAATAGAGTATTTGCTGAGTTATTTCTCAGCGTTGTTAAAATAAATTATTCACATTCATTAATCATATTTTTCATATAATCAATAAGGGCATCTTTTGATTCATCATCATCCAATGCGAATTCGATTGAAGTTTTTAACCATTCGAAACGGTTTCCTATGTCATAGGTTTTTCCTTCAAAGGTATTTCCGTATATCGCATCGAGTTTGGATAATGCGTCGGTAAGCTGGATTTCACCGCCAACACCAGGTTCGGTTTCATCAATCTTATCGAAAATGTCTGCAGTCAGGACGTAACGTCCCATAATAGCCAAATTGGATGGCGCCTGGTGTGCCAATGGCTTTTCTACAAGTTTTTCGATTTTATAGATGTCCTTTTCAACTTCAGTTCCCTTAATAATACCGTATCTTTCTACCTTTTCTTTTGGAACTTCTTCAAGGGATATTGCGGATGCATTATATTTTTCATAAACATCAATCAGCTGTTTAGTGCATGGAACAGGACCTTTAGTGATTGAATCTCCTAAAAGCACTGCAAATGCCTCTCCGCCTATATGCTTTTTAGCACAGTAAATCGCATCACCAAGACCTTTCTGTTCCTTTTGTCTTACATAGCAGATATCGGCCAGATCTGTGATTGCACGAACTTGTCTTAAACGGTCGTCCTTACCTGCACTCTGTAAGGTCTGTTCAAGCTCAAATGATTTGTCAAAGTGATCTTCGATAGAACGCTTATTTCTACCGGTAACAATTAAAATATCATCAATACCTGAAGCTACGGCTTCTTCAATAACATATTGAATAGTAGGTTTATCATAAACAGGTAACATTTCTTTAGGTTGTGCTTTTGTAGCAGGCAAAAATCTAGTACCGAAACCTGCTGCAGGAATAACAGCTTTCATAGTTTATCACCAATAATAAATTATTAATTATATTTTTTAATTTTAATGCTTAAATAGTTACTTAAAAAAATAGATTGAAATTTAGTGCGGGGGACGGGACTTGAACCCGCGAAGGGACTGACCCACTAGGCCCTCAACCTAGCGCCTTTGACCGCTCGACCACCCCCGCATAAAACAAAAGTAGTTATAAAAAAATATGTTTTTATCATTATATATATTTAACTATTATTCGAGTATTTTTATAGTAATTTTTAACTCTTCCTCATTTTTTAAATCATTTATCAAATCCAAATTCAGGTCACGTGCAGCTTTGGAGGATTTTATCATCAGTGTTCTTGGGCATGTAAAATCACTTGTTCTGCAGACAATATCCGTCGGATGGGTTAAAGTCAAATCCTCATGGCCAAAACCAATAATTTCATCATGGCCATTAGGAGTATCGAGAATAACTGCTATTCTGGTGTTGGAGTCAGCAATTTTTTCTTTGAAATCATCTGGAAAGTCCGTCATTGAATCATCCATATCCACTCCGATTATACAGTCTGCAGTTGGTCCGATTTCTGTATCCTTTGTTATCTCGAAAGTGGATTTGTGCAAGGATGAGACATTCCTATGGCCTTTGGATTTAATCTTGAATTCCATATTAAAATGTATATCACTTGATGTTTTAATATTTTTTCAAATCCTGAATGAACTGGAGGAAAATCTCATGATTTGAAATGCCTCCACTATGAGGATTTAATTTAAATGCTTCAACATATGTGTTATATGCATCTTCATACCTGCAAAGGTTCAAATAACAGGACGCCTTGTCAAATAAATAACAGTCCACATCTGCATCTATAGATAATGCCTTATCCATATAGATTAAAGCAGTTTCAAAATCAGATTTATCCATTAAAATTTTTGCCTTAACATAGTATGAATATGAATTTGTAGAATTTAACTTAAGTGATCTGTTGATATTTTCCATTGCATCATCAAGTTTTCCCAGCTCAAGCAGTGCATCGGCTTTCAGCATATATGCCTGAGGATATTCATAAGGGGATTGCAAAACTTCATCCAATATCTTTAATGATTCCTCATACTCTTCAATTCCGTTGAGATACTGCACCTTAAAGAGTTTGACATCATTATTGTCCGAATCTATAGTAATCAGTTTTTTCAGACAATCCAATGCCGCATCAGATTCATTTAATCTAACCAACGCAACTGATTTGAAGCTTAATGCCAATGTGTTTTCATCATCCATGTTCAAAACTTCATCATAACATTTAATGGCCTCATCATAATTTTTAAGCAGGAGATTACAGTTTCCTTTAATGTTTAAGGTAACTTCATCCCTTTCATTCATCAGTTTTTCATCACATGCTTCAATAGCCTTTTTATAGCACTTTTCCGCACGATTTCTATTTCCCAATCTCAAATAACACTGGCCTTTGCTCATCAGGATTAAAGGATCATTCAATTCACTGCTTTCACATTCAATAATACAGTCAAGCGCCTGTTTGTACTTTCTCTGGCTAATTAAGGAAATTACCTCATCAAGAAATTCTACCTCTTCAGTATCATATTCATAGTAATTATACTTATTGGCCAACATCTTCACGGCTTCAACGAAGGAGATTTTAAGATATTCCTGCAAGAACTTAATCACATCGCCAGAGGCATCACAAGCGAAACACTTGTAGAT
>NZ_JAFSNZ010000028.1 GCF_017447225.1 Methanobrevibacter sp. | reverse complement strand
CAGTCGCATATTCATCATGCTCTTGCGGTTGAAGCCGCTATGCGTCACTTTGCCGGATTGTTTAACGAAGATAAAGAATTATGGGGCATAGTTGGAATTTTGCATGACATAGACTGGGAATTAACAAGTTCTCAGCCGGAGACACACTGTCATAAAGCGCCGGATTTATTGCGCGAGGCCGGATCCCTAAAGTAGACGAATTTGAACCTGATTTCGCAATATTCATTTCTCCAAACCCAGGAGCACCTGGTCCTGCTAAAGCAAGAGAACTCTTATCTGAAAAAGATTTACCTGCAATCATCATCGGTGATGCACCAGGTAAAGGTAAGAAAGATGAAATGGACGAACAAGGTTTAGGTTACATCATCGTAATGTCTGACCCAATGATTGGTGCAAAAAGAGAATGGTTAGACCCAACTGAAATGGCTATCTTCAACGCTGACATCTTAAAAGTATTAGCTGAAACCGGTGCATTAAGATTAGTACAAAAAACCATTGACGGTGTAATCGCTGCTGCTGATGCTGGAGAAGAAATCGAATTACCTAAACTCATTATTACTGCTGAAAAAGCTGTTGAAGCTGCTGAATTTGCTAACCCATACGCAAAAGCAAAAGCTATCGCTGCATACGAAATGGCTGGATCTGTCGCAAACTTAGACATGAAAGGTTGTTTCATGACCAAAGGATTCGAAAACTTCATTCCTTTAGTTGCTGCTGCACACGAAATCGCTGCTGCTGCTGCTAAATTAGCACAAGAAGCAAGAGAATTAGAAAAATCAAACGACACAGTCTTAAGAACTCCTCACATGAAAGAAGGAAACCCTGGTCGTAAAACTGAATTAATCTCTAAACCAGAATAAGTAGATAACTTCTACTTATTTTTTTTAACTTTTTTTAAACCTAAAATTAACCAAAAAATAAAAATAAAAAGCTATATTCTAATAGCTTATAAAGTTCCTTTTGTTGATGGTATCTGATTGTGTTCTACTTTTACAGCATCTTTCATTGCTTTTGCAAATGCCTTGAAAATAGCTTCACATTTATGGTGGTCATTTACTCCTTTTACTTCCCCATAGATATTCATTTTTGCTGAGGATGCAAAGGATTCAAAGAAATGGACAACAATATCTGCAGTCATGTCTCCGATTTTTTCATTTTTGAATTTCAAGTCCATGTTACAGTAGCTTCGTCCGCTAATGTCAATGGCAACTGTAGCTAGTGATTCATCCATTGGAACGATTGCATGAGCCATTCTTCTGATGCCTACTTTATCGCCGATAGCTTGAGAAAAGGCTTCGCCGAGTAAGATTCCAACATCTTCAATGGTATGGTGATCATCGATTTCGATATCCCCTGCAGCGGTTATATGCAAATCAATCATGCTGTGTTTTGAAAAAGACTCCAACATGTGATTGAAGAAATTTACGCCTGTGGAGATATTGTATTTTCCTTCACCATCAAGATTCATCTTAATTTTTATATCTGTTTCGGATGTTTTCCTTTCAACATCAGCTGTTCGACCCATCATAATTACCTTCCAAATTATTAATTCTAGCTTCGATTATTCAGTCCTTTGGACCATCACGTATAATTTTAATACAGTTTGTAGGGCATTTCATTGCGCATAATGTACAAACATGACAATATCTTAAATCCAATATATGTGCGACGTTAGAGATTTTCCAAATTTTATCTGCTTTCGGACAAATCTCATAACATTTACCGCAGGCAATACATTTAGATTCATCAATCTCAATTTGTAACATGAACTCACCCGTAAATCAATTACAATTTCAGAGTAGCTACAGACATTGCCTTAAAACCTATGTATATTTCCTTGCCAATAGTGAGATTCAATTCCTTTTCAGCGGATACAGTAATATCTGAATAGACATTTACTCCCCCAATATCCACATTAACGCGAATAATCTCATTATTTAACCTCATTTCAACAATAGTACCCTTAATTATATTACGAATACTTGATTTTTGAGGTTCCAACATTAAAAAGATATTATCATAACTAATCAATGCTAAAACTCTATCTCCGACTACATAGTTTTTATTTAAAGGAATGTTAACTTCAAAGCTTTTCATTTTAACAGTCATTACCCCTTTAGACTCGTCAATGGCTAAAACTTCGGCTTCGATTTCATTAACATCCTTGTGAAGCTCCATGATTGCATTAATTTTTTTACATTCTTTTAAAATAGAATAACCTTCTTCGGTCAAAGTAGTGCCCCCACCACCACCTTTACCTCCTTTAGAAGTACTCACAATTTTTACTTGAAGAGTAGATTCTATTTTATCAATATAGTTTAGTGCAGTCCTATAAGATATTTTAACTACTTTAGCAGATTCCGTTAAGGAACCAGTGTCTAAAATAGATTCTAATAGCTGATATTTCTTATTATCCAGTAGGAAAGAATTACCATCTACATTAATCTTATATTCAACACCCGCTTTTACATCAGTCATATTATAATCCTCCAAAGATATATAACATATATTATTTATTATTTTTATATAAAATAAGGTTTACTATTATATATTAATTTCTAAATTCTAATTTTTCAACAAAATTAAGAAGTTTATTTGCAATGACAGAGATAGGGCCAAATTTGGAAGACAACTCTCTTAAAGATGCAATATCTTCTTTTGTGAAAAATCTGACTAAAATCAGTGCAAAGAAATAGACAATAATACAGGCTATAATACCAGGGAATAGCCATAATGTAGTTTTTGGAATAATTAAAGCAAAAATACCCATAATGGCAGATGCAGCAATGATTTTTAGCACAGAAAGCTTTTGAGCCTTAGCCTTGGTCAGCTTGAATACAAAATAAATTACCGGCACCATCATCACGAAACAGCCGATAGTAGTTCCGAGCGCACCCCCTGCAATTCCCATGAACGGAACCAAAATCCAGCACAATATTCCTGTGACGATAGCTCCAAAAATCAAAATGTACATTGGAATACGAGGATTTCCGATACCCTGAACAATACTGGTTGAAATTGAAAATATTGAATAGAATGTCATACCAATAGCTAAAATAGCCAATGCAGAAGCACCTGCAACATATTCAGGTTTGGCAAAATACAATACCCTCAATGTAGGCGCTGCAAACAAAGCAAGACCCACACACATCGGAACTACAAACAACAATGAATATTTATAGGATTCATTCACATATCTCTGCAATGCCGGAATGTCTTTTACTTTAAAAGCTTCAGAAGAAGCCGGAAGAATTGTTGTAGCTACAGAAATTGAAATCATTAAAGGCAAACGTGCAATCGGATCTGCGGCTGCAAAAAATCCAACAGCATCCAAAGTCAAGAATTTACCCATCACGATAGTACATATATTGTAAATGAGCATTTCAGCAATAGCCGTGATAATAACAGGAATAGAAAATTTAACTAATGTACCTGCAAGCCTTAATTCATCCTTTCTTGAAAATACAAATCCTGGAGAAGCTTCAGGAATATATTTTGCCATGTGAAATTTGAAAATATAAACTGCAGCAACAGCAGCCATTGAATAACCTAAAACAGTACCCCATAAAGCTCCAACAGTTGATAAACCTATTAAAACAAATGCGGTTGCAAATAATATCATACCAAGCTGTTCAATAGCACGGGTATATAGAATATACTCCATCTTATAAACACCCTGGAATGCCCCTCTGAATGCGCCCACAATTACACTGAAAGGAGTGATAAGTCCCACAATCTGTAAAGGAACCAATGCGATAGGCTTTCCCAAATAGCCATAAGCCAGCCATGGAGCGACAACAAAAACCATAAGAACTCCAAAGAAAATTCCCAGAAATACCATTATCTTTAAAGCCGTGTAAATGGTCTGTCTGGCCATGTCCGATTCATTGACGGCATTATATTCAGCAACATATTTTGCAATGGCAGGCGGAAGTCCTCCAGCAGCTAAAGTTTGGAATATACCTTGAAACGGCAAAGTAAGTCCTAAAACACCGTACATAGTAGGTCCTAGAAGCATAGCCATTAGAAAACGGTAAACATAACCTCCTATACGGAAAATTATGTTTCCTAAAAAAATTATTAAACTGCCTCTAATCAACTTATTTGCCATATAATTTACCTATAAAAATTAGTCTAGATTAATTTTAGTAAATTTTAATATATAAATGTAATCAAAAAAATAAATGTAGATTAAATCTACTTAAAAAATTTTAAAATCAAAGCAGTTATAGAAAATCCAATAATTAATGCAATAATCATCAGAATAATATTTGTAACACTGAATAACTGAGAATCCTCCTCTTCAATATGATTATCCGTGGAATTATTAACTTCTGAAATATTTGCTGATTTATTATTTATCCCATCATTTGATGAATCTGAAGTTTCAACAGCACTACTTGAACTAGATGAACTGCTACCAGAACCAGTTGAACTACTAGAAGCATATGAACTGCTAGAACTAGAAGATACACTAGAAACAGAAGAACTTCCTGAACCAGAACCACTATCTGAAGATTGCATCGGTTGAGAAGGACTAGAGGATGAAGAAGGAACCTCTTCAACATATTCAGTTCCATGACCCGGATGTGCAAAAACAACATTACCACAAGAAACAATTAAAATTATTGTTATTAAAAAAGCCAAGTATTTATATTTCATTTAAATCATCCAAAAAATAAAAAATAAAGATTATTCGAATGAATAATCTCATAATTAATCTTTTTTAGTTCTCATATAACCTACAGCAAACAAAGCACCTAAAACTAAAGCTCCAATAACTGCGTATACAAGATTATTAGATCCTGATTTAGAAACAGGCTTTTTATTAATCTCATAAGCTTTTGAATCATCATTTGAACTATCATCAGATGGACTTTCTGATGAATCTTCAGATGTTGAAGCAGTTGAAGTGCTTATTGGGTTATTTGAAGTTCCAACACTGGAATAACTACGTTGATTTGTATTTGTAGAAGGAACAGATGGATTATTTACATTACTATTAGAATCTGTATTAGTATTAGTGTTTGTATTAGTATTGTTAGATTCTGTGTTAGTATTTTCCTTATTACTGTCAGCAATTTGCTTTAATAAATCCTCTTTACTGATATCTTCCAAACTTCTTAAATATTTAAGACTACTGCCTTCTCCTCCAGAAGTGATAGTTTGCAATTGTTCCTGAGTAATCCATCTACTATCTGAATGAGCAACTTTATGGTAATTATCTGTTAAAATTGGATTATCTCTACCATTATACAAGTCAATGAATGCTTGAATTTGAGCAGCTCTTTTTGATTCAGATGTAGCATATGCACTTAAATCAGGGCTTGGCCATTGATAAGAAAGAGCGACAGCCTGACCAATGTTATTAGCTGAATCCCAAATTATCAAGATACCTTCTTCATCCAAATCATCAGCACCTTTATATTCATCACTTGTTAATTTTTGAACAAGATAATTTCCAAGACCTGGAGATACATCCAAAATATATTCAAGACTATCATCCTTACAATATTGTTCATTTGCAATGTAGATATAGGATTGGTTCTCATTTAATGGGAAATTTTCCTGAATATAGTCAACCATGAAGAATCCTGGCTGTACACCTGGACATGCATGATTGTGGAACAAGAATGACATGATTTGGTCAAAAGCCGGTCCTGCAGACCAAGCATTGGAAATACTTTGAATACTGAAATAATTTCCATCAGGATATGCGCTTGAACTAATTCCTCCAGAAATAGCTGAATTATTCAAAGTAGTCATGTTGATATTGTAAACTTGACTTCCATTATATTCACCGATGAAAAATGTTCCGTCTTCATTATATCTCATATAAATACTCATTAAAGAACCATCGTCTTGTTTTAATAAGAAATTAAACCATAATGGAGTCCAAATTGCTTTATGATCAGGTAATAATGTTTTTCTGGATAATCTTGACCCTAACTCTTCAAATAAACCATCCCAACATGCCTCGGTTGATTGCTCATTAATCATTACATAACCAGCTGAAGTTAAAACCATCAAATTAGGCATATCCTTATGTATTTTTACACCTAATTCATTTTCATAAATTGATTTTGCAGTGCTTGCAGCTTGTTGACCAATAGCTTTGAAGTCATCGTAAGTCAATGAACCTTTATTAGCGATAACATTGTCACGGGTGGCATTTGGTAAATCCAGACTTTGAATATAAGCATAATCCAAACCATGAGAATTAGTTGCATTGATAACGTGACCTTCATCATCTTCTTCATCGTCAGTAGTTCCGACTAAATATAAGTATTGTTCATAATTCAAACCTTCTTTTTCAATTAAAATATTAACAAGACTTGCAGGATTATTATAAATCCTGTTAATCCACCATGTGTTGTATTTTAATTGTTCTAAACTACCGTCTCCAGTAATTCCGGTTTCTTTTTCAAATAACTGTTTATTTTTATCGGAATCATATTCCATTACAATAATAGTTCCTTTATTAGTTTGACCATTCCAACGGATGAAACCAATCATTTTTTCAGTTGCACCTGTTGAAGTAGTATTGAATCCTATGTAAGAAGTCTTACCGGAAGTTGCATCTAAGAAAAAGATAACAGCATCGTTAGAAGAATCACCAGGAATACCTAAAACTTTATAAGAAGTAATATCTCCAGGAGATTGTTTACCATTACCAGTTTCTTTTATTGGAGGATAATATTGAAGTAATGCTTTAGTTATTGTATAACCACCAAGAGTTCCTTCACAAATATGTCCATGAAATGCTGCCTCCTGTAATACATCAAAGGTTACGCCATCATACCAGCCGTTAGCCAAACTGGCAAATGAAAATGCATTTTCACCGCCAACAGCTTTATATAAAGCATTCCATTGTGAAGTAGTCATATTTTCAGAGATTGTACCAAGATATACCTCATTTGTATTTCCATTTAAAAATATTGCTGCATTAAGAGCATTGCCTTTTTTAACTACAAAACAAAAATCAATTGGATCCACAGCGGTTTGACGTAACATCAATATGTTACCCCTACCATAAGAAATATATTCAGTAGCATAGTTGAGAATTCCATCAATAGCAGGTTCACTGGTTTTACCGTTTAATTTAGGTACACCAGCTGTAGTAATTGCTAAAACTTCATCAGCATTTTTAAAATCAAGTAATGAGTCTGCTTTAGCTGTTACATCATAACCTAATTTATAACTGTCTGTAGCTTTTAAATCTACACTTATAATTTTATTATCAGTATCTACAAGTTTATATTGTGTAATATAACCTGGAGCTGAAATAGAAATATTAAGTTTAGTAGAGATTTCTGTTGAATTAATTTTAACATTATACAGTTTAGATGAACTATCATAATCCTGAGAAATGACAGAATTATTCTCTATATTAAATGTAGGTGTTATTTTGCTAGCATCATCAGGATATTCATAATTTACGGCAATATCAATTTGAGAAATGCCTGGAATTTCTGAATTAGTCAGTATGTCTGAAGAAATTACATCGCCATCCTGAGCAGAAACGCTAGTCATTGCACACATTACCAACATGACAAATGTCATGAGTAAAATAAATTGTTTTTTAATATTTTAGCCTCCCATTTTGTATATATTATGTATTCGTTAACAATCATTAACTAAATACAAATCTACTTTGTAGTAATAATTATATATAAATATTTATTACTTATAATAATAATTTTACAGAAAAAGTATTACTTTTACGGAAATTTAAAAAAATGAAACCACATAAAAAGTAGTAAAATATGAAATTAATTCTTTTAAATATCGTTTATTGAATAAATTAATTTATATTATTATAAAATATTAAATTATATAATTTACAGTGAAATTAAGAAAAATTATTGAAAAATCAGAGTATAAAAATTCAGTAATACTATTAACAATGTTATATTAGCAAAATAAATAATAATAATTGAGCATATAACAATTATTATATAATTATAAAGTTATTTATAAAATAAGTAAATTTAATAATTAAATATCAGAAACAGATAAATTAAAACTAAAAAACTATAAATAATACTTTTTTTAAAAAAATTAATATAATATGAATAAAAAATATCATATTTGTAATATATAACTAAAAGGTGATTGAATGCATTTACCCGACGGAATTGTACCTCTTAATCAAGCATTGATTTATTGGATTATTACATTGATAATAATGGCAATATTCTTTTATAAATTTTCCAAAGATGAAAATAAAGAAAAAAGGATAGTATCAATAGCTATTTTTAGCGTATTTACAATAACAGTGACTTCATTATCTATTCCTTCACCGTTAGGAGTGCCAATACACTTCTTTTTAATACCTTTAGTGGCTATTTTACTTGGGCCTTTCACATCAAACATTGTATCCTTTATAAGTTTATTAATGCAATTCCTTTTACTAAATATGGGAGGAATTACAATACTCGGAGCGAATTTCTTAGTAATGGGATTGATATTATCCTTTGTAACATATGGATTCTATAAGATTATAAAAGACTTGAATGAAAAGGTTGCAATTTTTACATCAACAATTATCGGAATAATGGCTGCCACATTCGGTCAAGTAGCAATTTTACTAATATCCGGAGCTATGAATTTCGATGTGTTGCTAGCAACTTTAATTCCTTTCTACTTATTTATTGCAATAATAGAAGGATTTGCAAATATAATCATAATAAGTGCGATTAAAATGATAAAACCCGAAATAATGGAGATAAATAAAATTTAGGTGATGAAATGAAAAAAATATTAATTATTTTAGTATTGTTAATAGTTGGAATAACCGCTGTATCCGCACATGGAGTTGATATAACGGCAGATACAATGGTTATTACAAATAATACAAATGGACAGCTTGTAAAAGATATTGCGGACGCAAATGGAATAAACATTAGTGTATACAAATTCACATCAGAAGATGAAGTAGCACATATCCTAGAACACAGCGTCAACAATACGAATAAAAGAATATTGCTTGTGGCATACCAAGACACGGGCAAAGAATTTTTAAACGAGCATCAGGAATTATCTGACAGAATAATAATAGTGGACGATTTGAATAATGAAACAATATTGGACGGATTAAATCAGATAATGAATGCTCCTACAGGAAATACACAGACAGACAGCAACTTTGGACTTCCTTTAGGAATAGGTATTGTAATCGGTTTAATAATAGGGCTTGGAATCGGCGTATTAATTTCAAAAAAGAAGAGTTAATTTAGGTTTCAAAAACCTAAATATATTTTTTTAAGAATTTTTCAAATTCAACTAAAGTCCTATTCAAAGATTCCATACCATATTCATCCTTTTTAATATCATTCAAAGTGTCATTAGACCAAAATGATGCTCCCAAATTTGATCCGAACGGTCCTCCGCTTACCGGAATAATACCATGAATCATGAAATAAGTTATATTTTTTAAATGAGCGAAATCCTGTCCGCCTGTCCTGTCACCACCAACAGCTATGCTCATGCCTATTTTGCCTCTGAGAAGATTGTAATCAATAGCTTCAAGAGCTCGTGTTCTGTCCATGATTGCAGAAAGATTGCTTGAAATTCCTCCGCTCTGAACAGGTGTTGCCAGGATAATGCCGTCGGCATCCTGAAGATTCCTATAAACATCTGCCATATCATCTTCAATGATGCATCTTTTATTTTCCAAACAGTAATCGCAATGCATGCAAGGCCTAATGTTTTTACCTGCACATGAAAATAATGTTGTTTCAAAGGAATCATCATCAAGTTTTTCCAATGCTTTTTTAATTACATAATTTGTTGTACTTATCCTGGGGCTGGCGCAAATTCCAAAAACTTTCATACTATCACATCATCCTTGAAATATAATTATATTATTTTAATTAATTAATTTTGTTCCAAAAAATACCAATTTAACAAAATATTTATATCAAACTAATTTCATAAATCTAAATAATAGTAATTATTGGGGATATATATGAAAGTGGGACATGGTATTGTAAAAAAATATTCTAGGGAGTATCATAGAACTCTAAAAACCGGAGAGAAAAAGAAATATACAACCGAACAGATTCAAATTACAGTTCCAAAAAATGAAGATATTTATTCTAACGAAGAAGAAGTCCTTATTATTCCTCAAAATGAAATTGAAAACTTCAATAATCTTGAAGATGAGTTACATTCAATTAAAATAGCTAATTATTTATATATGATGGAAGTGGAAAAATTGGAGCAAGCACTTAATACTGAAAATTCTTCTGAATATGAAAAAATCATCGAAGAACTAAAAGCAGAACTTCATGCTAAAGAAAATGAAATAAGTACATTGGAAAACATAAATAAAGAAACCAAACAGGACTCATTAGCTATTTTAAAAGAAGAAAACAACAACATTAAAACCAAACATTCCAGATTGATTGAAGAAAATGAAAACCTAAAGAACAAATACGTGAATATGAAAATAGAGAATGAAAACCTCAAAACCAAATATTCAAGTATTAAAGAAGAAAATAAAAACCTCAAAACCAAATGCTCCAACTTAAAAGAGGAACATGCTGACATCAAAGACAGCTATGCTAAAGTCAGCGACAAATATGATCAGTTAAAACAGGAAAATCTCAATACAAAAACCAGTTATGCTGAAATATTTGAAGAAAACGAAAGCTTAGAAAAAGATTACGATGAGTTACGTCTTGATTACAATGATTTAGTTGATAAATACAACAGCTTAGAAGAAGAATTATACATCTTAAAATCAACTAAAAGTCGTGACGAATATATCGCCAATAAAGTTAAAGAATTTATTTTAAATAAAGAAATTTAAAATTGATAATCATCCTTAAATTCAGGATTCCACCTTTTAAGGCCAGGAATGAATGTGGTTGTAATACCTGTTGCAGTAGTTTCTGGCAATCTTGGATTTTTTTCCATCATCTCTTTTGATTTGCGGACAATCATCTCAGTTAATGTTATATCAGGTTCTGTGTATTTACCATCCTGGAAACAATCTTTACAAAATTCAGGATTTAAACTACCGTCTTCATTAGTACCGTAATCTTCTTTTACAATTGGTCTGCCGCAAGAATTGCAAAAACCCATTTTAAAACCTCTTAAAAAAAATAGAAAATAAATTAGAAATTAATCTAATTTACTTGTTCGTCTTCATCCATTGCAAGTCTCATATTATCTGGGTCAGGTGGGAAGTGTGCTAAGAAGTCTTGAGCAGATCTTCTGACATCTCTTGAACCGATAATGTATCTTCCTGCAATAATTACATCTGCACCTTTTTCGATAGCTTCTTCAACATTGTCAGGAGTGATTCCTCCAGCTACTGCGATAAGGCCACCGCCAAGGATTTCTTTAATCTTTTTAATGTTACCCCATTCGGTCATTTCACTTACATCTTCACCTTTTTCGGCTTTGTAAGTTTCGAGGTCAACATTTCTGTGTAATAATACTATATCCGGTTTTAAATCATCAGGCAATTGTGATAATTTATCTTCAAAGTCAGCTACGTTCATCATATCCAAGATAGCGTAGATACCTTGTTTCTGGGTTTCATGAATAGCTTTCTTGATTGATTCAATAGTACCGAGTCCGGAAATAGCTACTGCATCAGCTGTTGCATCTGCTGCCATTTTAATTTCTACACGTCCTACATCCAAGGTTTTTAAATCTGCGATGATGAATGCGGATGGACGGAGTGCTCTGATGTCTTCAACTACACCGACACCGAATTTTTTAACGAGTGGTGTACCTGCTTCAATAAGTACTCTTTCTTTATCCGGTAAGTCACCAAGGATTTTGGCCATTGCTTCTTTGCTGTCTAAGTCAAGAGCTACTTGCAAGTAAGGTGGAGACCAAAGTTTTTGTACTCTGAATCCCATAATTGGGTGAGTTCCACGGTCTTTTTCTGCGAGAACTTTTTCGATTGAAGGGTATCCTTCCATTGCTCTCCTAATAGCCAATTTGGTAGCTCCATAGTTATATTGATAGATTTTTCTGTAATCTTTTGCAGAAGGATCAATAAATACACTAACATTGATTACGATATCTTCAACAATATCTTTTGGAATGTATCCGTCTTCTACTGCATCAGCTACTGCTCTTGCAACAGCAGTTTGTGCAGGTCCAAAAATTTTACTAGCATCGTCTAAATCACCAACAGTTACTTTAGGAATAATCAAAGTAGCTGGTTTAGTCATTAAGTTTGGTCTGATTACGCTGGTTAATGGAGTGTGTCCAACTGAAAGGCTAGATAATCCATTAGCGAAAGCATGACCAACAGGACCGAATTTATCACCAATCAATAAATCAATGTGTGCTAATTCCGGGCCGTCTCCAATAAGAGCTTCTCCTATTCTATACATTGGGTCCATTAAATTTCCTCCGTTATATAATAACACTTTATAGTTTATTTTTATTTGTAAATATAATTATTGGAAATTGATCCTTTTTGAGATATCCTTTGGTAAAGGTAATCTTCTGAAAGGCATTCCTTTAGTTTTTTGTTTAATTTCAGCGATTAATTCATCTACATCCATGTCGACTTTTTCACCGGTTTCACGAACGGTAACCTGGAATTTGCCTGATTCTACTTCATTATCTCCAATGACAAATATGTATGGTATCCATTCTTTGGATGCATTTCTGATTTTCTTACCGACACTTTCATCACGGTCATCGATATCTACACGGATATTGGATGCATTGATTTTTTCATAGATTTCTTCAGCAAACTCTTCATGAGCATCCCCAACTGTAATGATTCTGGCCTGAATTGGACTTAACCATGTTGGCAACATTGGAGATTTTTCATTTAAATCAATAGCTGTTTTTTCAAGCATTGCACATAAAACCCTTTCAATACTACCTGTTGGGGAACAGTGCAGGATTGTAGGATTGTGCTGATTGCCGTCTTCACCCAAGTATTCAATGTCAAATCTTTTACCGCTTTCAACATCAATCTGAACTGTAGGGTTTTCAATAGGACGACCTAAAGCATCAATATTAGCCAAGTCGATTTTACATACCCAGTAGTGGTGTCTTTCAGGTAAAACTTCTAAAAGAATTGGTTTGTTGAATTTTGATGCAATTTCATACATCCACTCTTCATTTTCATCAAAGAAATCCTGGGTTGCTCTGAAAATAACTTCAAAGTCCAGGTTCAAGTCACTGCCTGTTTTTAAACACATGTCAGTCTGGGCTGAAAACTCATCCAAGGATGCCGGAACGTCAGCACAGAATGAGTGGAAATCCGGCATTGTAAATGCCCTTAATCTTTTAAGACCAACAACTTCACCTTTTTTCTCATATCTGAAACTGTAATGTGTCAATTCAAAAATCTTAGCAGGTAAATTTCTCCAGGTTAAGAATGAATCACTCATTAATCTGAATGCACCGAAACAGGCTGCGAATCTTAACATCAATTTCTTTTTAGTGTCAGTTCTGTATTGTCTTTCACCGAACTTATAAGCGTGCTCATAGATTGCCTGATTATCCAAATCATAGAAAATTGGAGTTTCAACAGGCATTGCTCCACGATCAACTACCAAATCATAAACATAATCATCCAACAAATCCCTGATTAATTTTCCTTTCGGATACCAGCGGAGATTTCCAACATCGGATGCAGGCTCGTAATCACAGATTTCTTTTTCTCTCATCAGTTTGACATGAGGAGGTTCGCCTTCATCGGATGCGCCTTGGCCCAATTCATAATCAACGAGATGTTTGAATGCTTTGTTTTCAAATTTAAAGTCTTTGATTTCAGTGATTTTATTTCCTTCAAGGATTTGCCATTTGGAAGGTTTTCTTTCAATTTTTTCTTCTTCAGTCTCGGCAGTTATGGTTCTTGAAAGCTCACTTAATGGGTGACCTTTACAGGAAATTTCAAATGCCTTATACCAGCCGAACGGTACTCTTACAACATTTAAATCTTCAGCCAAAAGAGCTTCTTCAGCATCTTTTAAAATTCCAACAGCAACTTTTGGTGAGCTTAATGAAGAAGATAAATGCGCATATGGATATAAAACAATGTTTTCTGCTTTAACTTGGTCATTGGTTTTTAAAACCTCTTTAACTAAGTTTTTAACAATCCCTTGAGGGTTATCTTCGTCTTCTTTTTCAACAGCAGTAAATACAACTAAAGAATCATCGAAAGAACCGTCATGTTTAGCTTCTTCGATTTCTTCGGCTACTGGTGTTTTCTTTTTAACATTATAATTTAAATAATCAGAATGAATTAATAGTATTCTCATTTGACCACCAATATATTATGATTTAATTTTTGGTTTTAATATTATATAAAATGATTTAAAAAGTAATTTTTTACATAAAGATAATATATTATCAAAATAAATTATTATTCATGAGAATAATTTTAGCAGGAACCGGCAGTGCAGTTGGAAAAACCACAATTGCAACCGGAATAATGAAAGCATTATCCGAAAAATATAATGTGCAGCCATTTAAGGTGGGGCCAGACTATATAGACCCATCATATCATACTTTGGCTACTGGAAACACCTCAAGAAACCTGGATTCCTTTTTTATGCATGACGGACAGGTTAGGGATTCCTACAATAAGGCAATGGCCGACAAAGATATTGCAGTTATTGAAGGCGTCAGGGGATTATATGAAGGAATTGATTCAATCAACGATATAGGAAGTACTGCTTCAATTGCAAAATCCCTTAAGGCACCTGTTATTCTGATAATCAATTCGAGAAGCCTGGTTAAAAGCGCTGCGGCATTGGTTTTAGGCTTTAAAGGACTGGATCCTGAAATTAATATTGCCGGAGTAATTCTCAATAAAGTCAAAAATAAAGCGCATTACGAAAAAACAAAACGTTCAATAGAAGAAATCACTGGAACGGAAGTCATCGGCGGAATAATACGTGATGACAATATTTCAATAGAGCAAAGGCATTTAGGTCTTGTTCCTGCTCGTGAGCGAGAGAATTCTTTGAAATTTATTGACATATGGTGTGAAACCATCAAGAATTCAATTGATTTGGACCGATTGGTTGAAATCGCAAAAACCGCACCTAAAATTAACTCTGATCTGGAGCCTATTTGGAATAAGCTAAATAAACAGAAGGTTAAAATTGGTGTTGCCTATGATGAAGTTTTCAATTTTTATTATAAGGAAAACATTGAATCATTGAAAGCAAACGGTGCTAAAATAAAATACTTCTCACCATTGAACGATGAAAACCTTCCAGACATTGACGGATTGTATATCGGTGGAGGATATCCTGAGCTATTTTCAAAAGAACTATCGAATAATGAAAAAATGCTTAAAGATATCAAGGACTTCCATCTGGATAACCGTCCTATCTTTGCCGAATGTGGCGGTTTAATGTATCTTATGAAATCAATTCATGAAGATGCTGTAGTAAATGTATATCCCTACAAGTCCATTCTAACAGATCGTGTCCAAGCACTGAAATATACGATTGCGGAAGTCCAGAAAGACAATATCATTTCCAAAAAAGGCGAAGTTTTCCATGGACATGAATTCCACTATTCAAAAGTGATAGTTGACACTCCACAACATGACTTTGCATTTAAGATAACCCGTGGAAAAGGCTCATATGATTTCCAGGACGGATTTATGGAAAAAAACACTTTAGCAAGTTACGTGCACACACATGTGGCTGCAATGCCTAACTTCGGAGGAAACCTATGTATTTCAGCAATAGAAAAATAGACTTTTTCCATCCATATATCGTGCCGATAGCAATACTGGTCTTTTTGGTGATGGGATATATCGGGTCATTCAATTACAGATTCGAAGATCCTCTGAATACCCAAACCATTTTGACAGTTATCTTTGCAGCAGCATTGTTTACAATAGCATCATTTATAGTTTCAAAAAAGTTTACAATAGAAAAAACCGCTGAAATTAATTTTCTATCAGAAAAAATTTTAGTATTATTTATCATATTATCACTTGTTTTGCAGAGCCTTAATATGGTATTGCTTGGTGGAATACCTTTATTTGATAGTGTACTAAAAGCAAATGCAACAACTAATTTGTGGAGAATTGCATATCCTCTATTTTTAATTTTAATAAATATATTGATTGCTAAATATTATAATAGAAAATATTTGATACTTGTTCTACTTGGAGCATTAGTTTTTGGGCTTAACGGATACAGAACATCAGTAGTGGGAATTCTGGTCAGCGTATTCATCAGCATGTATTATATTGGAAAAATATCTCAAAAAATTGGAATTCTATTCGTTATAATTATTGCAATCGGAGGCCTTGCCGTAGGATACATAGCATCACAGTCCATTGCAACACAAACCTGGACATTGAATCCTGTTGAATTGGTATTTTACAGGGCAGCATTTACTCAGGAAGTATTAGAAAAAATAATTCCACTTGCAGGAACTACAAACGGTCATATATTATCAATGATTTTCTCATCAGGAAGTCCAAGGTCATTTATAGGAAATTATGTGCTCCATTACGATGTCTGTCTGACTTCAACAATGTTCGGACCGGTGATGCTTGACTTTGGATATATAGGTCTTACAATCCAAATGCTATTTATGGGGGCATTTTTAAAAATTATTCATTCAATTGCTAAAAACGGTGTGGAAATCGGTATCTATTCAATAATATTAACTCATACATTAATATGGATTGAAACAGGACCGACTGACATTATGATTTGGTTTTTATACCTTTTAGGATTGATATTGATATTGCTAACCAAATATAAAAAATAGTAAAAAAAAGTATTTGTAATCTATACAAATATTAAAATAATCAATATTATAAGTGAAATAAAGAATATTACAGTTCCTCGAGTAATAAAGAACCTTGATCTATCTGCAAATATGAATGTTAATCCATAAGACAGAGCCAAAGCAACAATCATTTCAATTAAACCACTTATACCATAATCTATTTTCAATAAGTTGCCGAATATGAAAGACAATAAATATGAAACAATAACAACTAGAGCAATTGTGACAAAAGCATTACTTAAAATCGGTTGCAGGCGGTCAAACCAGGACGGACCAGAAGAATAACCATAGTCATACAAGTTTGCGGGATATAGACCATTATTCTGATTTCTTTTACGCCTATTTAATATTGAAGTTAAAAAATTATTTGAAAAATTATTATATTCCTCAACCTGAGGATATAAAGTATTTTTATAAACAACAGGGTTTTCATCTCTTCTGCGCATGATATATTCCATATCTGAAGCATCGTAAGTATATTCTGGATATTCTTCTTCAATATATGAAACCTCACCTGAAGAGTAATCACTATCCAAAGTAGTTTGCTGAGAATTATCCTGGTATTTTTTAGCCAATTCCACCAAATTATCCCTATCGACCAATTTGATATTTTTTCTCAAAGCATAATTGGTAGCCTGATTATTGAAGTAAGCTGATGTAACAACAGCAACTTTTGAAGCTTTTAGGCTTTCTGCCACATCCTCCATTTCCCTTAATAAATCAATGCCAACTTCAAACTCCTTATCATAGTTATTACATGCCATAACTACACCAAAATCACCAATTGTTGTTGGTAGAACAGCATATATGTCAATAACCTTTTGTGAAGTCTTAAAGTTCTTATATACTTTAAAACCAGAATCCTCCATAACTTTAGCTATAAAATTAATTAATTGTGGTTTCTCCAAAATTCCACCCGCATGTGTTTCACTTTATTATTAATTTATAAATGAAATTATTATTAAAGTTTATTATTAAAAAAAATAAAAAAAAATAAAAAATTTTACTTTCTTTTATACACAATAAAACCAACAACACAAACAACAATAATTGCTAAAATTATCCCAATAATAGTAAAATCAAAATTATTGTTTTGAGAGGTTATATTTGTTGTATTGTCTGATGTTGTATTATTTACAGAAGTATTGTTTGTTGCATTAACTTCAATAGATTGATCATCCCCACCAGAACTAGAGGAACTTGATGAATCAGAACCACCAGAACCAGAAGATGAAGAAGAAACAGAAGATCCAGAATAGCTACTTGAATCAGAAGAACTATAATCTGAACCACCAGAACTAGAAGAGGAACTTGGAACAGATTGCGAACCTGAGTCACCACCTGTGCTTGTTACTTCTTCAGGATGTGGACCATCATGTCCAGGATGTGCAGCCGCAAATGACATGCACAGACATATCCCAATAATCAATACTAATGTAAATATTATCTTATTTTTAATACAAAACCCTCCAAAAAAAATAAAATGAGGTTAATTGATTAACCTCATGAAGTTATTTTTATTGTGTTTGCTATTGCTGCACCGTTATACATTGAAGTTATGATGTATTCACCAGCCTGTAGGTTGATGTTGAGTGCTGCAAATCCTTCGCTGTTAACAGTTCTTTCGTACATTACTCCGTTGACGTTGAATGTTACGTTTTGTCCGACGAATGGTTTTCCTTGTCCGTCAAGCAATTTTGCTTTGAACTGTGTTCCATCACGATATTTCATTGTGATGTCTTCAGCTGATAAAATCGGTTTGACGGTAATGTTGTTGGCAACAGCGCTTCCGCCATACATTGCTGTAATAACATAGTCTCCAGGGCTTAAATTAATGTTTAATTTAGCGTATCCGGATGCATTGGTTTTTCTTTCATACATTACACCGTTGATGTTGAATGTAACGGTTTCGTTTTCACCGACAGGATTGCCGTCATCACCTAAAATTTTAACAACGTACTGGGAATCGTTTTTATAATATTTGACTAAGTCATTGTTTTCTACGATTTTTGGAATAACTGTAATGGTATTGGAAGCCATTTGATTAGTAACTGGGTTAGTGGCAGTTATAATGAATGTGCCTTGACCTAAGTTAATATTCAATCTTGCAGTACCATTTTCATTGGTCTGGCGTGTGTACATGACACCGTTAATGTTAAATGTCACATCAGTACCGTTAGCCAATGTGTTTCCTTGCGCATCAGTGAATGTAGCATAGTATTGAGTGCCGTTTCTGAAGATTTTAGTAACATCATTAGCATTGACTGTTGATAAAATAGTTACGGTTGAATTAACAGTAGTATTTTCCACAACAGTTGTTACATTGTAGATTCCTGGTCTTAAGTTTAAGCCTAAACTTGCAGTACCGTTTTCATCAGTTGTTTTAGTATAAGTAACATTATTAATTATAATTTGGACTGATTGATTGGAAACAACATTGCCTTGATTGTCGGTAACTGTTACTACAAACTTATCAGGAGCAGAGAAGTATTTTTCAACATCTGGAGCATTAACAACTACATGATTTTCGTTTTCAACTACAATGATTTGATGTAAAGCTAAAATAGTTGATCCTGTAGATTCAAAGAATAATGAATTATCTTCACTTATAAGATTAGTGATGTCTAATTCAAATATGCTTACTGAATTGGATGAACCAGCCCACACATCAGATGAAACATTATCATTGAATACAATATTACCTTCACCAGCTTGAGCACTTGCAGCAAAGACATATAAAGTTGAATTTAAAACTTTTTCAACATCAACACTTTCGAATTGTGTTTTTGAACCTACAGTTAAATTTTTACTATATGATTTTGCAAGTAAATCAGCATTTTCAGCAATGTAAACTCCTTTACTAGTAGTGGATTCATTATTATTAGTTAAAATTAATAATGAACCTGGATAAACAGCAGATTTACTGGAAAGTTTTTTAATAGTTATATTGTTATTTCCAGATTGAACGAGGCCAGTTACATTATAAACAACTAAACCGTATCCTCTGTTTCCATAGTTACCTAAGTTTCCTTGATCACGATAACTTGCTATAGGAGTTATAGTTGCATTGTTGAATGTTACATTCCATGTATTAAAGTCACCTGAAGCAACATTGTCCCAATTATATGAGATATAAAGTAAAGCTTCAGCCACATCACCATCATAATCGGCTGTTAATGTTTCATTTCTTGAAGTTACACCAGTTCCCATATAAGCGGAATCACCAGAATTAACAACAATTACATCACCAGTAATTTGATAGTAACGATTGATTTCAGTGTAGTTTTCAGTTGGATATTCTAAATTCTTACCTAAATTACCGTTGTAACGAACAGGGAATGAATAATCAGTAGAATTGATTTCACTACCATTATTTTCAACGACAACAGTATATTGAGCTAAAGTATTATTAGCACCATATTGTGTGTTTTCATCAATTGGTCTGATAGTTGGGTCTACAAATGAGAATTTATAACTTGAACCTAATGCATAATCAGGAATAATAGTTTCGAAAATTGTTTCATTTCCACTTAAAACTTTAACAGTCACATTTGTTGCTTTTCCAGTACCATCATTAGTTACGGTTAATGTTAAAGTGTTATTTACACCAGCTTGAATAGTAGGAACACTAGTATATTCAGTAGCCAATTTATTTACAGCAGTTGGAATGTTACCGAATAAGTATACAGCAAAGTATGTGTCCATGTCATAGATGGTTCTGTTTGCATAATAGTCTTCGTAGATTGTTCCAATGTAAGCTAAACTAGGATTATACAAATCGATGCCTTTATCTTTTTGATAAGCGTTTTCAGCTACCCATAAATCGTCAGAATAAGTTCTGAACTGCAAGATAACTCCACCATCAATCAATTCAACCCCCATAATGAATTCACCATAGTCACCACCGATATAAGTACTGTATAACAATTCACTACCATCAGCACTTAAAACAGCTAAAACAGCATCCATAGTGTAGAAATCTGCATGTTGTTGAGGATCAGCAACATAGACTTGACCATTTTTAACTTTCTGGAAAGCATCATCAGTAACAGGGAAATCACTGGACTGACTCATACCACCGATATAAAGATTGCCTTCATCATCAACAGCAATTGCTCTTCCACCTTCATCAGCATTACCACCAAGATAAGTGGAATAAACAATACTCCAATCACTGGTATCAAATTTCATAGCAAAGATATCTCCACCAGAAATACCATCACCAACACCACCATAAGTTTTTTGATAAGCATTAGCGGTAGTAGGGAAATCATCAGACCAAGTATCACCTAAATAATACAAGAAACCATCATCACTAATAAACAAAGCCTCACCATCATCAGTTTTGCTACCACCAATGTATGAGCTGTATAACAATTCTCCACTGGTAATATTAATAGCAGCTAAGAAAGAATCAGCTTCACCAACATTACGAACAGTCCTGTTAGCATTAGCAGTAGT